>CAKZMC010000019.1 GCA_937128055.1 uncultured Actinomycetes bacterium | reverse complement strand
CGCGCGCTATAGGACTCGCGGGCATCCTCGCATAGCGCTTCGCGCAGGGCTTGCACGGTCACCCTGTCAACGTCGATCTCCTCGGGCGTGAAGGTGACCGGGTAGATGGTTGCCAGGTAGCGGAACAGCCCCTCGAGGTCCCACTCGGAGGGATGCACGTTCGGGTCGAGGTACCTCTCAAGGGCGGCCCCGATGACCTCCTCGATCATCTCCTCCACCCGGGCATGGATGTCCTCGCCCTCCAGGATGCGCCTCCGCTCCCCGTAGATCACCTCCCGCTGCGTGTTCATGACGTCGTCGTACTTGAGGAGGTTCTTGCGCACCTCGAAGTTGTTGGCCTCCACGTTCTTCTGCGCCGTCTCGATGGACCGCGTGACCATCCTGTTCTCGATGGGAAGGTCCTCTGGCAAGCGCAGGCGGTCCATGAGCGAGGCCACCGTCCCGGAAGCGAAAATGCGCATGAGGTCGTCTTCCAGGGAGAGGTAGAAGCGCGACAGGCCCGGGTCTCCCTGGCGCCCTGAACGCCCCCTGAGCTGGTTATCTATACGGCGGGCCTCGTGGCGCTCCGTGCCCAGGACGTAAAGGCCTCCCAGCTCGATTACCTGCCTCTTTTCCTCCTCGCACCGCGAGGTGACCTCCTGGAGCTTCCGCTCCCATTCCTCCCGGGAAATCCCCGCCTCCTCGAGCATCCCCCACCAGGCCTCCTCGTCCATCTCCACCTTGCCCAGGAGCTCGCGCTGCGCCAGCATGCGCGGGTTCCCTCCCAGCATGATGTCCGTGCCGCGGCCGGCCATGTTGGTCGCGATAGTCACCGTCTTCAACCTTCCCGCCTGGGCCACGATCTCCGCCTCGCGCGCGTGGTGCTTGGCGTTGAGCACCTGGTGGGGTATGCCCCGCTTTTTCAGCATGGCGGAGAGGCGTTCCGACTTCTCGATGGATATGGTCCCCACCAGCACCGGCTGCCCCCGCTGGTAGCAGGACGCGATGTCCTCCACCACCGCCTTGAACTTCGCCTCCTCCGTCTTGTAGATGACGTCGTTGTGGTCGGTGCGGATCATGGGCAGGTTGGTGGGGATGACCACCACTTCCAGGCCGTAGATCTCCTCGAACTCCGCCGCCTCCGTGGCCGCCGTTCCGGTCATGCCCGCCAGCTTCTCGTACATGCGGAAGTAGTTCTGCAGGGTGATGGTGGCCAGCGTCTGGTTCTCCTGCCTCACCCTCAGCCCCTCTTTGGCCTCGATGGCCTGGTGCAGGCCGTCGCTCCAGCGCCGGCCGGGCATGAGGCGCCCCGTGAACTCGTCCACGATGACCACCTGGCCTTTGGTGACCACGTAGTCCACGTCCCTGCGGTAGAGCTCCTTCGCCTTGAGGGCGTTCTGTAGGTGATGCACCAGGGGCGTGTTGAGGTGATCGTAGAGGTTGTCCACTCCCAGCAGCGACTCCACCTTGTGGATGCCCTTCTCGGTAACGGAGACGGTGCGCGTTTTCTCCTCTATCTCGTAATCATCGCCCAGCTTGAGCCGCGGGGCGACGCCCGCGAACTGGCGGTAGAGACGCGCGGACTCCTCCGCCGCCCCCGAGATGATCAGCGGGGTGCGCGCTTCGTCGACGAGGATGGAGTCCACCTCGTCCACGATGGCGTAATGGTGCCCGCGCTGCACCATGCCCTGCAGGCCGATTTCCAGGTTATCCCTCAGGTAATCGAACCCGAACTCGTTGTTGGTCCCGTAAGTGACATCTGCCGCGTAAGCCCTCCTTTTCTGATCCTTGGGCATCTGGGCCTGGATGAGCCCCACGGTGAGGCCGAGGAAGCGGTAGACGACCCCCATCCACTCGCTGTCGCGCCTGGCCAGGTAATCGTTGACGGTGACCACGTGCACGCCCTTGCCCTCGAGGGCGTTCAGGTAAACGGGGAGGGTGGCTACCAGGGTCTTGCCCTCGCCGGTCTTCATCTCCGCTATCTTTCCCTGGTGGAGGACGATGCCGCCCAGTATCTGCACGTCGAAATGGCGCTGCTTCAGGGTGCGCACCGCCGCCTCCCGCACCACGGCGAAAGCCTCCGGGAGGAGCTCGTCAAGGGGTTCCCCCCTCTCCATGCGGGACTTGAACTCGCCCGTCTTGGCGCGTAGCTCACCGTCGCTCAAGCCCTCTACCTCGGACTCCAGCGAATTCACCAGCTGGACAACCTCCGCGAGCTGTTCCAGCTTCTTGCGCTCTCCCATGCGCAAGACCTTGCCCAGCGCCTTAAGCAATCCTCTCGCCCCTTTTCCTTTCCTCTCCTCTTCTCCCGCTGTCCCTGCGACACGGCTCTTCCCGCCGGCGCGCCTCTTTCCCGGGCGCTTGCAGGGAGCGCCCGCGCCGTGCCGGCATCTATATCTTATCAGGAAGGGGGCGCCACGCGCCGCCTGCGGGCGCCGGCACGCACTCCCTCAGGAGAAATACCAAATCATCCCATGCGTTTTTGCGGCTCACTTGAACTGCATCTCTTGGATGCCTTCCCGGCATCCCGCCAAGGCAGGCGAAAAAGGGGTGCGCTGGCGGGAAGGCTGCTACCAAAGGCTGGCACGCGCGGTCCTCGCGGCTCTTTATTCCTCTTCTCCGAAGATTTCCTCGAGGCTTTCCTTGAGCTCTTCCTCCTCGAGGACTTTGGCCTTCTGCTTGATCTCCCTCTCCGGCCTGCGCCGCGCCCGGGCCTGCGCCTCCACCACCTGGGAGAGGGTCCGCAACACCATGGAATCGTACTTATCCCCGCGCTCCAGCCCCATCTCCTCCAGGGCTTCCCGCGGGGAAAGCCTGCGCGCAGGATGGTTGGTCATGACATCGTAATCGCTAACCACCCCGATTATCTTCGTGCCCAGCGGGAGCCGCGCGGTCCCTTCCTCTAATGTGGGGTGGTGATGGCGGACGAGATGGGCCAGGGAACGGAGGCGCGGCACCTCCTCCATCACCTGGGCGCCTTTCAGGGCATGTTCCGCCTCATTCATCTCGCCGCCGGTCTCTATGCGCCCTATGTCATGGAGCACGGACGCGTAGCGGATGTCGCGGATCTCCCTGGCGGAGACACCCATCTCCCTGGCCACCTCCACCGCCAGGTTGGCCACCCGACCGCTATGGCCGGGGATGCCGCGCGACAGATCGAAGGAATCGCCGATGATGCGCATGGTCTGGAAGAACCTGTCATCGAGTTCCTTGTCACGGTTGGACTCGGCGCGCACCAGCAGCAGCGGTATGAAGAAGACCAGGAAGTTCACCCAGGGAATCCTCGGGAAGTAGAGGGCCATCAGCGCCCCAGCCCCGGTGATGGAAAGGTAAACCGGCAGGGTCTGGCGCACGTGCTGGGGGAGCACCGCCTTCCAGCTTACCCGGTCGGCTATGCTCGTCTCCATGGTCGACGTAATCATCTCACCCAGGTAGAAAACCAGGGCCATGACCAGAAAAGCCACGGTGAAGACCAGTTCGCGGTGCATGACCACGGGGTTGTAGTAGGTGAAGTAGAACTTGTCGGGGGTGGCCTCCAGGACGAAGTGGGGTGGATAGGCATTCCAGGAGTATTCCCAGCCCAGGAAGGCGACCAGCCGGTAGGCCAGCCCCGCCAGCGCCACGATGTAGGTGCGCTGGATGATGTGCTGGAAATCTCCCTCTTCCGAGCGCTGCACGCGGTAAAAGACGCGTCCCAGGAGGCTTCCGACGAGGAATATCCATACCGCTTCCGGCACGGGGCGGATGGCCAGGATGCAGAGCAGCGCGGCCATGCCCAGCCGCAGGGGCCTCCCCCAGGGAAACTGCACCCGCCAGGCCTCGAAGAGGGCCAGGAACCCGATGAGCCCCACGGTGCGCA
>CAKZMC010000018.1 GCA_937128055.1 uncultured Actinomycetes bacterium | reverse complement strand
GTTCTCCGGGCAAGTGGGGTGGAGATCCCTCTTTCTTCCGGAAAGGAACTTCGGGACACGGGGAAGGGAGCCCAGGGAATGATGTTGCAAGTACGTGGTTGGCCGGGTGCTCGAAGACGTCAGAAAAGCCGGCAAAGGGGCAAGAAGGGGAAGAGAGGGGAAAGTTAAAATACCCCTGAGCAAATCCCACGACATGTGAGACGGAAGAGCTCAGGGGAAGAGGTGAAGGGAAAGTAGCGACAATAAGGAAATGACCGGTGCGTGAGAAAAATACCAATCAATGGTAATTCCCTTTATGGGGAGGGGGTGCCTTGCACGAACGGCGACGCGGGTAACCTCCCCGCGGCGCTGAAGGCTGTGCTTGGCCCGGCGGGGCGGAAGTGTTTCCCGGGAATGACACTGCCGGGAAATATAATCGGGGCATGGCAGGATGCGGGCGGTAAGTGCGGCTTCGGACGCAGGTCAGTCGAGCTACGCACGGACGTGGCTGTCGTGGCACGAAAAAGGCGGCTGTCCGGGAAAGGAAGGCGGATGGGATGAAGGAGGAAAGGACCTTATATCTGTGCTCGGAGTGCGGGGAAGGTTCGGCGCAATGGCTGGGAAGATGCCCGGCCTGCGGCAGTTTCGGGACCATGGAGAAAGAGAGCAAGCATTACACGGCGGCCGGAGCCCACGCCGGCGGCCGTGAGCCGGTGCGCATGGACAGCGTGGAGAGCGAAGGCCCCCGGCTGATGGTCGGCATGCCCGAGTTCGACCGCGTGCTGGGTGGAGGTGCCGTGCCGGGTTCACTGGTCCTGCTGGGAGGAGAGCCGGGCATCGGGAAGTCCACCCTGCTGCTCCAGGCGGCCTTCTCGCTGGCGGCGAGGGGGGCCAGGGTGCTCATGGTCAGCGGGGAGGAGTCGGCGGCCCAGATCGGCTCCCGTGCCAGGAGGATCGGGAGCCTTCACCCGGAGCTTTTACTGCTCTGCGAGACGGACGTGGAAGCCGTGCTGGGAGCGGCGCAGAAGATGTCTCCCGAAGTCATGGTGGTCGACTCCATCCAGACCATGCGCTGCCGCGACGTCGATTCCACGCCGGGTGCGTTGAACCAGATGAGGGAAAGCGTTTTCCGCTTCCAGGCTCTGGCGAAGGAGACGGGGACGGTGGTCTTTCTCGTAGGGCACGTCACCAAGGAGGGCATCCTGGCGGGACCCAGGCTGGTGGAGCACATGGTGGACTGCGTGCTCTACTTCGAGGGAGAGAGGTTCGATGCCATGCGCATCCTGCGCGCGGTGAAGAACCGTTATGGGTCGGTGAGCGAGGTAGGCATCTACGAGATGACCGACGGCGGCCTGCGGGAGGTGGAGGACCCCTCCCAGTACTTCCTGGACCGCAGGGATGAGCCGGTGTCCGGGACGGCGGCGACGGTGATCATGGAGGGAAGGCGCCCCCTGGTGGTGGAGGTACAGGCCCTGGTCGTACCCACCAGGTTGCCCACGCCCAAGCGCGTTTCCACGGGCATGGACCATCGACGCCTGGCCATCGACGTGGCGGTGCTCGAGCGCAAGGCAAGGGTGAAGTTGGCGGACCGGGACGTCTATGTCGGTATTACGGGAGGCTTGAGGGTAAGCGAGCCGGCCTTGGACCTCGGTGTTTGCATGGCCATAGCGTCCTCGCGACAGGATCGCACCCTCCCACGCGAGGCCGTCTTTATCGGGGAGGTCAGCCTCACCGGCGAGGTAAGGCCGGTTTCCAAACTTGAAGATCGCCTGCGGGAGGCGGCGCGCCTCGGTTTCTCTTCGGTGGTGGTGTCGGACCGGGCACGGCGGGGGCTCGCCGCCGTGCCCGCGAAACTGATCAGGGTAAGAGATGTCCGGCAGGCACTGGCAGCGTTCGACGTGGCTTAAGGGCGCGGCGCCGCCCCCCGCGTTGTTTTCCCGGATAAAAGAGGTGTGATATAAATTATTCGTAGGCAAGTTTGGGTCGTTTCGTGGACCCGCGACCGTGCCCTGCGAGGATCCGGACCGGCCGCCTTGCCAAGCAAGGCAACCATGATAAAGGCGAGGCTATAGCGTGATGCCCCACTGCCTTGCGGGGAAAAGCTGCAATTATAAAGGTCGTGGTGGGAGGCGCATGGAGAAGCAGCGTAAAGACCGTGATCGGCTTGCATTGCTGAGAGGGATTGCCCCGGGCACGGAACTGAGGGAAGCCCTGGGGCGGATAATCGCCTCGCACCTGGGCGCCCTGATCGTGGTGGGGGACAGCGAAGAGGTGCTGGCGGTGGTCAACGGAGGGGTGAACATCGACTGTGAGTTCAGCGCTGCCAGTTTATACCAGGTAGCGAAGATGGACGGAGCGGTAATCGTGGATGAGAGCCTCTCGCGCATCAGGCTGGCCAACGTGCACCTGGTTCCCGAACCTTCCATACCCACCTCCGAGAGCGGGACCCGCCACCGTACCGCCGAAAGGGTCGCCCGCCAGACCGGAAAACTGGTCATCGCCGTTTCCGAGCGCATGGAAAGAGTTACCATGTACAAGGGCGATTGGAGCCACGTGATTGTACCGGTACGAGTCCTTATCAGCAAGGCCAACCAAGCGCTGCAGACGCTGGAAAAGTACAAGTCTCGGCTGGACCAGGTGACCGCGACCTTGAGCGCGCTGGAATTCGAGGACCTGGTGACCCTGCAGGACGTGGTCAGCGTGTTGCAGAGAGCGGAGATGATGCAGAGGATAGCCGATGAGATCCAGGTTTACCTGGCGGAGCTGGGAAGGGAGGGCAGGCTCATCGAACTCCAACTGGAGGAGCTGATGACCGGCGTGGAGAGGGAGAAGAGGAATATAATCCGCGACTACATGGTCGAGGAAAGGGGAAAAACGGCGGAGGCGGCAGAGAGGAGCCTGGCAAGCCTGAGTGACGAGGATCTTCTGCAACTCACCAACATTGCCCAGGCCATAGGCTACTCGGGGGCGCACGACGAGCTGGACAGGACCATGAGCCCCCGCGGTTACCGCATGTTGGAGCGCATCCCCCGCCTCCCCACGTCGGTGGTAGAAAAACTGGTGAAGAGCTTCGGCAACATGCACAGCATAATGCAGGCCTCGGAAAAAATGCTTGAGGGCGTGGAAGGAGTAGGGAAAGCGAGAGCACGCGCAATCAAGGAGGGGTTGCGCCGCATAGCCGAGGCTTCGCTGGTGGAAAGGTATGTCTGAGCGGGAAAGTCCCTGCAACCCCGTGCCACCTCCGCACCCTCATGACGGATAACAATGAAATACCATATATTGCCAGGTAGTGCACGGTTTGACACCCCCGAAACCGCAAACATATAATATTCACTAGCGGGATCATGGAGGTCGTAAGAATGCGGGAAGCGGATTGCGCCGATTTCCAGAAGACGGTGTCGGAATTCCTCGTCCGCAACCGAAGCATTCTCGATGTCATGACCAAGCTTCAGGACGCCGCCACCAGGGTGAACCGAGCGTTGGCCAAGACGGTAACCAGTTGCGGGTGCCTGCGCGTCGAGGCCAGCAAGCAGGAATTGCCCGAGGACGTAAGTTTTTCCCACGTGGCCGACTACGTTAAGAGTCATATAGAGGGCGGGCTTTGCCAGAATTGCGCTGACGTGATCGAGACGGAGCTGGGGAACGCCCTCTTTTACCTGGCAGCGATATGCTGTCTCCTCGACCTGGATTTCAAGAGTGTCCTGGAAAGGGAAAACGACCGCATACGCACGCTGGGTGTTTACAGCCTGACCTGATTACCGGATCGCAAAAATCAGTCCTGCAATGGGCGAAGGGCTGAACATAAATGAAGCTGGAGATTCTTACGAACGTGGCGTTGTGAGAGCAAGCCTCACAGAATCACCCCGAGAATTCCGCCTTTGAACGGAACGGGTTGGAGCCACCTGGTATGTCTGGAGAGGTGATGAGGATGTTTCGTGTTGGAGACGTGGTAGTCTATCCTCAGCATGGGGCGGGGGTGATCGAGGAGATCTCGGAGACGGCCGTGGGCGGGGAAACGCGGGAATATTTCGTTCTCCGGATGTGCCAGGGGAACCTCAAAGTCATGGTGCCTGCGGACAGTACCGCGGAAGCGGGGCTGCGCCGGGTGATCGGCAGGGAGGAAGTGGACAAGGTTTTCGAGGTGCTCGGGGCGGAGGGCACCCCCATGCCCAGCAACTGGAACCACCGTTACAAGAAGAACCGCGACAAGCTCAGGAGCGGCGATATATTCCAGGTGGCGGAGGTGGTGCGCAACCTCACCTTGCGGGACATGGAGAGAGGCCTTTCCTCCGGTGAGAAACGCATGCTGAGCCAGGCGCGGGAGATACTGGCCAGCGAGCTCATGTACGCCGTGGAGGTGGAGGTGGACGAGGCGCTGCGCATGATAGAGGATGTTTTCGACTCTGCGTCTTGATCGGGCTGAGGCCTTCGCCTATCCTTAACCATAGATTCATAAGTTAGGCCGGCACCGCATTTCATCATCGTCATCATCCGCGGGAGCCGGGAGCGGAACCTCCCCGGGGGAGGTCGGAAAAGCGGCGAAAGGAGGGTTGCCAACCCTGAGGGGTAGAGGGGATCAATGGTAGTCCTGGTCGTCCGGCTTATCTTTATGTTCGTCGGAGGCATCGGGGGCTACGAGCTCGGGGAACTGTTGGATAGGTCCTACCTACAGAAGCTGGATCCCACGTATTCGGTCATCGGCTTCATAGTTTCTATTCTTGTCTGCGTGGGTCTGGGGTTCGTGATGGGAGGGGCCGCCGGTAGGTACACCGCGAGACTCCTCAACCGTTTTGAGGTCGCCATCCAGGATATTCCCGGAACCGACCTCCTGATGGGGGCGGTAGGCATTATCGCGGGGTTCCTGATAGCTTTTTTGCCCTCGATGATCCTCTTCAGAACGTACCCTGGCTGGGTATTCGCGCTTATCCTCTACGCATTTTGCGGGGTGGTCGGCTACATCATCGCGGTGCAGAAGAAGGAGGACCTCCTCAATTTCTTCCGCCCCTCGCGTACGGCGACTGCACCGGGCAGGATCGCCAGGGAGACGGCTTCGCGCATCCTGGACACCAGCGTCATCATAGACGGGCGCATAGCCGACATCTGCTATTCCGGTTTTCTGGAGGGCGAGCTGGTGGTGCCGCGCTTCGTCCTCAACGAGCTCCAGGCCATAGCCGATTCCGAGGAACCCCTCAAGCGCAACCGTGGCCGTAGGGGCCTCGAGGTGCTCAACGCCCTGCAGAGGCAGGACCTGGTCGAGGTGCGCATAGAGGAACAGGACTTTCCGGAACTGTCCGGAGTGGATTCCAAGCTGGTGGCTCTCGCCAAGGCCATGAATCTGCCCGTGATGACCACCGATTTCAACCTCAACAAGATCGCCGAGTTGCAGGGAGTGCGGGTGATGAACATAAACGAACTGTCTAACGCCTTGAAGCCGGTGGTCCTGCCCGGCGAATCGCTCGCGGTCTCCCTCATCCGGGAAGGAAAGGAGACTGGCCAGGGGGTCGGCTACCTGGATGACGGCACCATGGTGGTGGTGGAAGGAGGGAAGAGGTTCATCGGCGAAGAGGTGAGCGCGACCGTTACCAGCATTCTCCAGACGCCGGCGGGCAGGATGATTTTCGCGGCATTGAAGGGGAGGGGCGCATGACCTTGGGGACGGCGGCGGTGGTGGCAGGCGCGGGCCGCGGCGAGAGGATCGGTGCTCCGGAGGGAAAGCAATTTATCAAGCTGGCCGGGATCCCCGTTCTCGCGCGCTCCCTGCTCAACCTGGAGGCCGTGGAGGAGATAGGCGAGATAATCCTGGTGGTGAACCAGGAGGAGCTGCAGCGGACGGAGCGAGAGATAATCGCCTCCTACGGCCTGCGGAAAGTATCGGCGGTGGTGGCGGGAGGCGAGTGGAGGCAGGAATCCGTATGCAACGCGCTGCGCACGCTTTCCTCGAGAGCGGAATATATCGTGGTCCATGACGGTGCACGCCCGCTGGCAACCCCCAGATTATTCCATAAGACATTGAAAGCTCTACGGGACGCGGATTGTGAGGGCGTTATATCCGCCGTGCCGGTGGTGGACACGGTTAAGGAGGTGGAGGGAGGCTGGGTATTGAGGACCCCGGACAGGAGGCGTCTGTGGGCGGTGCAGACGCCGCAGTGCTTTCGCGCCGCCGCCCTCCTGGATGCGCACGAGCGCGCGTACCGGGAGAGGGTGTGGGCCACGGACGATGCCGCGCTCCTCGAGAGATACCGCTACCGTGTGCGTGTGGTGGAGGGAGAGCTGACCAACCTCAAGATAACCTATCCCAGCGACCTCATTCTGGCCGAGGCCCTTCTGGAGAGAGGAGGTCTGGAAGTTGCCTTACCGGGTGGGACTGGGACTTGATGCCCACGCTTTTCAGGAGGGGCGCAGGCTGGTCCTGGGCGGGGTGGAAATACCGCATGAGCGCGGGTTGGCCGGCCATTCCGACGCCGACGTGCTCGTGCACGCACTCATGGACGCCCTGCTGGGAGCCTGCGGGGAGAGGGACATCGGGGAAAGGTTCCCGGACACCGATCCCGCTTACCGGGACATATCCAGCCTCGTCCTCCTGGAGGAGGTGATGGGCCTCGTCTCCGAGAAAGGGTACCGCGTGGTGAACGTCGACTGCGTGGTGGTGGCCCAGGAACCGCGCCTCTCCCCCCATATCCCGGAAATGCGGTCCCGCATCTCTGCTTTCCTCGGGGTTCCCCCCGAGCAGGTGGGCATAAAGGCCACCACTACGGAAGGCATGGGTTTTACCGGGCGAGGAGAGGGCATAGCGGCCCTGGCCACCGTTCTCCTGGCGATGCAGGAGCCGTGACCGTCCCATCGCGGCCCTGCACAGCCCGTCTCAACTTTCCCCGTTACGCGGGGACACTGAGCGCCGGCGGCAATGCGCGCCGCAGGTTGGGAAGGGAGCGAACCGCGCGAGGTTCCTAAAGGCCCAGTTGGTCCGAGATCTCCTGCATGCACTCCAAGGCCAGCGCCAGGAAGGCGTCCAACGAGAGGCCGGCTTGCTCGCATTCGAGGATAACCTCCCGCCGGGCGCCCCGCGCGAAGGCCTTCTCCTTCATGCGCTTGCGCAGCGAGCTGACCTTGACCCCCGCGAGCCTCTTATCCGGAAGCACCAGCGCGGCGGCCGCGATGAGGCCGGTCACCGTTTCCGCGGCGGCAAGGGCGTGCTGGAAGACGGTGGTCCTCTCGCCCAGGCCCAGCCCCTCGGCGTTGTGCATGCGCACGGCGTCTACCATAGCGGCGGGCGCGCCCTTTTCCGCGAGCAATGAGGCGGCCTTTTCCGCGTGCACGGACATGTCGTTGCCGGTGAGCTCCAGGTCGAGGTCGTGGAGCAGGCCGGCAAGCCCCCACGTCTCCTCGTCCTCCCCCAGCTCGCGCGCCAGCCGCCGCATCACCGCCTCCGTGGCGTAGCAGTGCTTGCGCAGGTTTTCGGACTTGAGGTTGGCATGCAGCAGGGCAAGCGCCTCTTCGCGGTCCATGCGGCTCTCCCTCCTTGACTGTCGTGGCCGGCGCCGAGAGGCAGCGCTTCCACCAGTGCGGACCATGCTCGTGAACTTGGAGCACGTAGCTATTATAAATGGGTTTAAACCGTTTGGGAGAAGGGGAGAAGGAATTAATCAATGAGGTAATGAGAGCATGATGTTCCAAGGGATGATACTTCGTGCGGATTGCTTGGCCACCGCATCGTATACGTTGTTTACAAGCTGCGGGGAGGGAGGTGTCCCATGTACAAGGTGGATGGCAAGAGGGTGGTCGTCACGGGAGCGGGGTCCGGGCTGGGGCGGGCGCTGGCGCTGGCCCTGGCGTCCAGGGGATGTCGCATAGGGGTCGCGGACATCAACGAGGAAACGGCGCGGGAAACCCTGGAGATGGTGAGGCAGAAGGGCGGGGACGGCGAGGCCTACCGTCTCGATGTGAGCAGGCCGCAAGAGGTGGAGGCCATGGCCGAACATTTTTTCCGGAGCTGGGGTGGGGTGGACGTCCTGGTGAACAACGCTGGCGTGGTATCTGTGGGCTTCGTGGGCGATATCCCCCTTGAGGACTGGGAATGGGTCTTCGGCGTCAACTTCTGGGGAATGCTCTACGGGTGCCATTACTTCGTCCCCCGTATGAAGGCTCAGGGGGGAGGCTACGTCGTCAACGTGGCATCGGCTGCGGGCTTGCTGACCCTGTTGGAGATGGCCCCATACAACGCCACCAAGGCGGCGGTCATCGCTCTTTCCGAAACGCTCAGGAGCGAGCTGGCTCCCTCCAAGATAGGGGTCACCGTGGTTTGTCCCATGTTCTTCAACACCAACCTCTTGCAGGACATGCGCTACACGGACGAGTTCGAAAGGGAGTTCTCCCAGACCACCTTCCAGTACGCGAGGATGACCGCCGACCAGGTGGCGGCCGCAGTGGTCAAGGCGGTGGAAAAGAGGCGCCTCTACGTGGTGCCCCAGTTTTCCGGAAAGCTGTTCTGGTCCCTGAAACGCATGCGTCCCGGCATGTACCACGGCACCCTGGCGTTCTTCAACCACGGCGATATAGGCCATCGCATACTTCTCTGGATGGCGCGCAGGGGCCTGATCCAGTAAGGTAAAAGACCAAGGGAGAGGCTCCGCCCCTCCCTTGACCCTCCCCAGACATACTTTGGGGTCAAACCGCGTTTATGTCTGAGAGGGGTCGTTCCTGGGGATGGAGTGCGTCTCGGCCCTCTGGACGGGCCTTCGCCGCATCCATCCCCCGCAGGTGAATGATTCTCCTTCCTTCTTCCGGGCCGGGCCGGGGGATAGGGCTCGCTCCGCGACGCGCGGTCTCCAGTGACCCCTTCCCTCCTCCGCAAGGCATGCCCTATCGCCGCCTCCGCCCCCGCAAGATGGCCGGGCAGGAGGCCGCTTGCGATATCCCTCGCCCGGCCCCCAGGGCCAACCTGCTTCGGACAGAGTGAAGCCTGGCATCACATGTATTTTTGCCGGTTCCGCTAAAAGTATTCCGAAACAAAGCCGATTGACATCTTAGATTCGGGACTCCATACTTGACCCTTGGTCCCGCGGGAGCGGGAAGGCGATAGTGAGGGCAGATCTATCCAAGGGAAGGTTCCCGCACGCCGGAAAGGACGCAAATTGCAGGGCGGAGACAAGGACCTTTGAACGACGCGAAGAGGATAGCAAGAAATATACTGGTGATCATGGGAGGCGGGACCTTCCGCGCCGTGCTCATGCCCGTCTTCACCGTGCTCGTCGCACGCAAGCTGGGCACGGAAGGGTTCGGGGCTTATTCCTTCGCGCTATCCCTTGCTTATATCCTCCTCATCGTGGGGGAGATGGGACTGCCCAAGCTGGTGGTGAGGGAACTCGCTGCCGACCGGAAGCAGGTGGCGCGTTACATGGGGGACCTCACCGTGCTCAGGCTGGTCACCGGGCTTGCCAGCATGGGCATCATCTACGCCATCATCGCCCTTTCCTCGCGTTCCGCGGATACGCGCCTTCCCCTCTTCCTCATCGGGTTGAGCTACGTGGTCTTCACGGGACTGCGGCGCTTCTTCGACGCCATCTTCCAGGCCTTCGAGGTGATGAAGTACCAGGCGATATCGGACCTGGTGGATATCCTCCTCACCTTCGGGGTGGGAACCTTGCTCCTTTTCAAGGGCTACGGGCTGGTGGGCATCTCCTACGCCCTCATGTTGGGGGCCGTCGTCTCCATGGGAGTGGACTTCCTCATCCTCACTCGCAGGATGGGTAAACCCGTCTTCTCCTTCGACCTAACCTTCTGGAAGAGAATGGCCACAGGCGCCCTGCCCTTCGGAGTCATCGGCCTGGTGACCTTCCTTTTCGGCTACACCAACACGGTGATGATCTCGGCCTTCAAGGGAGATTACCAGGCCGGCCTCTTCAGCTCCGCCTACCGCATCGTCTGGGCCATGGCCGTGGTCCCGGCAACCTGCATGAACGCCATATTTCCATTTCTTGCCAGGATAGGCAGGTCCGCCGACGGTCGCCACCGGGAGGTCATCCGCAGGGTGGTGAAATACCTGGCCTGCGTGAGCCTTCCCTTCTGCGTGATCCTGGCGCTCTTCGCGCCGCAGCTGCTCTCCACCGTTTATGGCGAATCGTACCTGGAAGCGAGGTCCGCCCTGTGGATCCTGGCGGCCATACCCCTCTTCAGCTTCACCTACATACCGCTCATCGATCTCATGAACGCGCACTACAAGCACCGTTTAAGCGTCTACGCCATCCTTACCTGCGCGGGGATCAACGTGATGCTGTGCCTGGGGCTGGCGCCGGTCATGGGATTCGTGGGAGCGGCAGTGAGCACGTTGATATCCGAAGTGTGCCTGCTGGCCACCACCCTTTTCTTCGCCTGGAAGCATATGCGCATAGACCCGCGCCTGCTGGGTAACTGGAAACCGGCGCTGGCGGCCGCGGCGGGAGCGCTGGTATGCCTGCCGTTGCGTGGCATCCTCCCCTTCTACGGGCTGGTACTCACCTTCGTGGCCTGCTACCTGGGTGCGCTTTTCGCCTTACGGACATTCGACGCCACCGACCTGCGCATCTTCCGCTCCGCCCTTCCCGTGCGCGCTGCCTCCAGGAGTTGAGGGCATACCACCCTGGTGGAAAACGGGGGAGCGGCTTAGCAGACGGCATGGATCTCCAGGTTCAGGACACCGTCGTCCGAGACTTCCCATTCCGCCCTGGAACCCGTACCGCTGATCACCTCGAAATATCCTTGTATGAGGCCGATGATCATGAGGTGCATGGCAGGGTTTTCCAGCACCATACGCAACTTGTCTTTCTTTGTCTGGAGGGAGCGGAGGTTCCCCAGGCCGCGGAGCGCGAGGAGCTTCCGGAACTGCTCCTTGTTCCCTATCTCCGTGGCTTTGAAAAAACCGGATTTGACGAAGCGGCGCTGCGCTTCCACGATAACACGGGGTATCTCCTCGCCCAGCTCCCTCTCCAGCTCGTCGAAGACCGCCTCCTGGTAGGCAGGTCCCAGCATGGCGACGCGCCGACCTGTGACCTTATCCACGATAACCCCCCGCTCCAGCTGCCACGCGAAAGAGGCAAGAGCGGAGGGCCCGCCGCAACTCCCGCACCGCTCCAGCGTCACGTCGCCTTCGCGAAGGGGGTACTTCCTGAGCTGCAACCTGTCCTGGAACTGCGGAGGATGTTCTGATGGTACGGCGGTTATCTCGATGGTGTCATCTTCCAGGAACGTGTAGTTCACGTCGTTGTCCCTGCGCGTTATGGCCTCCACGGCGCCGGCCATATCCCCGCACCAGAGGGGGACCGAATAGGGTTCGCGCACCCGCTGCTTGAGATAATCGTCATCGTCGCGCTCATAACGGTATCCCACCAGGGAGACATCCCCGTATCCCATGATGCGCGCCACGGCGTTGTTGGCGTCGATCATCACCTTCATGTCCAACTCCTTGTTGATGGCTTTTTCCTTGAGGTCGTCTGGCACCAGGCGGTCGATATATTCACGGGTAGCGCGCCGCTTGGTCTCGATGACGATGCGCTCGATGGGAAGATCGATAATCTCCTCGATTCCCCTGAAGAGGCCGTCCAGGTTGTCGCTTTCGATCAGCACCATGCGGTGAGAGCGATTGCTGCTCTGCACGATAAAACCGCCCCCCGCCCACGTGTGATTATCCACGAATTGCCTGGGAATCCCACACTCGAGACAACTCTCGACATCGCTCATAACGGCCTCCTTTCCACCGTGAAATGCTGGCGGGCCTGCGTTGAATACGGCGTTGCCTCCCGGCTTGTAACCGCTTATACCCTGTTCTATTCTATATTATTGGCGTTTTAGGCTCGAGTTAAACTCGTCTCAGACCGGGTTTTTCTGTGGAGCGGCAGCTGGCGTAGCCGCCGTAGCGGCACCGGGAACCGGCCCCTACGCAGGCGCCTTTCCGTGAAAAGCGGCAATGGCTGCGTGAGTTGTGCCGGGAGCGCTGAGCTGGGGCTGCATGCCGGGGCATACGCATGCGGGTGCCCCGCTCGGATGGCCAGCCGGCAGCGGCCCCGGCCGTGTCTCGGGTACCCTGCCGCGACGGATTTGATATAATAACCCCTGCCTGGAGAGAGGACGTGGAGCCTTCAAGGAGCAGAAAAGCGGTTATGGGAAGAGGATTGGAGGGGTGAGCCGGACCTGAACCGGGTCTCCGGTGAATAGCGATACGTCGGAGTAGGTATCGGAGAAGAGGAAAGCGAGGTAAGGAACATGGCAGAGTTGAAAGAAGCGGTCCTGGTGGACGGGGTGAGAACCCCCAACTTCCGGGCTCATGCGGAGAAGGGCTGGGCCCGCCATTTGCGGCCGGACGAACTCCTCACCTACGTGTACAAGGCGCTCTTCGAGCGCAACCCCAAGGTGAAGCCGGAGGACGTGGAGGCGGTCTTCTGCGGCACCGCCAACCAGTCTGGCATGCAGAACGACATCGCGCGCCTGGGCTGGCTGGCCTCCGGGCTGCCGGTGAGCGTGGCCACCAACGGCGTAAACCAGCAGTGTCCCTCCGGGATGTCATGCATCGAACACGCATGCCGGGCTATCATGTGCGGGGAGGGTGACATCTACATCGCTTCGGGTGTTGAGGACATGATGAATGTCCCCATGGCCGCAGGCATGGACATCCCGCCCCGCATCGCCGAGTACTACAATCCCCTCGAGCTGCCCATGGGATCCACGGCGGAAAAGATCGCCGAGATCTACAACGTCTCCCGCGAGGACGCCGAACTCATGGCCTACTGGAGCCATATCAAGGCCCGTGAAGCCCGCGACGCCGGCAAGTTCAAGGATGAGATAGTGCCCATCCCCGCCCTGGATGACGACGGCAAGGAGTTCATGTGCGACCGGGACCAGTGGATAAGGGATAACCCCAGCCTGGAGCAGATGGCCCAGATGAAGCCGGCCTTCAAGCCGGACGGCGTCGTCACCGCTGCCATCAGCTCCCCCCTCACCGTGGGCGCCTGCGCCTTGCTCTTCATGAGCCGGGAGAAGGCTGACGAGCTGGGCTACTCCTACCACCTGCGTTACGGCGGAGGTTGTATGGCTGGCTGCGACCCCACCGTAATGGGCATCGGTCCCGTGTACGCGGTGCGCAAGCTGTTAGCCCTTAAGGGTTTGAAGAAAGAAGATATAGACCTCTGGGAGCTTAACGAGGCCTTCGGGACGCAGTCCCTGGCGGTCATCCGCGAGCTGGGCATCGGGCATAACGCCCCCTTCGACAACATCAACGTGTGGGGAGGGGCGCTGGCCCTGGGCCATCCCCTGGGTGAATCCGGAGCGCGCATCGTCATCACCCTCAACAACATCATGAAGAAGGATTTCCCGGAGGCCAAGCGCGGCATCGCCACCCTCTGCGGTGGTTTCGGAAACGCCAACGCCACCCTCTGGGAAAAGGTGGAATAACCTTCCAATAGTACGGCGCGCGAGACGGGGCGCGGCGAGCCGCGCCCCGTCCCTTTTCCAAGCGGATCCCCGACGCAAGGAGCGACTCCCCTCCATGCGCGCCAAGGCCGCACCCGGTGCAGCGTAGCGCTCGTCTTCCGTAAATGTTTTCGCGCCCTCTTTCGATATGCTTAAAAGGAAGGAAAGGAGCTGCGCATGGCCGCGTTCATAATAGCCCTTGCCGCGCTGGCGGGCATCGCGGCCATCCTATGCTTCTTCCTCTTGTGGATAAAGCGCCTGAGGGTGGAGGCGGTGAACGCCTTGCGGGAGGCGGTGGGCGGGGAGAGGGTCTACCACGTGGAGGGCTGCAACTTCCTCGGCATTCTCTCGAAGGGCTATGCCCAGGTCAGGGGGAACGGGGTGCTGGCGCTGACCGATAGGGGCATCCACTTCCGCATGTTCCTCCCCCGCCGCCACCTTTTCGTTCCCCTGCCGTCCGTATGCGGCGTGTCCCGGCAGCGTTCTTTCCTGGGAAAGACGAGGGGACGGGAGCTGCTGCGCGTCGACTTTTCGGGCGAATGGGGTTCGAGGGACGCCTGCGCCTGGCAGGTCCCCTCCCTGGACTGGTGGGAGGAGGCCTTGCGTTCAATGCGGGTAGGAGGCGAGCCTCCCGCGGCGCCGCGGTCGCGGGCGTGATGGAGAGGGCGCTCGTGTTACCCGGCGGCGGGAAGCCCCCCTTTCTCCGGTCTTGGTTTGTCTCCGAGGGTAATGCGGAGGTCGCCTGCGATGGCGGCCTGCTTATCGGCGCGTGACCGTGATATCGCCCGTTGCCCTCGCGGGCGGCATGGAGAGGGCGCTGCCGGAGAAGGCCGTTTGCAGAGATATCAGCGCTTGACCCTGCATCTCACCAGGTATTCCCCGGCTCGATCGCGGCCTGACCAACCCTCGCTCACCACTTCCTTGACCTCCAGCTTCTTGTAAGTAAGGAAGAAGTTCTCGATCTCCACCAGCAGGTGCGGCGGTAGCTCGAAAATGTCTTCGAAGGGCGACCAGCGGGGATCATTCACCGGAACCGCGAGGATCTTGTTGTCGATCCCCTTCTCGTCCTTCATGCGCAGCATCCCGATGGGTTTGGCCCTGATGAGGCAGCCGGGGAAGGTGGGCTCGTCGATGAGCACCAGGACGTCCACCTCGTCCCCGTCCTCGGCCAGGGTCCCCTCCACGTACCCGTAGTCCGCGGGATAATGAACGGCGCTGAAGAGGACGCGGTCGAGCTTGATCCTGCCGCTTTCCCGGTCGGTTTCATACTTGTTCCGCGACCCCTTGGGCACTTCCACGACCACCCTGACTACGCCTGGAAAGCCGTCGTCATCCACCTTGGTCTCACCTCCCGCGCCATGTCGCCCTGGAGGGGCGAGCGTCTGCCTTGACTTTATCCATGATCGCAGGCGGGGTCCGGTATTACAACGCCCAAGTCGCCGGCCTGCCCCCGTTTCCTCGCTACGCACGAGAGGCATGAAAACAAGTCGAACGGAGGCGTTCAATCCCGGCGACGATAGGATGCGCCCCTTTCAGGGCCTTTCAGGGGCGCGCCGTGCGGTACCCGGCAGCGGGCTTCATCTCGCCTTGGCCAGGAACGTTTCCGGCTGCTTCCGCGCCGGGCGCTGGCTCGATGCCGCCCGGTTCCTCCCCATGGCGGCACCTTTCTGCCCGGTCCCGGGGCCGTTCCCCGTCCGAGAAGGGCGTCGCGCACAGGTTCTGATCCAGGAACTCGTAGAGCTCCATTCATGCTCACCTCCTTCCACTCCCATCTTCCACGTTTCTAAATGAAGTAAAGAGGGGTAGGGTAAAAGGCGGGTTTAAGAAAGGTAAAAAGCGTGAAAATTTTCGGTAAATGATGGTATCGTTGATAGGAACGGTCATGCAGGTCGATATGGCGATCCCATGAATACCCGGAATGCGGGGAAAGCGCGACGATGAAAAAGATACTGGTCGTCGAGGACGAGAGGCCGCTTGCGGAGGCAGTCGCGTTCAGCCTGGAAAAGGAAGGCTACCAGGTGGACATCGCCCTTGATGGCGAGAGGGGCTGGCGCATGTGTCAGCAGGGCGCTTACCACCTCGTGCTCCTGGACCTGATGCTCCCCGGCATGGACGGGATGGAGGTGTGCCGGCGGCTGCGCCGGGAGAGCGACGTCCCCGTGATCATGCTCACCGCCAAGGACGCGGACGTGGACAAGATCCTGGGCCTGGAGATGGGCGCGGACGATTACGTCACCAAGCCCTTCAACATGCGTGAGCTGGTGGCGCGGGTGAAAGCCGTGTTGAGGCGATACCAGGGGGAGGAGAAGGGAAAAGCGGCCTCCGAGGGAGTCATTGAAGCGGGTGACATCGCGCTGGACCGCGAGCGGCACGAGGTCAGGGTGCGGGGCGAAGTGGTGGAGATGCCCCTCATGGAGTTTCGCCTCCTGGAGCTCTTCCTGCGTCACCCGGGCAAGGCACTGCCCCGGGAGTACCTCACCACCCAGGTGTGGGAGGGCGACTATTTCGGGCAGAGCAAGACCTTGGACGTGCATGTACGCCGCCTACGCGAGAAGGTGGAGGAGGACCCCGCGCATCCCCGTCACATCATCACCGTGCGCGGGGTCGGTTACCGATTCGAAGCGGGTGGCGAAAGCAGTTGAGGAGCTTAAAGCTGATCCTCATCACCAGGTATACCCTGCCGGTAATTGCCGTCCTAGCATTACTTTCCTTGTTGGTATTATTTCCCATAAGGACGTTCGTCTACTCCCTCGAAGAGAGCGACCTCGAGGACCAGGCAAGGCTTTTCGCCGGGCAGTCCCGCCGATTCTTCACCGGGGAAATGGCCGCGGAGGTCATAGACGCCTACCTCAAGGAGCTGGTGGGGGAGCTTCCGCTGAGGCTGACGATCATAGACACGGAGGGGAATGTCCTCGGGGATTCGGAGTTCCCCGCCGCGCAGATGGAGAACCATGCAGGAAGGCCGGAAGTGGCGGCCGCCCTCAAGGGAGAGGTTTCTTCCGCGAAGCGGGAATCCCGCACCCTCGAAGAGGTTTTCATCTACGCCGCCGCGCCGGTGGTCATTGACGGCGGCATCAGGGGGGTGGCGCGCGTTTCGGTGGAGCAGCGGGACATCGCGCCGGTCACCTGGCGGGTATGGTGGATTTTCCTGGGTGCCCTCGGGCTGCTGCTCCTGGTGATCGTAGCGGCAAGTATCTGGACCGAGAGGACGGTGGTGAAATCGCTTAATGACCTCCGGGAAGCGGTGGCGGATGTGGCCGCCGGCGAACTGGGGAGGAGGGTGACGGCGCCGGAGGTCGCGGACTTCTCAGAGCTGGCGGATAATTTCAACGCTATGGCCGAGCAGGTGCGCTTGCGCATAGAGGAGGCCGACGGCGAGAGGCGAAAGCTGGAGACCATTCTGGACAACGTCTCCTCGGGGGTCATGGTTGCCGACGCCGGGAACCACATCCTGCTCCTTAACCCCGCCGCGGCACACATCCTCAACGTCGAGGCGAAAAGGGTAGTGGGACGCCGGCTGATAGAGGTCTTCCCCAGCACCGACCTCGAGGCGGCGGTAAGCCGGGCTGCCGCCGGAGAGGGGGTAGAGGCAGAGATGGAACTGGTCTACCCGAGGAAGATGACGTTACGCCTGAAGTCGTACCCGGTGAAGGCGTCGGACGGTAGGGTCGCGGTCACCGTCAACACCCTGGAGGACGTCGCCGCCTTGAGACAGGTCGACCGCATGCGGCAGGATTTCGTGGCCAACGTGTCCCACGAGCTGCGCACGCCGGTGGCTACCGTGCGTGCCCTCACCGATTCCCTCCTGGCAGGCGCGCTCGAGGACCGGGATACCGCCGTGCGTTTCCTCCGTGACCTCGACCGCGAGACCACCCGGCTGTCGCAGCTCATCGAGGACCTGCTCACCCTGAGCAGGCTGGAGGCCAGGGAGACGGTGTTGCGCATGGAGAGGTTCGACCCCGGCGAGCTGCTCGCCGAGTGCGTGGAGTCCAAAGCCACCTTGGCCGCTGAGTACGAGGTCGGGGTGGTGGTGGAGGGCGACCCCGGTATGGAGGTCGAAGCCGACAGGCGCCTCCTGGCCACCCTTGTCGGCAACCTGCTGGACAACGCCATAAAGTACAACCGCCCCGGCGGCAAGGTCTATGCCAGCTGCCGCGCGGCTCCCGGGGGATTGGCTATCGAGGTGCGGGACACCGGCGTGGGTATGCCGCGCGAGGAGCTGCCACGCGTCTTCGAGAGGTTCTACCGCGTGGACAGGGCGCGTTCACGGGAGACGGGTGGCACCGGGCTGGGGCTTTCCATAGTCAAACATATCGCTGAGCTGCACGGGGGCGTGGTCTCCGTGGAAAGCGAGGTGGGAGAGGGCTCGAACTTCAGGGTCTTCCTGCCCCAACCCCCGCCGGCCGCGGTGTAAGGGGGACGCGTGGGGCGTGCAAGCCCGGCGCATGAGAAAGGGCTTACGCCGCCTTGATGTGCCCTGACCGCCTACCTTACAGGCAATGCCCACCGCTTTCCGGGCTTCCCGCTGCGGCGCGACCGGCGGGCGGACGCCGTCTACGGGCAAAGCCGCCTCAACCTCATCAACCGCTCAAAGTGGCATTTTAACTGCCCTTAAGAAAAAGTTAGCAAAGAATTTACCTCCCCTACACCCGCATTTAAAGGGCTGTTCCTTTAATGAGTGTCGTGGGAGAGAAAGAAAGGCAAGAGGAGAAACAGCCGGGTTCCACCTGCGTTCCGGAGCGGAAGGGGGGAGGCGGGCGGCGTGTCCGGCCAGGAAGGGAACGAGGCAAGCGAGAAAGGCGCTCGTCAAGACAAGGAGGTAGGTAATGACGTCGAGAAAGAACATGTCCATCGCGGTCGTGACGCTGCTGGCGCTGACGATGGCGCTGGCCGCGACGGGTTGCGGCGGCGGAGGGGGAGGCCAAAGCGATGTCGGGGGGGAGAAGCCCAGGCTCTCCGGGACCCTCAACCTCTCCGGCTCCACCACCGTGCTGCCCCTGGCCCAGGAGGCCGCCGAGATGTTCATGGACGAGAACCCGGAGGTCACGGTGAACGTGCAGGGCGGCGGTTCCAGCGTGGGCATCTCCAACGTCGCCGAAGGGGTGGTGGACATAGGCAACACCTCGCGAGACCTGAAGGACGACGAGAAGGGCTTGGGGCTCGTGGACCACAGGATAGCGCTGGACGTCATCGCGGTCATCGTGCACAAGGAAGTGCCCGTGGAGAACCTGACCAAGGACCAGGTTTTCGACATCTTCACGGGCAAGGTGAGGAACTGGAAAGAAATGGGAGGCCCCGACAAGGCCATCGTCGTGGTGGTGCGCGACGAGGCTTCGGGCACCCGCGAGATGTTCGACGAAAAGGCCTTGCAGAAGGAGAAGCCGGTGGCCGGCGCCATCGAGTGCAACAGCAACGGCATCGTGCGCCAGACCGTTTCCTCCACCCCCTACTCCATAGGCTACATATCCCTCGGCTACCTCGATTCCTCGGTGAAGGCGGTCAAGTACAACGGGGTGGAGGCCAGCAAGGAGAATGCCGTGAACAAGAGCTACCCCCTCTCCCGTTACCTTCACATGTTCACCAAGGGAGAGGCATCCGGCCTGGCGGAGGCCTTCATCGATTTCGTGCTCTCCGACCGCTTCCAGGACGAGGTGGTGGCCAAGGAATACATTCCCATGACCCAGGTTTGATGTCGGGCGAGCTGGAGCTCTTCAAGGGTTGATGCCGGTGAAAGGCGGGGATGGGATGGCGCCCATAGGAAAGGAATGGCTGGTAAGAAAGGCGCTCCTGGTCATGGCCCTGGTGATGGTGTTCGGGTTAGCCCTGGTCATCTTCTTCATCGCCAAGGAGTCCCTCCCCGCCTTCACCGAGGCCGGTCCCGCCAACCTCTTCGGCTCGACCTGGGATCCGGGGAGCGGCCGCTATGGCATGCTGGTCTTCCTCACCGGGACAGTCACGACCACCGCCGGGGGGCTTCTACTGGGCACCCCCCTAGCCCTGGGCTTAGCCCTCTTCCTCACCCAGATGGCTCCCCGGCGTTCCCGGCCGCTCTTCGGACGCGTGGTGGAACTGCTGGCAGGGGTGCCCTCCATCGTCCTCGGCTGGCTGGGCTTCACCATACTGGTGCCGTGGATAAGGAAGGTGGGCGGCGGTTCCGGAAGCGGCATACTGGCCGCGTCCATCATTCTCGCGGTGATGGCGCTACCCACCATCGCCGCCATCTCCAGAGACGCCATAGAAGCGGTTCCGGACTCCTACCTGCAGGCCGCATATTCCATGGGCGCCACCCGCTGGCAGACCATCCGCAGGGTGCTGTTGCCGGCGGCGCGCCCGGGGATACTGGCGGCGGTCATCCTGGGCGCGGGGAGGGCCATAGGGGAGACCATGGCGGTGGCCATGGTGATAGGGCCCGCATCCGTGTTCCCCACCTCCCTCACCTCGCCCACCCACACGCTGACCACCAAGATACTCGTGGAGATGGGCGAGTCCACGGGGGTGCAGAGGTCCTCGCTCTTCGCCATGAGTCTGGTGCTGCTGCTGCTGGCCATGGCCATGGTGCTGCTGGTGCGGCGGGTGTCCGGTAGCCGCATGCCCGAGGGGTCGGTTCACGCTTAAAAGGAAGTGGTGTATTGGCGTCGTACGGGAGAGGTCTTACGGTAGCCGTCCGGGAAGCGGGCGGCGGAAAACCGTTGAGGTGGCGCATGGGGGCCGACCGCGCAGCCACCGTTTCCATCTGGTCGGCGGCGCTGGCGGCGCTGGCGATCTTGCTCTTCATCATCGGGGCCATCCTGTGGAACGGTCTGGGAACGGCCCTCTCGCCCTCCTTTGTATTCGGGAAGCCACAGGCCATGCGAGAGGGCGGCGGGATCTGGCCCATGGTGGTTTCGTCCGTCTATCTGTCCGTGCTCACCCTGGCACTGGTCATACCCCTGGGGGTAGGGGCGGCCGTCTACATGGCCGAGTTCGCGCGCGCGGGGCGCCTTGCCCGGCTGGTGCGCTTCGGCGCCGATTCCCTTTCCGCGGTCCCCTCGGTGGTCTTCGGCGTCTTCGGCATGGTGGTCTTCGTCATCTACCTGGGTTTGGGTTATTCCCTACTGGCGGGCGCACTAACCCTAACCCTGCTCAACCTCCCAACCGTTGCACGCGCCTCGGAGGAGGCTATACGTGCGGTGCCGCAGTCTTACCGCGAGGCCGCTCTCTCCATGGGATGCACCCGCTGGGAGATGGTGAAGAAGGTGGTGCTACCGGTAGCGCAGCCCGGGATCACCACCGGTGCCGTGCTGACCGTGGGGAGGATCGTAGGGGAGAGCGCGGCGGTCATCTACACCGTGGGGCTCTTCGTGCGCAAGGTCCCCTGGTCTCCTTTCGCGCCGGCGGCGCCCATGGCTGCCAATATCTGGCATATGTACACCGAGGGGGCGCTGGTGCCGGACTGGTTCAGGGTGGCGAGCGGCGAAGCCGCTTTTCTCCTCCTCTCAGTACTGGCACTCAACATGGCGGCCAGGATGCTCGCGGCCTTCTTGAGGAGAAAGATGGGATATAGTGCCTGAGGCGTGGAAAAGGAATGATGTTGCATGAGTCATGTTCTGGCGAGGGAGGGAGAGGAACGCCCGCTGCTGCGTGTCGGGCTGCGATCCCAGAAGTCGGGGACCGGCGTGGATGAAGAAGGACACGGGGTCAAGTTCAGGCTCCAGGGGCTGTGCCTCTATTACGGCAAGGACAAGATACTCGAGGACATCGACCTGGATATCCTGGAGCACCGCATAACCGCGGTCATCGGCCCTTCCGGCTGCGGCAAGTCTTCCTTTCTGCGCTGCCTCAACCGCATGAACGACCTGGTGGAGGGGTGCCGCGTGGAGGGCAGGGCTTTACTCGACGGGGCCGATATCTATCACCGTGACTACGATGTGACCTCTCTGCGCCGCAAGGTGGGGATGGTCTTCCAGAAGCCCAACCCGTTCCCCAAGACGGTGTACGAGAACGTGGCCTTCGGCCCCCGCCTCTACGGCATCAGGGACAGGGATATCCTGGACGGGATAGTGGAGATGAGTCTCAGGCGGGCCGCCCTCTGGGAAGAGGTCAGGGACAAGCTGCGCCAGCCGGCGCTGGCGCTCTCCGGCGGGCAGCAGCAGCGCCTATGCATAGCGCGCGTGCTGGCGGTGGAGCCCGAGGTAGTCCTCTTGGACGAGCCGTGCTCCGCCCTGGATCCCATTGCCACGCAGCGTATCGAGGACCTGCTCGCGGAGTTGAAGGAGAGTTACACCATCGTCATCGTCACCCACAACATGCAGCAGGCGGCCCGGGTGAGCGACTACACGGCCTTCTTCATGATCAAGGGGCAGGGGGATCCGGGGAGGCTGGTAGAATACGGGGAAACGGGCATGATCTTCACCAATCCCGCGGACGAGAGGACGGAGAGATACATAACGGGGAGATTCGGATAGGAAACTAACGGGTAGATTCGGATAGGAAACGACGCCTGTGTTTGACGAAAGGAGCGAACCGCGAAACGTTCGAGGCGGCGGGAGCGAGTTCTGAGCCGGCGCCGCGTGCTGGGCCCTGCGTCGGTGGAAAGGGAAGGCGGGCAACCACGTGGTGGGGCCGGACTGACCTGCGCCGATCCGCGTTGCCGCCATAGAGTGGTCGAGAGCCCCTGGGGGCGCGTGACGGCAGGAAGGGTGAAACCTTGGAACTGAGAAGGGACTTTCACGAGCATCTTGACGAACTGTACGCAGAGACGCTGCGCATGGGGAGCGACCTGCTTCTCACCATCGAGAAGACGAGGCGCTGCTTTCTCGAACTCGACCTTGCGGCGGCGGAGAAGATAATCGCGGGAGACGACCTCTTCGACGACTACCGCAACCGCCTGGAGGAAGGCGGCTTGGAGCTGTTGGCCCGCCAGGCGCCCGTGGCCGTTGACCTGCGTCTGATCATCGTCATCATGCGCATAGCGCAGAAGTTCGAGCGCATGGCGGACCTTTGCGAGGACATCGCGGTCGCGGTGAAGAACATCCCCACTGACCGTATACATGACTGGATGCGCGATGCTATCGATGAGATGGCCAGGCAGGCCATACGCCTGGTGGAACGGGCCATCGAGTGCTTCAAGGAACGCAACGTGGAGATGGCGTGCGAGCTCGACGCCATGGACGACGCCGTGGACCGCCTCAACCGGGGATTTTTCAAGGAGTTTGACCGCGGCCGCGAGGAGGAGATCGAGGTGGCCATCCGCATCATAATGATCGCCCGGTTCTTCGAGCGCATCGCGGACCACGCGGTGGACATCGGGGAGCACGTCCGTTTCCTGGTGGAGGGGAGCTGAGGCACAGCATCGCTTACCGCGCGTGGCGAACACGCGCTCCCCGGCAGCCGGGACGGCCTCGATCTATCCGGGATGCGAGGCCTTGCCCGCGGGTGGGTGATGCCGTACGTGCTGGAGATGGGGCCGGTTCTCTCGCCTGCCAGCCAAGGGGCGAAGGGGCGGGAAGCCGGCGTTTTTCACAGGGAACATCCCGGTATCCGCTCGCTTTTCGCGCACCTGTTGCTTCCTTCCACGGGACGGCGTCGGTGCATTGCGGAGGCGGCCAAAGGCGGCGAACGAGGTGTTGCCTTCCTTGTCATGTTCATTTGCCCTCACTATAATTATTTAGCTTGCCGATGGTTATCCCTCGCGAATCTCGGGGGCGGAGCACATGGAAGGGAGTTGACGCGCCGTGCCGAGAAGGGATCTTATCACGGACGAGCGTGCGCGCCCATATCCGTAGCTTCAGTTTGCGTGCCCGAGATGACGAGGAATCATTCAGGAGGAATATAGGCATGGCGGAGATAGATACCTGTCCCGAATGCGGGACCCCCATGTTTATCAGCAGCCAGCACGTGTGGCTGGAAAACGGGATAATCCGCCCCCGCAGGGATGAGCGGCAGAGGCTGGTGTTTTTCGAATGCGGCAACATCGACCCCCTTTTTGAGGGCATTGAGGATATCATAGGCATCCCCATAGGCCACCTGGTTATCGATGCCTCGCGCAGGTACAGCCGGGAGTACATGAAGTACGTGGTGCCGGAGGATTTGCGGGCGATGATCAGGAACCGCGAGATAGACCTGACGCTCGTGTTCGACTCCACCTTCCTTATCTGGAAGGCCATGGGTTACGGGAAACTCACCCTGGAGGAGGTGAAGTACGAGGGCACGAAGGACGACTACATCACCGTGCTTGCCGAGAGGCCCTATTCCGTTCCCCTGGCCGTGGGCAACTTCGCGGGTGCCATCGAGGCCATCGTGGGCAGGGAACCCGGCATCTCCTACGAGGAAACCTCCCCCGGCGTCTACCGCATCACCATTTATGAGTCCGAGAACCCCCGGGAGTTGAAAAGCAGGCTCTTGTGGAAGGCCCTGGACCGCGAGTGCAAGGAAGGCCACTGCAGGCTGGAGAAATGTCCGCGGTGCGAAGCGCCGCTGGCGCTGCAGGAGTTCAAGTGGGACCTTGCCAACGGCTCCATAAGGAGCGCGCTCACCAGGAGGCGGATGGTAATGACGGGCCCCGCCTTGATCGACCCCATATTCGACGAGCTGGAAGAGGAGCTGGGGGAGATGATACCCCAGGTGGTGGTGGAAGCCCAGAGGCGCTTCGTTAAATCCGGTTTCTTCGCGGTGGAGGAAGTGACCACCGAGGAAGGCATGCGCGAGAAGCTGGCCGTGCGGGGGCTGGGTCTGCTGGAGTATTTGCGCATGGGCAGGAAGGGCGTGCAGCTGAAGATTGCCAACGTGGCCCTGCCCCTGCTGGGCATAGGCCTCGCCCAAGGGCTTTTCGAGAAGGCTTTCAACATCGAGAGCAGGGTGGAGTGGGAATTCACTCCCGACGGAGACCTCCTCATCGAGGTCGCCCCCGTCACCCCGTGACCGGCCTCGCGGCATGGCAGCGTTAACCACCAGGGAGATTCGCGCGGGTAAAACACGAAGCTATCGGACGCCGCGGCGCGCCTGCGCTCGCGCGGGATCTCGGTTAACACCGCTTCCCGCGTCACCACTCCTTGACGCTCCGGCGACGAGCTGCCTGCGCGGACCGTTCGACCCGCAATCCGTCCCCTGGCCTCACCCGGTCACCACCCCTTGACTCTCCGGCAACGAGCTGCCTGCGCGGACCGCGGGCTTGCATTGAGGCGGTCCTTGCGTGGCGGGGCGGCTCGCCCCACCTTTCGCCGGGGCCTTTCAACGCGCTTGCCGGGACGGGGAAAACGGGGCCGGTGCGCGAGAGGGATGGGAGAGGGTTGGTGTGTTAAGATGCCCTCATGGATGCTGACAGCAATACGGACGGGGCGGCCGTGCCGTTAAGGGTGAGGTTCGCTCCCTCACCCACGGGCCACCTGCACCTGGGATCGGCGCGAACGGCGCTCTTCAACTGGCTTTTCGCGCGCGGACAAGGGGGAGGTATGGTCCTGCGCATCGAGGATACGGACCCGGAGCGTTCCCGGCGGGAGTGGGAGGAAGCCATACTCCAGGACCTGCGCTGGCTGGGTCTGGACTGGGACGAGGGTCCCGACGTGGGCGGGCCGCACGCACCCTACCGCCAGAGCGAGCGCGGGGAGATTTACCGCGAGCATGCGCGCTTGCTGGCGGAAAAGGGGCTGGCGTACCCGTGTTTCTGTTCCCCGCAGGAGCTGGAGGACAAGAAGCGCAGGGCCCTGGCGGAGGGGCGCGCCCCCCTCTACGACGGGGCCTGCCGCGACCTTCCCGCGGGGGAAGTGAGGAGGCGCGAGGCGGCGGGCGAAAGACCCGCCCTGCGCTTCCGGGTGACCGAGAAGGAGATCGTCTTCCAGGACCTCCTGCACGGTTTCGTGCGCTTTCCCGCGGGCTCCTTCGGCGATTTCATCATCCTGCGCTCCGACGGTCGCGCCGGTTTCAACTTCTCGGTGGTGGTGGACGACGCCGCCATGGGCATCACCCATGTCATACGCGGCGAGGACCATCTCACCAACACTGCCCGGCACCTGCTGCTCTTCGCCGCGCTTGGCTACCCCGCTCCCATGTACCTGCACCATTCCCTGCTCCTGGGGCCGGACGGCTCTAAGATGAGCAAGCGGCACGGCGCCACCTCAGTGCGCGAGTACCGGGAGATGGGCTACCTTCCCCAGGCGCTGGCGAATTACCTTGCGCTGCTTTCCTGGTCGCCACCGCAGGGCAAGGAAGTCCTCGACCTGGGGGAACTGGTGCTCATGTTCGACGTCGGCGACCTCTCTTCCAGCCCCGCCGTCTTCGACCGGGAGCGGCTGGACTGGCTGAACGGGAAGCATATCCGCCGCCTCTCACGGGAGGAGGTCGTGGAGGCGGCAAGGGAATTCGCCGGCTCCTGGTCACGCCACCCTCTTTTTCCGGTGATGGTAGAATCCGTGCTGGATAATCTTACCACCCTGGGGGATCTCCCCCGCTTCCTCGCTCCCTACGGCGAGGCGGCGGTTCCGGATAAGCGCGTTTCAGAATGGCTGCACGGGGAGGTGGCCGCAAGGGCCTTGGGGAAGGCTCTGGACATCCTGGAGGCGGGCGAGGTACGGGACCTCGAGGAAGCCCAGGAGGTGGTGGCAAGGCTCAAGGGCGCCTTTGTGGACCGGGACTTGAAGCCCAGGGAGGTGCTCATGCCCCTGCGGGTTGCGCTCACCGGGATGGATCACGGCCCCGCCCTTCACTACCTCCTATACGTCCTGGGCAAGGGGGAATGTCTCCGGCGGCTGCGGGGGGCGCTGGGCGAAGGCGGTGGCCGCTAGCGGGGCGTTCATGACGGCTCCCCTTATAAGTTCCGCCCGCGTTCTTTATAATTTACCCTGTACGGAGCGGAGGAGGCAAAGGCATGTTCGAGAGCTTGAAGGATGACATCCAGGCGGCGCGGGACAGGGACCCGGCGGCCCGCAACATCCTGGAGATACTCCTCGCCTATCCGGGCTTGCACGCCCTCTGGATGCACCGCGTCGCTCACCGCCTGTGGAAGCGGAGAGTCCCGGTCCTCCCCCGCCTCATCTCGCATCTCAACCGCTGGCTTACGGGGATAGAGATCCACCCGGGCGCCAGGATCGGCAAGGGCGTTTTCATCGACCATGGCATGGGCGTGGTCATCGGGGAGACGGCGGAGATCGGCGACAACGTCACGCTCTATCAGGGCGTGACCCTGGGAGGGACGGGCAAGGAAAAAGGGAAACGCCATCCCACCGTGGGCAGGAACGTGGTCATCGCGGCGGGAGCCAAGGTACTGGGACCCATCACCATAGGGGACGATTCCAAGGTGGGCGCGGGCGCCGTGGTCATCCGCGACGTGCCCCCGCGCTGCACGGTTGTGGGCGTTCCCGGGAAAGTGGTGATGCGCGAGGGCGAGCCGGTGATCGATCTCCACCACGAAGCCATTCCCGACCCGGTGATGGACCGCATCGACGCCCTGGACGAGCTTATCCGCAGGCTCGAGGAAAGGCTGGAGAAGACCCACAGGGAACTGGAGACGGCGGAGAAGAAGATGCGCCGCGCCGACGCGGAGTTGAAAATGGTGGAGGAGAAGATCGGCCTGACCCACAAGGCCAGCGCTGCGGAAGGAGCTGCCAAGAAGGGCAGCCCCATGAAAGCTGCCGGAAAAGGCGGCAGGAGCGGCAAAGGACCTTCCGGCCAAGGCGGGGACGGCGAGCAGGTGAGCAAGCAGGCGATGAAACAGCGCGGCAAGAAGGACAGCGAGAAGGAGAGCGGCAAGGAGAGCAAGAAGGGCGGAGGTTAGCAAAGAGGGAGTGCCCCCATGGCCCTGGTAGTCCACAACACCATGTCCCGCCGCAAGGAACCCTTCGTCCCCCGCGAGGAGGGCAAGGTGGCCATGTACGTGTGCGGACCCACCGTTTACAACTACATACACGTGGGAAACGGACGGGCTTACCTGGTGTTCGACACCATCCGCAGGTACCTTCTCTACAGGGGCTACCAGGTGCTTTACGTGCAGAACTTCACCGACGTCGACGACAAGATCATCAACCGCGCGCGCGAGGAGGGAAAGACGCCCGAGGAGGTGGCGCGCTTCTACGAAAAGGCTTTCCTTGAGGACATGCGAGCCCTGAGGGTCATGCCCCCGGATGTCGCTCCCCGCGCCACCGAGACCATCCCGCGCATGCTGGAGATGATCCAGCGGCTGGTGGACAAGGGTTTCGCGTACGCGGTGGACGGCGACGTCTACTTCAGCGTGGAACAGTTTCCAGGATATGGTAAATTATCCGGGCGCTCGCTGGAGGAGATGCGCGCCGGCGAGCGGGTGGAGGTGGACGAGCGCAAGCGCCACCCCATGGACTTCGCGCTGTGGAAGTCCTCCCGGGAGGGGGAGCCGGCCTGGGATTCCCCTTGGGGAAAAGGCCGCCCGGGATGGCACATAGAGTGTTCCGCCATGTCCCTCCATTTCCTGGGAATGGGCTTCGACATCCACGGCGGGGGGCAGGACCTCATCTTCCCCCACCACGAGAACGAGATCGCACAGGCGGAGGCCTATGCGGGAAGCGAGCCTTTCGTCCGCTACTGGGTGCACAACGGGTTCGTGAACATCAGCGAGGAGAAGATGTCGAAGTCATTGGGCAACATCATCCTGGTGCGGGAGATATTGAAGAAATACCATGCGGACGTGGTGAGGCTGCTGGCGCTGCAGACCCATTACCGCAGCCCCATCGATTTCGGGCCGGAGGCGCTGGAGGACGCGCGGCGGGCCTACGAGCGCCTGGAGAACTGCCGCTTCGCCCTGGACCACTTCCTGGCAAGACCCGCGCAACGGGCGGCGCCGGCGCGCACGCAGAGGGAAGTGGAGCTCTCCGACTCGTTCTTCGACTACGAGCGGCGCTTCGAGGAAGCCATGGACGACGACTTCAACACCGCCCGGGCGCTGGCGGTGATCTTCGAGCTGGTAAAGGAGCTCAACGCCTACCTGGGGGAGCAGGAACGCTTCCCGACCCCGGCGGCTCCCATCATCGCCAGCCTGGGAAGGGACCTGCTGCTCAAGCTCTGCCGCGTGCTGGGCCTTTTCCTGCCCGGGGAAGAAGGGGGAGAGGGAGAGGCTCCCGGAGAGGTAGCGCGCGAGGAGAGGAAGATGAGCGGGGAAGCGATGCCCTCGCCGGAGCTCCTGGTGGAATTGCTGCTCGAGGTGAGGGCGATGGCGCGGGACAGGAAACAGTACGAGACGGCGGACTTCATCCGTTCACGCCTGCGGGAGATGGGCATCCGCGTGGATGACCTGCGCGAGGGCCAACGCTGGAAATTCGTGGGAGGAAGCGAGGAGGAGCCGCCCGCGTGAGGTACGAGCAGGTGGAGGGGAAGCGGGCGGTCCTCGAGGCCCTGCGCGGGGCCCGTTCCGCCTACGAGCTCCTGGTGGCCGAGGGCTTGAAGGCGGGACCCGTGCTCGGGGAGATAATGGCCGTGGCCCACCGCAGGAAGCTGCCCGTGACCGTGCTTCCCCGGCGGGAGCTGGACAGGCTCGCCGTTTCCGAAAACCACCAGGGTGTGATCCTGAGGGTGGAGCCCTTCCGCTACGCCACCTTCAAACAGGTTTACCGGGACCTGGAGAGGAAGGACGAGCCGCTGGTGGTCCTCCTGGACGGGGTGACCGATCCGCGGAACCTGGGAAGCGTGGCCAGGACCTGCGAGGCGCTCGGCGTGGACGCCATCCTCCTGCCGCGCAGCCGCTCCGCCCCGGTGACGCCCGCGGTTTTCCATGCCTCCTCCGGGGCGGTGGAGAACATCGCTGTGGCCACCGTGCCCAACCTGGTGGGCGTGATGAAGGAACTCAAGAAGCTGGGTATCTGGGTGGTGGGGGCGGACGTCCATGCGGAAAACTCGTGCTTCCAGGCCGATCTCACAGGACCCCTGGCGCTGGTCATGGGCTCGGAAGGGCAGGGCCTTCACAGGCTGGCGAGGGAGACCTGCGATGCTCTGGTAAGTATTCCCATGTTCGGCCGGGTGTCCTCCCTGAACGTTTCCGTGGCCGCGGCGGTTATCCTTTACGAGATCATGCGCCAGCGCGACTCGGTATGAACGGCGCGGGAACGCTCCGCCGCGCAGAAGGGCGCGTGAGGCTGTGCCCCTTGCAGCGCGGCGAGAACGGAAAGAGAGCGTGAGAAGAGACGGATGAAAGCCCTCTTGGTGGATGGTTACAACCTTATATACACCCACCCTTCCCTCTCCGGCTTGCTGCAGAGCGACCTGGGCGCAGCGAGGGAAGGGCTGTTGCGTGAGCTGGCGCCCCTGGCTTCGCCGGACGCGTACGACCTGGTGGTGGTGGTGTTCGACGCTGCGGGTTCCGGCGGAGCGGAGCCGGCGTGGGAGGAGTGCGGGGGTATAGCGGTGGTTTTCACCAGGCGCCGGCAGACGGCCGATTCCTTCATCGAGGCGGCGGCCCGCCGCATGGCGGCGCGAGGAGAGGTGGTGGTGGCAACCCACGACCGCCTCCTGCGTGGCGTGGTGGAGGGGTTCGGGGCGAAAGGGCTGGACGGGGGTTCCCTTTTCTCCCTCGCACGTGACGAGAGGGAGCGTATGCGGGGGGAACTGAAGAGGATCGCGGGACCTGGCCGGCGACCCCTCGAGGAGCTGGTGAGCGAGGAGATAAGGGAACTGCTGGACCGCATGCGTTACGGGTAAGCCGGAGGGATGGCGCCGCAGAAATGGAGCCGGTGAGAGGAATCGAACCTCCAACCAACCGCTTACAAGGCGGACGCTCTACCATTGAGCTACACCGGCTCTTACAAGTCTAAATTATATCAGGCATGGGGGTGGGGACTCGCTTCATGCCCGGGGCGGCGGAGTCCGGGCGAGATCGCCGCGCTTAGCCCGCGATGACGTCACCGGGCCGCTCCCCGCAAGACCGGCATGGAGGTGGGGACTCGCTTCGTGCCCGGGGCGGCGGTTCTTACCCGCCGAGGGTCAGCTGCAGGTCCCTTATGATCGCCTCCGCCTGTTCCTCGATGCCCTGCAGGAGCTCCTCCACGCTGATGATGCTGTCGATCCTGCCCGCGACCTCGCCGCCGAAGTATATGGACCACTCGGGGTCCCCGCCTTCCATGGAGAGGACGATGCCCTTGGTTTCCAGCATCACTCCCTCGTTGTAGCCCTGCTCGAAGCCTTCTTTGAGGAGTTCGTGCAGCCTGACCGATACCGTGTTCTTCAGGTAGCGCGCCGGCCCGAAGATGGAGATGCCTACCAGGGAATCCATCTCCGTGCTCTCCACCACCTTGTTCTTCCACAGGTCGTGGAAATCGCTCTCCTTGGTGGCGATGAAACGCGTCCCCATCTGCACGCCGATGGCGCCCAGTGAGAGAGCGGCCACGAGGCTGGCGCCGTCGGCGAATCCGCCCGCCCCCACCACGGGGACGCTCACGGACCTGATCACCTTAGGGAGCAGTACCATGGTGTGGATAGGCTCGAAGGCGACGTGGCCGCCGCCCTCGCGCCCCGAGGCGATGATCACGTCGGCCCCGGCCTTTTCCGCCTTCTGCGCGTGGTACACGGAGGGGGCCACGTGGAACCAGTAACAGCCCGTCTCTTTGATGGCCTCGGTCCAGGGCGTGGGATTGCCTGCGGAGGTGATGACGACCTTGAGGCGCTCCGCTATGTCCGGGTCCTCCTTGCGCGCGTCACCGGTCGCCTTGATCAACTGCTCCACCATCTCCCTGAACTCTATGGCGAGGGGGATGTTGCAGCCGAAGACGCCCTTCTTCTCCGCCGTGGCCTTGCCGACGTCGGAGATCACCCTGCGCAGGTAGTCATACGGGCTTTTCGGCATGTCATCCGCGGGCTTGGACCAGAAGTACCCTATGCCGACGGTGCTGATCATGCCGAGGGCGCCGGCGTTGGCGGACGCAATACACAGTTTATCGGTATTCCAGGGCCCCATGCCTGCCTGGATCACGGGATACCTTGTCCCCAGCATGTCCGTGAGCTTGGTCTGTATCATCTCCGTCCCCTTTCTGCTTACTGTTTGCCGAGCCTTTCCACAGACGCATTATATGATAACACGGCGCCCGTTTGAAAAGGGATCGGCGCTAGGCTAGGTTAAAACATGTGCCATGCTGCCGGCGGCCCTCGCGCCCGGTCAGGGCCCGCACGGTCAGGGGAGGCGTGGCTCCTCTCTTGCCCGGGAAGGCGAACGCATGCCCTTCGGCCCGCTTCGCGGCCTCTCCGCCCCAACCTCCTCCTTGCGCAGGGAGAGCATCACGGCGCCGCCGATGATGAAGACGAAGGAACCCAGTCGCAGCAGGAACATGCCGGCCGTTGAGGGCATGGGCTCGTGCATGGCCACGACACCGATGATGATGGGGATGAGGTTGGACATGCCGGTGGTGATGGGGACCACGATGATGGCCTTGCCCCTCTGCATGGCTACCTGGTCGAGCACCAGGGTGACGAAGGGCAGGAAGAAGACCATCCATATGTACGGCGAGCAGAGAGCATTGCGGAAGCCGTGAGCCCAGAAGCGGCTGCCGAAGTCGTTCCAGGCGAGCTTGATGATCACCGCGGTAAGGCCGATAAGCACGCCGGAGGCCACGGCTATTAGGTTAGGCGCCTGCTTGCCCCGCTTGGTGACCCCGTTGAAGAGCGAGATGCCCGCCACGACGAAGAAGAAGAGGACGAAGAACCAGAGCACGTAGGGGTTGTAGCTGAAGGCCTTGGAGTGGACGCCGATGAGGCTCCTTCCCAGCATGATCAGCCCCACCACGATGGTGCCGATCCCCAGCCAGTCGGAGAGCGAGGGGCGCTCGCCCAACTTCGTGATGGCGAGCAGGGCCAGGACGGCGATGCCCGCGGTGTTGATGGGCTGCACCACCGAAAGCGGGGCGAGGCCCACGGCGATGCCCTTGATGAAGGTGCCCGCGAACTGCAGCCCCTGGGCTTCCAGCCAGGGGCGGCAGGAGAGGAAGGCTTTGACGGTCTGTAGCGGCTTCTGGGACCCGATCATGGGCAGCTTGTCCAGCTCCCGCTTCTGCATGTAACCGCTGTAATTGATCATGGTGGTGGCCACCAGCGCCATGATCACCGCCAGTGCGAGGACCACGCCGACCTCCCTTGCCGTTCCCGTCTCTCACATATTTTCACATATTATATAGGAGTCCTTGTTGGGCAGTGCGGGTCCTGGCGGGGAAGGCGCACGGGGACGGCGGATGCGCGCTCGTTGCCGCCGCGATGGCTCAACTCTTCGCCCGAACCGCTTTCCTTCTCTCCACCCGGTTGGCGTACCAGGCTAGGATGGAGGGGAGCACCAACAGGGAGGCCAGGAGGGCGAAGGTGAGGGAAAGGGCGGTGATGCCGCCGAAGCGCCGCAGGGGCTCGAGGTCGCTCGCGGCGATGATTGCGAAGGCCCCCGCCGTGGTCGCGGCCGCCGCCAGCAGGACCTTGCCCACGTGCGCCACGGTGCGGCGGATGGCCTCGTCGACGCCCACCCCGCCCCGCCATTCCTCCCGGAAACGGTGGGTTACATGGATGCCGAAGTCGATGCCCGCGCCGATGACCAGGGAGGAGATCATCACGGTCATGAAGTCCAGGGACCAGCCCAGCACCACGAGCGCCCCGATCTCCAGCGCTATGCCCAGGAAGACAACGCTGGTTGCCGCCAGGCCCAGTACCAGGGAGCCGAAGACGAGCGAGACGATGAGGGCACAGAGGAAGAGGGCGAGGGTGGAGGTCTTGAGCTGGGTCGGTACCAGCGATTTGAGCAGGTCGCGCATGAGTACCGGTATACCGCTGTAGCTCATGGCAAGCGCGGGGTTGTCCGCGGTCACGTTCTTGCCCGCCCCCCGCATGATGTCGGCGATCCTTTCGATGTCTTCCTGGGTCGTGGCGGCAAAGCGCACGCTGATCATGGCCACCTGCCCGTCCTCGCTCAGCAGTCGCGTATTGGAATTGCCCCCGTTCCCCCACAACTTCAGGAGGAGGGAGACCACCTCCTGCTTGCTTGAGGGGATGGTGCCCTGGTTGACGTTGCGCACGATGTCCGCGATGCTGGTCACCCGGCCGCGCTCGATGAGCTGACCGCCCTGCTCGCTGGCATATTCGGAGGAGGATATCTCCTCCTCGTAGCGCAGCAGGGACTCCAGGTTGGCGGGCTCCAGGATGTCCCCTTTCGCCAGCGCGTAGGCGATGTTCTGTCCTCCGAAATACTCCTGTATGACCTCGGAGGCCTGCATGGAAGGAGTGTCTCCCTTCATCATCCTGGCGAGGTCGGCGTTGGTGGAGACGTTCGATGCCAGCACGCCACAGGCCACCAGGGTAAGCAGGGTGACGATCCCCACCGTCAGGCGGTGGTGCTCGGAAAGCACGGCTATCCTGGCCAGCGCGCGGTCCAACCGCGTCTCGCCAGCGCGCTCGATGCGTTTAGCGTTCTTGCGCGCCCACTTCTCCTGCGCCTTGCCGCTGCGGTCGCGCAGCACGATGGCGGCCGGCAGCAGGGTGACCGAGAGGAGGAAGCTGAAGAGTACGCCGGCCATGCAGAGCATCCCGAACTGCACCACGGGCGGCATGTCGGAGATGGCGAAGGAGGCGAAACCGAAGGCGGTGGTGGCGGCGGTGAGAAAGACCGCCACCCCGGTGGTCACTACCGCGGCGGTGGAGGAGGCGAAGGGGTTGCCGCCGCTCCTCCGCTCCTCGTAGTAACGGCTCATGACGTGGATGGCGTAGGCGATGTCTATGCCCAGGAGCAGGGGCATGATAGCCGTGCTGGTGTAGGTGTAGGGGAAGCGGAGCCAGCCGGAGAGGCCTATCACCCAGATGATGGTGACGATGATGACCATCATGGTGAGCAGTACGTCGGAGACGCGGCGGAAGGTGAGGAAGAGCACGATGAGTATGAAGGCCATGGCCAGGCCGAAGAGGAGGCGGCTCTCCTCCATGACCTTCTGGTTGGCGTCCCGGTTCTGGGAAGCGATGCCGCTCTCGTAGAGGGTGACGTCCCGCAGGTCCTGAAAGTATTCCCGCGTGTAATCCTCGAAGGGGTCCACCAGCTTTATCTGCTCGTTGGTATCCCTCTCGGGGTTGATGCGCGCGGTTATGAGCAGGGCGTGGCGGTCCTGGGAAATCCCCTGTATGCCGCCGCTCGCCATCCCCACGAGCCGCGCTCTCTCCGCGGCGGCTTCGATGTTCCGTTCCACCTGGAGGACCAGCTCCTCGTCGTCCAGGCCGCCCATCTTCTGCGTGAGAGGCGTTTCCGTGGCTGTCGCGTTGTCGCTTCCCGCGCCGGAGAAGTAGCTCATCTCGTCCAGGGGAGTGATTACATCGGTGACGAAGGTCTCCCAGACGTCCGGCTTGGACTGCAGGAAGGCTTCGTAGCCCGCCACCTTGCGCAGGACGGCGGGGTCCAGGATATCCCCCTCCAGGAGCAACTGTTCCTCGATGGTCCCCCCGAAGACATCCTCCGCCTCCTCCATGGTCTTTACCGATTCCAGCTTCTTGGGAAGCATGGCCTTGTAACCGAACTCCGACTTGATGAAGGTGAAGCCCACCATGGCCAGCGCGGTGACAGCCAGGATGACCAGGATGAGCAGGACCGGCCTTCTCTCGCTGTGCGAGGCAAGCCACCGGAAAATCTTCTCCAGCATGTCCTGTCCCTTCCCTTTTCTGCGCGTCAGCCCTCAAACCGCCGGCGGACGCCTTCAGGGCGCCTGCGCCGGGTTTTCGAAGCGATCCCTTATCCTCTGCAACAGAGCCTGCAGCTCCTCCCTCTCCCGGGAGGCGACGGTGCGCAGTACGCCCTTCGTCTCCTCCACCATGACTTTCCGGATGCGGGACGCCTTTCTCTTGCCCCGTGCGGTGAGGGAGAGGATGACCACGCGGCGGTCCTCCTCCTTGCGCACGCGCTCGATGAACCCCTTCTGCATGAGGCGGTCCACCATGCGGGTTATGACCCCCTGGGTCACGCACAGGTTCCGGGCCATCTCCCCGGCGCTCATGGGGCCCTCCCGGTCGAGCTGGAGCAGGAGCATGATCTGCGGGAAGGAAAGGTCCTCGGCGCCCCGCCAGCGGCGCTCATCGCGGAAGCGGTGAAAGACCTGCGTGATGGTCTCTATAAGGTCCTCGGCGAGCTTGTCCAGTTGTGCTTCTTCCATCGTTAACTCTTGTTTTAGCTAATATTTGCAATCAGCAAGTATGTTCATCATGATAGCCGCGATTGATTTTCATGTCAAGCTGTATCGGCAGGGTAGCGGAGAAAATGTATCATTAGTTCATGAACAGGCGGAAAGAGAAGGGCAAGGTGCTGGTGGCCATGAGCGGGGGCGTGGATTCCGCCGCCGCCGCCCTCTCGCTCCTGGAGAGGGGTTACCAGGTGATGGGCGTTACTTTCCGCATGTGGGAGGACATTGCCCGTTCGGAGAGCGATCTCGCGGGGGGCGAGCCGTGCTACCTCCGGAGGGCGCGCGAGGCGGCCCGGCGGCTGGGCATCGTGCACCGGGTTCTGGACCTGCGCGAGGCTTTCCATTCCGCGGTGGTGGCGCCTTTCGCTGCGGATTACCTGCGGGGCAGGACTCCCAACCCCTGCGTAGGCTGCAACCTGGAGGTGAAGTTGCGCGCCCTCCTGCAGGCGGCGGAGGAGGAAGGGGCCGCGTACGTGGCAACGGGCCATTTCGCCCGGGTGCGCCGGTGCGAAGACGGCAGTTTTTCCCTCCTGCGGGCGAGGGAACGCGGGAAGGACCAGTCATACGTGCTCCACCGGTTGGGGCAGGAAGCGCTGTCCCGCTGCCTTTTCCCCAACGGGGAACGCAGCAAGAAAGAGGTCAGGGAGCTCGCCGCCTCGCGCGGGTTGCCGCTTGCAGAGATGGCGGAGAGCCAGGACATCTGCTTCCTGGCCGGCCTGGATTACCGCGATTTCCTCGCGCTTTACGAGCCGCGTTGTCTCTCCCCCGGACCCGTGGTGGACATGGCGGGCGAGGAATTGGGAAGGCACGAGGGAGTCGCCTTCTACACCGTGGGACAGCGCAGGGGATTGGGCGTCTCGGCCCCCTATCCCCTCTACGTGGTGAGGCTGGAGCCGCAGCGCGGCGCCGTGGTGGTGGGGCGCCGCGAGGAGGTGCCCGGCGTCCGGCTGGAGGCCGAGGAGGCGCACTGGTTGAAGGGCGCCCCGCCCGCCCCCTCCTTCGTGGCGGAGGCCATGGCCCGTTACAACACGGCGCCCGTCCCCTGCCGGGTGACGGTCGCCGGCAGGGGGTTCTCCCTGGATTTCGCCTACCGGGTATGGGCTCTCACCCCCGGCCAGCACGCGGTCATCTACCGGGGAGACGAGGTGGTGGGGGGAGGGGTCATCACCGCCGCCAGTTGAGCAGCGCGCGGACGCGGCTTACCGTTGCAGGCCTTGGCGGGAACGCCGGGCTTCTCGTTGCCCCGATCCATGCACAAGATCGCATGCGGTCGCCGCTGCATGCAAGCCGCCGGCACCTTGCTCCCAGGTATTTGTTGCGAGAGTGAGATGGCGGACGGCCATCACCGGGTCCTCTCCGTGACAGGTCGGCTGCGTGGCTTGGGGAGCGAGGACGCCGCAAACCCATCCCCCAGCGCGGACCGTAGTCATGAACCGGAGTACCTAAGTGCCATATTTTGCCATGAGGTCGACGAAGGGCAGGCGGTAATTGATGAAGGTGGGAATGGGATACCTTACGCCCCTCGCGCTGGTGGCCTCCAGCCCTTCCACCACCCTCTCCGCCCAGGCGGCGGGAAAGGCGAAGACGAGCTCGTCGTCCTGGGTGGCGGCGAAGACGCGATCCCCGTTGCCGGGCAGGGCCACCCGCGGTTCCTGTTCTTGGAAGGTGCGCACGATGCCCTCGTTGCAGGACCCCCCTATGCCGCCGAAGCCGGCGGAAACACTATCTCCCGTCCAGCGGCTCACCGCCTGTACCAGGCGCATGACCTGTGCCGGATTGCCGAAGACCAGCACCACGTGGGGTTCCACCCGGGTGCGTACCAGGGGAGAGAGGATCAACTTGCCGCATTCGCCTTTTTCCAGGCGGGCCATGCCCTCCGCCTTCCTAGCCGCCTCCTCCTCGCCCCGGGCGTAGTTCATGGCGAGCGCGAAGGCAGGGAGGAAGTCGAGCCCCTCTCCTCCGTCCCAGCCGAGGGCGGATACGGCCAGCGGGCAGCTGGACTCCTCGCGGTCGAAACACATGGTCAGGCCGCGGCGGCGGGCTAGGGTCACCCCCTGGCAGAGGGCCACGGGCTCTCCCGCCTCCTCCCGCGGGCGCCGGGCTTTCTCGGGGGGGTCTTCCCCCTCCGTGAGGAAACGCACGGCCACCGGGAAGGTGGCCGGCCTGAGGTGCTCCTCCAGTTTTCTTCCGAGAGCGAACCACTTTTCCATTTGCTTCTCCCCATCCCTCGACTTTCTCGCGTACCCGAGAAGGATACCCCGCTCGCCGCTCAACCGGCGAGCAGCCTGGTAACAGTTTCCAGGAGCTCATCGGGGTCGGCCGGCTTTTCCAGGTATGCGGCATATTCCATCCTCTTGCCGGTCTCCAGCTCGTAGCGGCGGTTGCATACCTCCTCCCGCACCGAAGTGAGGACGATTACGGGTATGCGCGACCACTTTTCGTAGCGCGGCTCGCGCAGCGTGTTGAAGACGGCGAAGCCGTCCACGCGGGGCATGAGCAGGTCGAGGATGACGAGGTCGGGTTCCTCCTGCTCGATCTTCTCCAGGGCTTCCGCCCCGTCCCTGGCGGTGATTATCTCGTATCCTTCCTCCTCGAGGAGCATGGAGACTACCTCTATCACGTCGGGATCGTCGTCGGCGAGCAGTATTTTCTTCTCCATGGCGCACCTCCGATGTTGCTGTTAACCTTCCTCGGTCCTTTCCCTGATGATGACCGTGTCGCCCCGGCCCTCGCCCAGCATCCAGCGGTCCTCGAGAGAGCAGGTGATGCCCACGGGGATGGTGAAAGTGACCCGCGTGCCCTTGCCGGTCTCGGGCACCGGGCTCTCCGCCCAGATCTCCCCGTGGTGCATGTCCACTATGCGTTTGCATATGGAAAGGCCCAGACCCGTTCCCTCGGCCGCATCGGGATCGCCCTTGTAGAACTCCTTGAATATATGGGGCAGCTTGTCGGCCTCTATGCCCGTTCCCTCGTCCTCCACGCTGACGGTCACCGCGTCTTCCTCCTGGCGGGCGCGGATGATGATCCTCCCGCCCCGGGGGGTGAAGCGCACCGAATTGGAGACCAGGTTCATGATGAGCTGCTGCAGGCGTATGTCGGAGGCGAATACCTCCGGCAGGGGATGGTGGATCTCGGTGGTCACGCCGATGCCCTGGGGTTCCGCGAGCTCGTGAGCCATCTCCACCGCCGCGGATAGGACTTCCTCCCAGGACACGGTCTTCAGCTCCGCCAGGACCTGCCCGCTCTCCAGACGGGAAAGCTCCAGGAGATCGCTGATGAGCTCCATCATCCCGTCCATGCGCTGGATGCTGCGGCGTATGCCCTGGATCATGCGCTCGTCCAGGCGGTCCGCGCCCTTGCGCAGGAGCATCTTAAGGTAACCCTGCACCGCCACCAGGGGAGACTTGAGGTCGTGGGTGACCATGGAAAGGAAGCTGAGGAAGTGGCGCCTCTCCTCCCGCATGCGCATCAGGCTGCGCCGCGCCTCCTCCGCGTCCCTGCTCACGAGCTCCCGTTCCTCGGCGATCCTCAGGATCATGCCCCCCAGCTCGGCGATGGCGTTGAGGAAATCGAGGTCCTCGCGGTTGAATTTCTTCGCCTCCGCGAAATAGAGGCGCATGATGCCGCGCACCCCCTGGCCGTCCCGGAAGGGCAGGAACACGATGGAGGAGATCCCCTCGCGCGCGAGCTCTTCCCGGCGAATGATGCGGGGATCCCCGGAGACGTCCCATATGAAGAGCGGGTTGCCCTTGAGCACCTGGCGCAGGGCATGATCGGCGATGATCTGCCCCCCGAGCAGGTAGCCGTCCTCGACACCGCAGCTCATGCGCGGAGACAGCTGCCTCTCTCCCTCCTGCGCGATGACGAGAGAGCACCCCTTTGCTCCCGTACCGCGAGTGGTGGACTCCACCAGGGCGCGTATGATGTTGTCCACGCCTCCCGCTGCCACCACGGAGCGGGCGATCTCCTGGATGATACGCCGGCGCAATGGGTCACCGTCCTTAACGCTCCCGGTCGCTCCCGGCATTGACCGCATCCTCCCGGGCGGATTCCACCCTCCACCGGACGCCGTGCCGGGAATGGCCTAGCTTGCTGGCTGCGATGCCGGTTGACGTGGCCCGGAGGCCTGCTGCGAAAGAGATGCCTTGCCGTTTGGATTTCCGCGTCGGTTGACCGGGAATGGCTCTATTATACACGGCGCTCCGCGCCGTGCCGAGTTGTACGCGGTTCCTCCGTGCCGTGACCGGCTCCCGGTCACGCGGGTCCGTCGCCGCGGCCGCATATATGGCCGCGGCGTGCTCCGCGGGGCGGCAACGCCGTCAGGGGAACGCTTATGGGGGCCGCGCGGGGGCATTGCAAAAACTGCAAAAGGGCGAGGAAACGTTGTATAATGCGCTTGAAACCCGGTAAACATGGAAGGATGCCGGGGCCCGTGTGGATATGGGAGGTGAGGTCATGCATCACGATTTCTTTGACGGCGTGGAGCAGGTGAGCGCTGACCTGCTGGGCAAGGAAGTCAAGCTTCCGGTCTTCTACCGCAGCGCCAGGGCTATGACCGCTGTCTTCCCGGCTACCGTGTTCGCCCTGAAGAAGCTGATCCCCGACCCGCGCTACAGCCCGGCGCAGATCGCCCCCGGAATAGGCGCGCTGCACCTCACGGCCCTCGAGTATTACGACACCGACATAGAGCCGTATAACGAGTTCGCCATCGGGGTTTTGCTCAACGACCCCCACGTCATGCCCGTGCCGGGATACAACCTGCTGTGGCAGCTGATACGCATGAACTTCTACACCTACATCCATCACCTGCCGGTGACCACGGAACTCGCCCTGCGGGGAGGCATCGACATCTACAACTACCCCAAGTTCCTGGCGGGCATCGATTTTTCCGACAGCGACCGGGAGGTGACCTGCAACCTCTCGGAGGGAGGGGACCTCATACTGAGGCTGACGGGGCAGAAGATCAGCGCCACAAGGAGCCAGGTAATGAAGTACTTCTGCCACCTCTACCAGTTCAAGCAACTGCAGGGGGCGGAGTTCAAGGTCAACGCCATCAGGTATGCCCTGGTTCCCGCCCTGGGCAAGGTGAAGCTGGAGCTGGGGACCTCCCATCCCGTGGCGGAGGAACTGCGGAGGACGCTCCTTACCACCCAGTCCCTCATTTACATCTACATGCCGGAGATACAGTGCATACTCTATGGACCCGACCGCCTCTCCCTGCCCCTGCTCGTGAGGCTGATGCAGGAGAACCTGGGCATCCCCCTGGAGGAACTGGCCGCAAAGTAAGGTGCTGCAGGGCTGGAGCCCGGACCAAGCCCTTTTAAGGGAGGGCACCCCGTGTCGGTGCGGTCCATGTCGGCGCAGCCGCTATGAAGGCGTTTGGGCAAAGGGGGAAAATCCATGGCCGCTTTAGATGAGCCGCGCTCTGCGGCGAAGTCGGAATTGGAGGACGCCATAGTCAGCCTGCAGGCTTTGCAGCGCATACCGCGGGCCGTGCTGCGGGAAACCCGCCAGGCCCTGGAGGAGGCGAAAAGGTTCAACCGGGAGGTCATCCGGCCCAGGGCGCTGGAGCTGGACATGAAGATGCAGGAGGACCCGGACTACCTGCCCTGGGACTTCGTGCAGGAGGCCAACCGCCGGGGGTTTTACACCATGTTCATCCCCAGGCTCTTCGGGGGCAGGGGATACAACATCCCCGCCCTGTCCTGCGTGCTTGAGGAGATGGCTTCCGCGTGCACGGCCATGGCGAACCTGGTGGGCGTGCATTACCTCGGCATAGACACCCTGGCCGCCTCATGGAACATGCGCCTGATGAACAAGATCATGCGCGACGTGGCGGAAGGCGAAAGGGTGGGCCAGCCGCGGATCGTGTCCCTGGCGATCACGGAGCCCGAGGCGGGCACCGACGTGGAGGAAGTGGAGCTCTTGAGCAAGGCCAAGGTGACATGCCGCGTGGAGAGGGTGAAGGGCGGGCGGGTGATAAACGGGCGCAAGATATTCATCTCCAACGGCCACCTCTCGACGTGGCACATGCTGGTGGGCTACGAGGATCTCCAGCGGCCTGAGGAAACCACGGTGATGCTGGCGGTGAAGACGGGCACCAAGGGCTTTTCCTTCGGGCGCATGGAGAAGAAGATGGGGCAGAGGGCCTGCCCGGCGAGCGAGTTGATCTTCGAGGACTGCTTTGTCCCCGAGGAGAACGTATGCTTCGATTACGGCTACATGGATAGGATGGTCCGCTGGCTGGGAAGGCCCAGGAGGTCGGTGCCGGAATACACCTCGCAGGTTATCCACTACGTGCTCTCGACCTCCCGCGCCGGGGTAGCGGGATTCGCCACCGGCGTGGCGCGGGGCGCTTACGAGGAGGCCCTGCGCTTCGCGGTGGAGACGGAGGTGGGCGGCAAGAGGCTCATCGACCAGGAATGGGCGCGCTGCCTGCTCGCAGAGATGTACAAGAACGTGGCGCTGGCGAGGCTTTCCTACGTGGAGACCAACTACGCGAATTCCCTTTACGGCATGTTCAAGGTGCTGCAGTGGAAGCCCATGTTCTATATCCTCAAGCTCACCCCGAGGAAGATGATGGACTCGGTGGTAGCTCCCTTCTTGAACCTGGGGGCGGTGACCTGGCTCTTCCGCAAGATATGCCTTGACGGCCAGAAAGACGAGGAGATGCAGCGCACCTCGGGCTGGGCCTCCCTGTCCAAGTTCGCCGCCTCGGATTTCGGGTTGCGCAACTGCCAGCTTGCCCTGGATCTCATGGGGAGAGCGGGGGTGCTTTTCGACCAGGGGGCGGAGAAGCACCTGAGGGATTGCAAGCTCCTGCAGATCTACGAGGGAACAAACCAGCTTAACCGGCTGAACCTCTTCAACTGCCTCATCGGGCGGTCGCTGCCCGGGGTGAGGGCTTTCGAGGAATGAGCGAACATGCGGGGGGAGGCGGTGGCTGAGGTCGGGATGGCGGATGACGGCCGACGTCGCGGGCAGCGCCCGGGCCTTTACGCCGCGCGTTTCTGTTGCACGCGGGGATAAGGGCCCGGGGAAAAGGTATACGAGATAAAGCCGGTGAAGCCTGCCGAGGTAGATTAGTTGCACGCGGGGATAAGGGTCCGGAAAAACGGTAGAGGGGGGACCTTGGATATGACGAGCCAGAGAAGCGAGGAATGGAAACTGCTGGAGAGGATGTCCTGCGAATTCGCCTTGCGGGAGCTGCGGACCGGCAGGGAAGAGCGTGACGCGCACCCCTTCGCGCCCCTGGACCTGGATCTGCTGCGCAAGGGTGAGGAGCTGGGCTTCTTCTCCCTGCTGCAGGAGGATGGGGAGGAGGCGCCGGCAAACCTGCGAGCCCTTAATCTTATCTTGGAAAATCTTTCCATGGAAGACGCCGCATTCGCGGGGGCCGTTTTCACCCATTCTTTGTCGCAGATGGTGATCCTGCAGGCGGGGCGGGCGGATGTCCTGGACAAGCTGAAGGCCAAGGCCGCGGAGGGAGGGACGGCGGAAGGTCGCCTTCCCCTCGTCGCCTTCCCCTCCTTCGATGCGCCGGGAGAGACGGCACGGGGATTGCGGGCCGAAAAGCAGGATGGGAATTACCTCCTGACGGGAAAGGCGGATTTCGTGGTCCTGGGAAGCATGGCGGCGTGGGCCCTCCTTCCCGCGCGCACCATGGGCGTGGAAGGCTTTTCCTTTTTCCTGTGTCCACTGGGAGGGGAGGGGGTGGAGGCTGGTCCCGCCGTGCTGAGCCTCGGCCTGCGTTCCTGCCCGGGAGTGGACCTGGTCATGAAGGGAGCGGTCTCCAGCTTGGTCGGGGAACCGGGTGAGGGGGCGAGGTATTACGGGTCCGCCGCGGATCTCCTCGCGGTTTCCGCCGCGGCCATGTCGCTGGGGGTGATGAAAGGCTCCTTACGGGAGGCCCTGCAGTACGCGAGGCAGAGGGTGCAGGGGGGACGGGAGATCATCAACTGGTCGGAGGTGCGCATGATCCTCTCCCAGATGTCGCTCCATTGCCGCACGGGGGAGATGCTCCTGGCCGCGGTCATGCAGGAGATGGCGGAGGGGAAGCCGGGGTGGGAGGTATCGTCGCGGGCGGCGGCCCTCCAGGTGCAGGACATGGCCTGCCAGGTAGTCTCGGACGGCGTGCAGCTCCTGGGGGGCAACGGTTACATGCGGGATTACGGGCAGGAGAAGCGTTTTCGCGACGCGCACCAGTTGAAGGTTCTCATGGGGCACCATCCGCTGAGAAAATTGGAGTTCCTGCGGCTCGCGGAGGATATCGACAGCCATTGAAGGCGAGCATGCCCGCAGCCTTGCGTTCTGCGGGCTGAAAGGTTACGGGATGCGCGGCGATTGACGCCGGGATGCGCTTCTTCCGCGGCCTCGGCAAGACAGGGCCGCGTGACTGCGTGAGGCGCCGCGGAAGAGCCTGGAAAGCCACGGGAGGGATCGACGAGTACAAGGGGAGGAGCAAGAGACGATGTTTTCGATGCAGCAGAGGAAGGAGAACTTGCAACGGGCGCAGGCGCGCGTCTTCGATGTGCTCGTCGTGGGGGGAGGCATCACCGGCGCCTGCGCGGCGCGCGACGCGGCGCGCAGGGGGCTTTCCACCGCCATAGTGGAGAAGAACGACTGGGCTTTTGGCACCAGCTCCCGTTCCTCCAAGCTGGTGCACGGCGGGTTGCGTTACCTGGAGCTCTTCGATTTCAAGCTGGTCTTCGAGGCTTGCAGGGAAAGGCGGCGCCTCCTGCACAATGCCCCCCACGTGGTATGGCCGCAGTCCTTCATCTTCCCGGTGTACAAAGGGGACAAGAACCCCCTTTTCATGATCGCTGCCGGGTTGTGGCTCTACGACATCCTTGCCCTCTTCCGCAACGTGCAGAACCACCAGCTACACGGTTCCCGGCGCATCCTTGAGGTGGAGCCGGAGCTGGACCGGGAGCGCCTCAAGGGAGGCGGCCAGTTCTACGACTGCTCTACCGACGATGCCCGCCTCACCCTCTCGCACCTGCAGTCCGCCCACCTGGAGGGGGCGTGCTGCTTGAGTTACGTGCGGGTGGTGGACTTCCTGCGCCGCGGCGACCATGTCTGCGGCGTGCGGGCGCGGGACGAGGTCGGGGGGAGCGAGTTCGACATCGAGGCCCGGGTGGTTCTCAACTGCACCGGGCCCTGGACGGATCACATATGCCGCCTGGACGATCCCGGGGCGGCGCCCAAGCTGCGACCCACCAAGGGGGCGCACGTGGTGGTCCCCTGGAGGCGGGTCAAGGCCTACAACGCAATGCCCATCCTCTCTCCCGCCGACAAGCGCATGCTCTTCGTCATACCCTGGCGGGACTTCACCATCATCGGCACCACGGATACCGATTACGAGGGCGATTACGACGACATACACGCATCCTGCGAGGACGTGGACTACATCCTGGAGGCCGCCAACCGCGCCCTTCCCCGCGCCCAGCTCACCTACGATGACGTGCTCAGCACCTACGCGGGGCTACGCCCCCTGGTGGTGGAAGGCGGCGGCAGGGACGTCAAGGAATCCCAGGTGTCGCGAGAGCATTCCATCTACGAAAGCCACTCCGGCCTGATCTCCATCGCCGGAGGGAAGCTGACCACCGCGCGCTCCATGGCCCAGGAGCTCGTCGACCTGGCGGCGCGCCGCCTGGCGGAGAGACATGGGGTGGCGGGCGTGGCCAGGTGCACGACGAAGAAAGCCCCCGTTTTCGGCAGCGGCGACGTGGATTTCCCCAAGCGGCTGGAAAGGCTTGCCAGGGAAATCCGCCTCGACGACGACGTTATCGCCAGGCTGCAGCTGCTGGGAACGGGTGCCCTGCGCGTGCTGGATATGCTGGCCGGGGAACCCGCTCTTGCCCGCAGGCTGGGCGAGGGCATCCCTTACATCGAGGCCCAGGTGGTCTACGCGGCGCGCGAGGAGATGGTCGTCGGGCTGAGCGATTTCATGGTGCGCCGCAGCTTCGTCTTTTACGATGACAGGGACCAGGGACTGGGTTGCGCCGCGAGGGTGGCGGAGTTGCTGGGCGGCGAGTTGGGCTGGGACGAGGCGGAAAGGGGGCGGCAGCTGGAGGAGTACCGCCGCGTGGTGGAGCTTTCCCGCGCCTACCGCGGCAGCTGAGGTTATGGGTTGAGCCATGGGATTCTGGGACAGTTACGAGGGCGATTACGAGAGCCTCTTCGACGGCGATCCCGTCTACGCGGAGGCGCTGCGCATGGTGATCGATCTCGCCGGGGACCTTTCCGGAAAGACGGTCCTGGACCTGGGATGCGGCGCGGGAGCGCTCCTTTTCCGCCTGGTGGAGATGTACCCCGGGGCCGAGATACTGGGCGTGGATCCCTCGGAGAAGATGGTGCGACGCTGCGAGCGTAAGCTCGGAAAGGTGCGAGGCGCGAGGGTGCGTAGGGGGACAGCAACCGCCATACCCTTTCCCGAGGCTTACGTAGACGCCGTGCTCTCCAACCTTGCCCTGCACCACGTGCCTCCTGGCGAGAGAGAGGGCTGCGCCCGCGAGCTGGCCCGCGTGCTGCGCCCCGGCGGGCGCCTGGTTTATGCGGACATGTTCTGCGACGTGGACGCGCCGCCGGAGGACCCGGAGCGCTGCCGCGATATTATCCATAAAATGGTAGGAAAATCCCTTTATGACCGGGAGCACGGCGCTTACCGGACCATGCTCCTCCACCTGGGGGATATTCCCGCCGTGCTCACCGAGGACGGCGAGCATTTCACCACTGAAGGGGTCTGGCGGAAGGCCCTGGCGCGGGCGGGCTTCGCGGACCTGGAGGTCTTCCCCGTCCCCCCCGGCGAGTTCGGGTACCGCGTCATCACCGGCACGAAGCCCCCAGACCTTCCCGGGCATGAACGGGGCCTGAACGGGGCCTGACCCCGTTCATGTATTAGCGCGCCCGCGTGCGAAGCCCCGGCAACAATCCAACGGTCCCCGGCGATGCTCAGTCTTCCAGGCCCTCTACGGTGCAGGTGCACTCCTTTCCCAGCACCCGGGCCTCGGCCAGGTTCCCGGCCACGATGGGGAGGTCGAGGGGGTGGCTGTAGGGAGGGGCGTAAGCCAGGTCCAGGGAAGAGAGGTCGCTCGCGGTGAGGCGGGCCGCGGTGCAGGCGGCCAGGATATCCAGGCGCTTGTCCACCTGTGCCGCGAAATCCCCCAGCACCTGGGCTCCCAGGATGCGCCCCGAGCCCTTTTCCACGGTGACGCGGGCGGTCATGCGCGGGCCGGCCTGGTAATAGGCTGGGAACGTGCTGTCCTCGAGCGTCACGGACTCCGCCGGGAAACCCACCTCCACCGCTTCCGAAACGCCGAGCCCCGTCTTGCCGGCGGTCATCTCGAAGGCCTTGAGGATGAAGGTGCCCAGGACTCCCGGGAAGGAGGCCTGGTTGCCGGAGGCCGTCTCCCCCGCGACCCTCCCCTGCTTGCGGGCGGTGGATCCCATGGGCACCCAGCTTTCACTGCCCGCGACCATGTGGAAGGTGGTGGCGCAGTCGCCGCACGCCAGCACGTCGGGAGCGCTGGTGCGCATGGACTCGTCCACGCGGATGGCATCCCTCGCTCCCAGCGCGATGCCGGCCTGTCTGGCCAGCTCGCTGGCGGGACGTATGCCGATGGAGAGAAGCACCATATCCGCCTCCAAGCTCCCCCGGGAGGTGATGAGGCGGGCCACCCTGCCGTCCCTCTTTCCCTCCATGCCCTCCACCTTCTCTCCCAGGTGCAGGACCACGCCTCGTTTCTCCAGGTGTTCACCCAGCCTGAGGGCGAGGTCTGCGTCCATGGGGGGCAGGACATGGTCCGCGAGCTCCACCAGGTGGACCTCCATCCCCAGCCGGCGCAACGCCTCGCACATCTCCATTCCGATGGCCCCTCCCCCCACGATAGCCACCCTGTGCGGAGCCTGCAGGTCGATGAAGGATTTCATCTCCAGCGCGTGCTTTAAGCTGCGCAGCACGAAGACGCCGTCCAGCTCTTTTCCCGGCAGGGGAGGGACGAGGGGCACCGCGCCTGTGGCGATGATCAGCCGGTCGTACTCGATGGAGAACTCGCTGACACCTTCGAGGTCCACCACCCGTACGAGCTTGTTCGCGGCGTCGATGGAGTTGACGCGGTGGCGCAGGAAGACGCGGATGTTCTGCCTGTTCGCGAACTCATCCGGCATGCGGGCAAGAAGCCGTCGCCAGTTGGGGGAATGGCCCCCGATGAAATAGGGAAGGCCGCACCCGGCATATGAGATGAACTCGTCCTGGTCGTAGATCTCGATCTCCGCGTCCGCGCAGCAGCGCCTGGCCTTGGAGGCGGCGGTGGCGCCCCCGGCCACTCCCCCTATGACCACGATCTTTTTCAGGTCTCCCATGCTCATCCACTCCCTCCGCAGCTTCCCGGTGAAGGTACCCCGGCTTGCGAGCAAGGCAAGGTGTTGGCGCATATTGTATAATCTATATGTTTCCCCGAACCGCGACGGCGTAACACATGGCCGTGGCGCGCCTCTGGCGGGACAAAGGCGCGGCGAGGGGACGGCACCGGCGGTGAACGGCAGGGCTGAACGGCAGGGCCGTGCGAGGCTCGCGCTGCCCTTACGCCGGAGGCGGATGCGAGGGCGTGGCGGAAGGGACGATGGCATGAACGAGGTTTATATCGCGGGCGTATCCATGGCCGACGTGGGCTGGCACGAGCTCGATGCCCACGAGCTGGGGGCGCGCGTCTGTGTGGAGGCATTGCGGGATGCGCGACTGCTGCCCCGCGACATAGAGGGCATCGCGTCCACACCCCACGGTTACATGGCGGAAAGCCGCAAGTTCGCCAGCCAGAGGATGGCCGATTACCTGGGCATCACCGCCGATTTCATGATGGACGTGGACAGCGGGGGCAACTCGAGCACCGCCGCGGTCCACGCAGCCTACGAGCGCGTGCGGGCAGGGAGAATAAGGTCCTGCCTGGTCTTCGCGGCGCAGAGGGAGGTGCCCAAGAAGGTCATCCAGCAGGACGTATTCAGCTATTTCCACCTCATCATGAGCGCCAATTCCCTCTACGACTCCTACCAGGCGGCCTACGGGGTCATAAGCCCCCTGCCCTTCTACGCCATGGCCGTGCAGCGTTACATGCACGAATGCGGGGTGGAACCGGAGGATGTCGCGCGGGTGGCCGTTCTCTTGCGGGAGCATGCGTTGCGGCATCCGCAGGCCGCCTACAAGGAACCCATCACCCTTGAGAAGGTTCTTTCCAGCCCGCAGGTATCCCCTCCCATCCACCGCCTGGAGAGCTCGGAGATGCACGACGGCGCCGCGGCGGTGGTACTGGTCAGCGGGGAGATGCTGCGGGAAAGCGAAAGGGCTGCGCGCGTAGCCTCCGTCGCCGAGTCCCACGACCCCACCAGCTTTCACCCCTACCGGGGAGAGATATCCCGCTTCCCATGCGTGGAGAGGGCGGCCGAGGCGGCTCTGGCGGAGAGCGGCTACCGCGTCGGGGACGTCGACGTCGCCGAGGTCTACGGCGCTTTCGCGGGGCTGGAGCTGATGATGTACGAGGAACTGGGGTTCTTCGCAAGGGGAGAGGCTCCCGCGGCGGTGAAGGAGGGCAGGACGACCCACGGCGGGGAGGTGCTACTCAATCCCAGCGGGGGCCGGCTTTCCCTGGGGCACCCGGCCTATGTCACCCCTCTGCTGGAGATTACCGAGGTGGTACGCCAGTTGCGTGGGGAGGCGGGTGAACGGCAGAGGCCGGGGGCTTCCATCGGGCTGGTACACACGGAGCAGGGTTTCATCAACGGCTCCGTGGTCATGGTACTCGACCGGCAGGCACCATGAACACCGTTCACAGACATATCTTGGGGTCAAACCGCGGATATGTCTGGGACGGAGAAACGGCAGGGGCGAGATGATGATGATGGCGCTTGAAAGAAGGCCGGCGTGAGGGCAGGAGGGTAGAATGGACACCAAGCCGTATATCCAGGACAGCGCCGCCGGGGAGTTCTTCTCCCGCCTCGCGGAGGGGAAGTTCCAGACCACGCGTTGCAGGGCCTGCGGGGAGACGCATTACCCGCCCCGCGTCTTATGCCCGCGTTGCCTGGGGGAGGACCTGGAATGGGTGGACCTGCCACGCGAGGGCACCTTGCTGGCCTTCACCTGGCAGGAGGCGGCCATCCGCTGCATCAAGCCCGATGTGCTGGGCCTGGTAGAGTTGGAAGGAGTTGGAAACATATTCACCCGCATCGACGCGCCCTACGAGAGCCTGCGCATCGGGCAGCGGGTTTCATTCAGCCCCTGGACTTCGCCGGACGGGCTGGCGCTCCACCAGTTCCGCCCCGTGGACTGAGCGCGGGGGATGGGAGCAACGGCCTGCGGGGCACGTTTTTATGGCTTGAGAGCAAAGGACGGTGCCTGCCGCCGCTCCGCGGGGAGTTCATGCGAGGGGCGGCTGCTTCTGCGTCTGCGCCCAGACCTCGGCCCATTCCTCCTCGGGGAACTCCGCGAACTGCACGATGGTTCCCAGCGCCTCCCGGGGATGGAGATAACATTCCTTCCACAATGGATTGGAGGTGTTGATGTCAAAGGGGTTCAGACCCTGACCGCGCAGGTGCTCCACCGTCCCCTCCAGGTCGCTTACCTTGAAGGTGAGGTGGTGCAGCCCCTCCCCGCGCCGGGCGATGAAACGGTTGACGAAGTTGTCGGGGTCCGGCGAGTAAACCAGCTCCAGCATGCTTCCCGAGCCCAGCAGGAAAGAGGTGAAGCGGAAGCCACCCCATTCCATATCCATGACTTCCTTCGCGCCCAGGACCTTGGTCAGGAAGGCGGTGGCCAGATCCTTATCCTTGACGGCGAAGGCCACGTGGTCCAACTTCTCGACGTTATGCGTCGCGCACATTTCAGACCTCCTTCTTGCGACGGTTTCCCGGTGCTGCGGACCGGCCGTGATAAGCCCCATGAGTAACCCCACGGGAAGCCCCACGGGAGGCCGGAAGACCGTCACCCAGCATCCCGATATTTTCCGGCAAATTCGCGTGTGCGTGCATGAGCTCCGTGGCCAGCCTGCCCAGGAGGCTCGCGCAACGGGAGTGCCGGGATGGCGGAACCCCCGTTCGAGGACGCTGCCGAGATTATACCCCACGTTGCGGGACGGTTGCGCAAGCCCGGGTAAGGTCTACGGGCGGTGGGTCCATGGCCGAAGGTAAAACCCCCGTAGGCCAGCGCCCCAGTCTATGAATGCGGTCCACGTCAGGGGATGGGTTTACGGCGCCCCCTCGCTCCCGAAGCCGCGCAACCGGCTTGCCACGGAGAGCGCCGGGGACTGGCCGTCCGCTCGCTCTCGCGCGAGACCCATCCCCGGGAGGAAGATGCCGTCTTGCCCGAAGGCGGTGGGTGTGGATGCAGCGGCGTTCGCATGCGAGCGTGTTTACGAATCGGGGCAGTCAGAGCTCCTCGAGCGCTTGCGCGAGGGCCGGGTCCAGGGCATCGTAGGCGGCGTCGTTGAGGTGGGAGTCGTAGGGGTCCAGGGCGAACTCGGGCCGCAGCCAGCCGCCCGGGGATGCCAGCGTGCTGTAGAGGTCGAGGACCACTATGCGGCCGGGATGCGCGGCTTCCA
>CAKZMC010000017.1 GCA_937128055.1 uncultured Actinomycetes bacterium | reverse complement strand
ACCGGCCGGGGATTCGCGGGACCATCCCGGCACGCGGCGGAGTGCATGGCGCGTGACGGCATGCCCGTCTACGTGTACAAGTTCACCTATGTATCCACAACCGACCCCACGCGGGCTGCCATGGGGGCCTATCACGGCTCCGAGATAACCTTCGTCTTCGGAAGCTCGCTGCTCAGCTTCGCGGGAGCCGAGGTGCAGGCGCTCTCCAGGTCCATCATGAACTACTGGACCAGGTTCGCGGCGGCGGGCGACCCCAACGGCGGGAGCGAGCCGCCGTGGCCGGCCTTCACGGCGGGGAACGACGTCTACCAGGAACTGAACACGACCATCAGCACCCAGAGCGGCTATTACCCGAAGGACTACGCGCTGGTCAAGAAGATAGCCGGGCTTTAAGGGAAAGAGCGGGGCGCGCGAGAGAAGGGGCGCCGGACGGACATTCCCGGCCACTGGGGCCGAGGTCGCCGATAGGCGCTTGAAAACGAGGGGGCGCGGCAACGCGAGCCGCCCCCCTCTTGCCTGTGCGCGGGGGAGCGAGTAAAGCGGGGGGCTCAAAGCGGCGGGAGAGCGTGCCGGCGCGGCGGGTCCGGGTGGAGCCGCTGCAAGGGGTAGTTGCGTGCGAGTTGCATGGAAGATAATGTCAAATGGGCTCGAAGGCCCCTATCTCTTTGAGGAAGGCGAGCACGCGCAGGTAGAGGCCGTCCCTCTTTTCCAGTATCTCCGCCTCGCTGCGGCCTCCGTAGTCGTATATGCCCCGCGAGGTCTTGGCCCCGAGCTCTCCCGCCGCCACCTTCTCCTCGATGAGGGGGTTGCTCAGCCCGTAGCTTCTCAGGAGGTCCGCCACCAGGTCGAGACCGGTGAAGTCGAGGGTCTGTACCACCCCCACGACGGGGAGGCGGATGCCCAGGCTGTACTTGACCGCCAGGTCGACGTCCTCGGGGGTGGCCAGCCCGCTGCCCAGAAGCTCGAAGACGGCAAGGGACATCATGTTCTGGATCTTATTGACGATGAAGGCGCGCGTGAAGCCCTTCATCACCACCGGCACCTTGCCCAGCCGCTCAAGGAGCGACGCGGTGAAGCTCACCGCCTCCGGCGCGGTGGAGGGGCCGGGGACCACCTCCACCAGGGGGATGATGTGCGCGGGGTTAAACCAGTGGGCTATGAGCAGGCGCCCGGGGTGCGACATCTCCGCTATGGAAAATATATCCAGGCCAGAGGTGTTGCTGGCGATAACCACGTCCTGCGGGCAGGCCGCTTCCAGTTGCGCGAAGACCTCCCTCTTCACCTCGGGAACCTCCGGGACCGTCTCCACCACGAAATCCGCCCCCGCGGCGCAGCGTGCCGTCTCCGTCGAGGTGCGCACGAACGCGAGCACCTCATCCGCCCTGTCGCCCGCGATAACGCCGCCCCGTGCCAGCGTGGCCAGCGCGTGGCGCATCCTCTCGCGGGCGGCATCCAGGGCCGCCCCCTCCACGTCCACGAGGTCCACGACGATGCCGGACATGGCGAAGGACAGCGCTATGGAGTGTCCCATGGTGCCCGCCCCGATGACCGCCGCCCGTTCAACCTCCCTCGCATCCATGGCTACCACGACCTCCCTCCCTCATGGATAGGCGCCATATCTCGGCGCTCCCATTGTAAGGGATAGGGGCGGCATCTTCGACATCCAGGTGCCGGGCCGCCTCGGGGAAGGGAAGAAAATCGCCGGCGCAGGGAGCGGCCTCATCATTCTCGATATTTCGGGTTTCGGGCCGCCTCGGGGAAGGGGAGAACATCGCCTGCTCGCACAAGAACGGAGACGTGGCCCCTTGAGCGCCCTTGGGCATCAAGCACTACCTCACGGTAAAGGTCGCCTGCGGGCTCCAGCCGGTGGCCGCCTCCGCCCCGTCCGGGCCAGGCCCGCGCAGGCGGGAGCGCACGGCGTAGCTTCCGGGCGGGAGAGGATCCAGGGTGATGCGGGCGTCACGTATTCCCTCGCGGACGGTCCTCCACTCGCCCCCGGCCGTCCTGACCTGGACGTCGAAGCCGACCCCCTCGGGCGGCGGTCGGACTCCCAAATCGATGCTCACCCTCCTCCCCCTGGGGACGGACGCGGGCACGCGGGCAGGTATCTCTATCTTTCCCTCGAAGCCCCACACCACGTCCCGGTAGCCGAAAGTGCCCGCCCACGGTATCTTCACCCACCAGGTTTCGGGGTTGTGGGAGCGGGTACCGCGCACCAGTTGCGAGTCCCAGAGCCCTAGGCCGCTCGACTCGGTGACCGAGTGATAATCGTCACCCGCGTTGCTCCAGCAGAAGCGGTCGCCCATGTTTCCGCTTGCGCACGCCGGCTCGCATTCCCCGTCCCCGATGGTGATGTGGTGCGAGGGGGCGGGATCCGCCGGGATGACCGGGAGGTCCAGCCACGAGGACTTCTTGCCGCCGGTATGGATCTTCACCGTTCCCGGGTCCGGGGAGAAGGTCTGGTAAGCGGGCACCTTCAAGGTAAACTTGGGCAGGCAGGGCAGCAGCTGCCCGACGAAAGCGGCTTCGCCGCTGCGGTTGTACGGCCCGCAGTGGACGGTCAGCCCGATGCGGTGGCCGGCCTTGAAGAGCATGGCGGTGGGCCAGAGCTCGATGTCCAGCTCCACCGGGACCCCGGGGGTCAGCCAGTCGTTGCGGGTGAAGAGATAGAAGGGCTGGTGGGGCCGGGAGCGCTCGGGGTCCAGGGCGCGCATGCTGGCGCGCAGCCAGCCGCGCGTCACCGGCTCGTCGGGGTTGCCGGCGATGTAATAGGGGAAACGCGTCTCGTTTCCCTCCTCGTCGAAGTCGCGCAGTTCCACGGTGAGATCGACGTCGCGGGTGGATGATGACACCCAGAGATGGACGCTCAGGGGCCCGGCCACCTGCAGGTCACGGGCGAGCGGTTCGCTCAGGAAGGTGACGCGGTCGCTGCTGCCTATGGCGTCGCTCTCCCACGCGGCCTCGGCGGAAGTCTCCTTCCCGGAGTCCGTGGCGCGCAGGGCCTTGTTGCCGGCGTCAAGGTAGTACTTGGTCCACCGCGTCCCCTCCAGCGGCCAGGTGTCGCCGTAAAGGTGGGTGAAGGTATCAGGGCCGGTGCGCAGCTGCACGTCCACCGCCGGCTCGCTCTCCACCCCGTTGTCCACCCCCTTGAGGTAGTGGTCGAAGAAGCGCAGCACGGTGCGGTTGGCCCAGGGCTGGTAGGCCGAGCCCCAGTGGGTGCCGGTGTAGAGGAGCAGCTTCTTCTGCGCGCTGCACGCCGCGGAGAACGCGTACACGTTGCCCCGCAGGTGCAGGTCGGGGTCGTTGAGGTTACCCACGGAGAGCATGGGGACGTCGATCTGCGAGAGCGCCTCCAGCACGGTGGGGGTGCTCGCCGGCAACCGCGAACGGGCATGCACCCCGTATTCCCAGAGGTCGTCCATCAAGGAGTGGCTGAAGAACATGCCGATGTAGTTAGTGGCTTTCCAGAAGTTGTTGGCGAGCAGATGCAGTCCCAGCGCGAAGGTGACCCCGAACATGCAGCGGATGCCTCCCCGGTAGCCGATGTCGCGGTAGGGGTCCGCGAGGCCTTCCCAGGGAACGATGGCCTTGAGGTGAGGGGGACGCAGCGCGCAGACGCAGTATTGCGAGAACGCGTAGTAGGAAATGCCGTAGAGGCCGACGTTGCCGTCGCTCCACGGCTGCTGGGCGGCCCACTCGATGGCGTCGTAGAAGTCCACGTACTCCTGGTAGTCCAGGGCCGAGGTCTGCCCCCCCGAGCCCTTGCCCGATCCCAGCATCCCCCCGTAACCGCGCGTGCTCACGGTGACGTAGGCGTAGCCGCGGGGGATCCAGTAATGGGGGTTGGCCTGCTCGAACTGGAGGTATTTCCATTCCGCGCCGCCCAGGTCGTCGACGCCCGGCATCAAGCCCGGGAAATAGTACATTTTGCGGGGGTAGGGCGACTCGGACATGATCACCGGGAAGCGGCCGGGGGCGTCGGGGCGGTAGACGTCGCCCACCAGCCTCACCCCGTCGCGCATGGGGATCTCCACCTTGAGCTCGACCTTCACCTTGTAGTCCGGGTTGGGCTGGCTTAGCCCGTAGTCGTAGCGCCCGTCGTCGACGTAAGGCCGTCCGGCGGCCGGCACGGTGGCGGGGTCACCGTACGGCACCATCAGGGTCATCACGGCGGCCAGCGAGAAGATAACGGCAAAAACCCTGAGAGGAGATGATCGCGCGGCTGCGCCGCCCTTGCGGCGCGGGCCGGACATTCCCTTACGGTGCCCCCTCGTGGCTCTCATGGCGCAACTCCTTTCCGTCCCCCGTCTGCCGGTGATCCACCCTTGTCCGCCTACCCGCTTGGCGTGTGGCTCCACCATGCGGGTGGCATGAGCGCGAGCCCCGCGGCGGCCGTCACCCGAAGCCCCCTTCGCTTGCAGGCGCCTCTTGACGGCACGCGATGCCGGACGCGGGGGAACCGCGGGCAAGGCGTCGTTGCGCCGGAAAGGCGGAGAGTATGTCGTCCCGAAAGCCCCTTGCGCCCATGCTTCCCCTGCAAGCCCAGCCGTTTGCCTCGAGCGTCCGCGGCGCGGAGGTCGCCGCGTTGCAAACCTGGCGTGATTATCGTATTATGATACCAAGTTTCAGAATATAATATTAATAGTCGGTAGTCAAGGGTCGCGATGGTGCTCAAGGGGCGGACCCGGACCAAGGTTTTGCGCGGAGCGAGGGATGAAAGGCAGCATGAGGCCATGGCCGTGAACAAACCCAACTCCATCGAGAAGGCGCTGGAGATACTGCTGGCCTTCACCCCCTACAACCAGGAGATGGGGACGGGGGAGATCAGCGGCAAGCTGGGCCTGCACAAGGCCACCGCCTCGCGCATCCTCAACACCCTGGAGCAGAAGGGCTTCCTGCAGCGCAACCCGGAGACGAGGAAATTCAGCCTGGGCCCGGCCGCCGCGGACGTGGGTCGCGCCTACAGCAACGGGTTGAGCGCCAACCTGGTGCACCTTGCCAAACCGTATCTCGATGCCCTGCGCAGCCGCCTCGGGGAAACCGTGGTGCTGGAGATCCTCACCGGCGCGGGAACGGTGATGGCCTACGTCGCGGAGGGCCCGCAGCGGGTGCGCATCGCGGGTACCGTGGGCGACAGGCTGCCGGTCCACGCGGCGGCGGGCTCCAAGGCGGTGCTGGCTTACTCCCCCCCGGAGATGGTGGAGAAGTTCCTGCAGGAGGGCATGGCGCGGCTCACCCCCAACACCATCACCGACCCCGCGGTTTTCCTCGGGCAACTGGCGCAGGTGAGGAGCAGGGGGTACTCCCTCGACCGGGAGGAGATAGACGTCGGCATCAACGCGGTGGGCGCCCCCGTCTTCGACCATACGGGGGAAGCCATCGCGGCCGTGGTGGTCGCCGGGCCGGCGCAGCGGATCACGGGGAAACGCGATTCGCAGGTGGTGGCCCGCGTGCGGAGCACCGCGCAGGAGATCTCGCGCAGGCTGGGATATCATGGAGGAGGGAAGGGATGAGCAAGGTAAAGCTGTACGATCTCAGCCACCCCTTCGGGCACAACGCCCCTCTCTGGCCCTATTTCCCCGACGTGAGAATCGAGCGCTTCCACTACCATGCCAAGTCGGGGGTGCTCTCCCAGCAGATCACCACCTTCATGCACTGCACCACCCACGCTGACTCCCCGGCGCATGTCATCGAGGGCGCCCCCTACACCGACGAGATCCCCCTCGACAGCTACTACGGCACCGCGGTGGTGGTGGACATCCCCAAGGGGAAGTGGGGGGTCATCACCCCGGAGGACCTGGAGAACGCCAGCCCGCGCATCGAGAAAGGGGACATCGTCATCATCCATACCGGCTGGCACCATTACTACGGCGATTCCCGCCGTTACTTCGCCTATTCGCCCGGCCTCTACCGCGAGGCGGGGGAATGGTTCGTGCAAAAGGGGGTGAAGGCGGTGGGCGTGGACCAGCAGGCGCTGGATCACCCCCTGGCCACCGCCATCGGCCCCCACGGCACCGGCCCGCTTCTCCCGGACGTGTGCGAGGAATACAGGAGGGAAACGGGCCGCGAGGTCATCGAGGACTTCCCGGAGTGGGAACCCTGCCACCGCCTGCTCCTGGGCAACGGCATCATGGGTTGGGAGAACGTGGGCGGGGACATCGACGCGGTGCTCGGAAAGCGGGTGACTATCGCGGGATTTCCCATCCGCTGGGAGAAGGGCGACGGCTCCATCGTCAGGCTGGTGGCCATCGTCGAGGAGTAGGGGCGGTCCCCGTCACCAGGGGATGCTCGGAAGGGAGCGGGAGCATGAAAAAGGTGGAGCTCAAGGATGCGCGGCCTTACCAGGCCCCCAAGCATTTCGACATGGCCGCTCTCAGGCTGCACGGCCGCGAGGAGACGGGAACCCGGACCTTCTGGGTGGGCCTTTCCTATTTTCTTCCAGGTGGAGGAGCCGCTTTCGATGCCTCGCCGGCCGAGAAGGTCTACTTCGTCCTGGAAGGGGAGGTGACGGTCAAGGGGGAGGGGGGGAGGTCACCCTCGGCCCCTGGGATTCCATCTTCATCGGGGCCAACGAGGGCAGGGAGATCGTGAACAAGGGCAAGCGGCCCGCCAGCATGCTGGTGATCGTCAACTATACCGATTGAGGCGGCCGCGCGGGAAGCGGGAGGGGACTGCGAGATGGACGTTGAGGAAGCGAGAAGGCTCTTCGACCTGTCCGGCAAGGTGGCCATAGTCACCGGAGGCTCCGGGGGCCTGGGAAGGGCCGCGGCGGCGGGAATGGCGGCTTACGGCGCCTCCGTGGTCATCACCGCCCGCAGGATGGATGCCCTGGAGGAGGCGGCGGCGGAGATAGCGGGTGCCGGGGGAAGGGCGCTCCCCGTGAGCTGCGACGTGACGGACGAAGAGAGCGTCCGGGCCATGGTGAGAAGGACGCTGCAGGAGCTGGGAAGAGTGGACATCCTCCTGACCGCGGCGGGTATCGCCAGGCGTGCCCCCGCGGAGGAGATGGACATGGCCGACTGGCAGCAGGTGATGGACACCAACGTGAAGGGGACCTTCCTGTGCTGCCGGGAGGCGGGACGCGAGATGATCAAGCGGGGAGCGGGAAAGATCATCACCGTCTCCTCGGTGCGGGGCCTGTTGGGACACCCCCTGGGCTACGCGGCTTACGGGACCAGCAAGGGCGCCGTGCACCTGCTCACCCGCCAACTGGCGGTGGAGTGGGCCAAGCACGGGATAAACGTGAACTCCATAGCCCCCTGCATCTTCTGGACGCCGCTGACCGAGCCGGTACTGTCCGATCCCGAAGCTGCCAAGATATTCCTGGACAGGATCCCCTGGGGCCGCGCCGCGGTGCCGGATGATTTCATCGGGACGGTGGTGTTCCTCGCTTCGGCAGCTTCCCGTTTCGTCACCGGGCAGATCATCTACGTGGATGGGGGGAACGTCGCCGGTTGATGCGGTGGCGACAGGGTTGAGGGATAGCATGGACGGAGGTCACGAGGGCAAGATCGCGGTTATCGGGGCGGGCCTCATGGGGCACGGCATCGCCCAGCTTTTCGCGGCGCGGGGCCACGATGTCAGCCTCATGGACATAGACGGCGGCCGTCTAGCGCGGGCCAGGGACGACATGCGCGGCAACCTCGCCGTGCTGGCGGAGCACGGCATGGTGCGGGGAGAGGGGATCGAAGCCATCGTGGGAAGGGTCGCCGCCACCGCACGGCTGGAAGACGCCGTCGACGGGGCGTGCTTCGTGGTCGAGGCGGTGTCGGAAGACCTGAAAGTGAAGCGCCGCCTCTTCGCCGAGATGGACTCGCTCTGCCCCCCGGAGGTGGTCTTGGCCACCAACACCTCGGTGATCAGCATCAGCGAGATAGCCCGGGACGCGGCGGGAAGGGAGCGCATCGTGGGGACCCATTTCTGGAACCCGCCCTACCTGGTGCCTCTGGTCGAGGTGATCCCCGGCCGTGATTCGGCTCCCTGGGCGGTGGACCGCGCGTGCGAGCTCCTTCTCTCGGCGGGCAAACGCCCGGTGCGGGTCAAGAAGGACGTGCCCGGCTTCGTGGGCAACCGCCTGCAGCACGCGCTGTGGCGCGAGGCCATCTCCATCGTGGAGCAAGGGATCGCGGATGCGGAGACGGTTGACGAGGTGGTGAAACTGGGGTTCGGCATGAGGCTTCCCGTGCTTGGCCCCCTGGAGAACGCGGACATGGTGGGATTGCATCTCACGCTGCAGATACACGAGTACATCCTGCGGCACATAGAGAGCTCGCCGCAGCCCTCTCCCCTCTTGAGGGAGAAGGTGGAGAAAGGCGAGCTGGGGTTCGCGAGCGGCAAGGGCTTCAGGTCGTGGACGCCACGGCGGATAGGGGAATGCAGGGCGCGCCTGCAGCGACACCTGGTGGAGTGGTGCGGGGAGAAGGGGGAAGGGCATGGGGACGGTTGACGCGAGGGCACCCGTCCCCGCAACCGCTCCCGCCGGGGAGCCGCGAGGCAGGCTGGTGGTGGGAGACGAGGATGACCTGCACGTGCTGGCGCGTTTCATGCGGGCCATGCTGCTCAACCTGCTGAGGGAGCCGCGTAAATGCGCGGCCGTCGAGAAGATGAGCTTGGCGGTGGCCATGGAGCCCGCCGGTCGCGAGGAGTGCGCGTTCACCGTGATCTTCCGGGGGGGACGCGTGATCCTGGAGTGCGGCGTCGCTCAAGGCGCGGACATAGTCATCCGGTGCGAGCCGGCGGTGCTCATGAAGCTGGCGCGCGTTCCCGCGGGACCCGCGGCGGTAAAGTTCCTCCTGACGCGCGAGGGAAGGGACCTGGTGGCCAGGTTCCTCGCGGGCGAGTTGAGGATGAAGGGGGCGGCCAGGCATCCCCTGAAGATGATGAGGTTCGCGGATTTCCTGGCCCCGGTTGACGGCTGAGGAACGCCCCGCACGCGGTGCGGAGGGGGGACGTCAGGCCAGGGGGGGCGATGAATGCCATAAGCATCGACACGGACAGGTGCGACGGATGCAAGGCCTGCGTGAAGGCCTGCTTCGTGAACGTGCTGCGCTGGGACGAGGCGGGCAGGAGGCCCGTGGTGGCACACGCGGAGGATTGCGTCCACTGCAACCTTTGCGAGATCAACTGCCGCAGGGAATGCATCACCGTGACCCCGGATTTCTCTCACTTGCGGTGGTCGGCTCTGTAGGGGCAGGGCCACGCGGCGCTCCGGGGCCGAGGGAGGTGGCGAGGTGGCTGAGCTGGACTCGTTGGGAGAGGTGATCTCCGCCGACGTGCTGGTGGTGGGCGGCGGGATAGCGGGGCTCGCGGCCGCCATAACCGTAAAGGAGAAAGACCCGGGCCTCGAGGTCCTGGTGGTGGAGAAGGCCACCTCCGGATGGGCCGGAAAGGCGGACCGGGGCGGTGGGATACTGGCCTTCCTGACCCCCGCCGACAAGCCCGAGGATTTCGTGCGCTTCCACGTGCACCACATCGGCTGTTTCCTGGAGGACCAGGAGCTGCTGAGCGAGTACGCCCACACCTGCAACGGCGTGCTGGACCACCTCGATGCCTGGGGGGTCAAGGTCGCCAGGGAGAAGAACGGCCGGTGGAAGTACGTCAAGCTGCCCGGGCTGGATGTCCCGTGGGGGTTGGCAGGGGTGGACCTGGACATGTGCCGTCGCCTGCGGCGGCACGCCGCGCGGCTGGGGGTCCGCTTCCTGGACAAGGTGGCGCTGGTGGACCTCTTGCGGCATGGCGACCGCGTCGCCGGCGCCATCGGGTTCGGCGTCGAGGACGGCGCCTGCCGCCTGGTGCGGGCCAGGGCGACCATCCTGGCCAGCGGCAGCCAGAACTACCGAGTAATGCCCATGTGGAGCTGTGGCCGCGGTGATGGCATAGCGGCGGCTTACCGCGCCGGGGCGCAGATGAGGAATGCGGAGTTCGGCAGCTTCGTCAACATGGTGCACGCGGCGAGCCGCGAGGTCGTCTTCGGGGCCGAGGATCACATGTACAACGCCAAGGGGGAGCGCGTCTCCGAGAAATACCGCCCCGGCTTGCAGCCGGACATCTGCGCCATGGCCGCCGTCGGCTGGTACAGGGAGCACCTGGAAGGCAACGGGCCGGTAAGGGTCAAGAGCGAGGAGAACCTCTTGCAGATAGGCTCGGAGATCCTTTTCTCCACCGACCTGGTATGGGAAAGGCCCGCCGCCATCGCCTTCTGGTCGCGCCTGTGGGAAAAAGCGGGGGCCGCCGAGTCCGGCAGCGTCGCGTCCATGCCCGAGGTGGTTCCCGGCTTCATAGGCGAGCAGTCTCCCGTCAGGGTGGACCACGACATGGCCACTTCCCTACCCGGCCTCTACGCGGTGGGGGACGTCAGCTACAGCGGTTCCGCCTGGACGGGCGCCGTGCCCTCGCCTCCCGGCCGCATACGCGGCACCGGTCTCATGAACGCGGTGTGGAGCGCCCGCAAGGGCGCGTTGTCGGCTGCCGGTTACGCCGCGGAAGCGGGGGAGTTGCCGCGCGTCGATCGCGCGCATGCCGCGGCGCTCAAGGAGGGCATCTTCGCGCCGGCGCGCCGGGAGGGGGCGGGAGTCACGGCCCTCGAGGTCGTGCGCGAGGTGCAGGGGGCGATGACGCCCGTGAGGTACAGCAACTGGAAGAGCGAGGCGCGCATGCGCGAGGCTCTGGGGATGGTCCTGGAGGCGAAGGGAAAGCTCCACGCTTTGAAGGCAGCGGACCCCCACGACCTGGCCCGCTGCAACGAGGCCAGGAGCATGGCCCTCTGCGCCGAGATGTTCTACCGCGCTTCCCTGGAGAGAAAGGAGTCGAGGGGCTGGTTCGTGAGGGAGGATTTTCCGGAGAGAGACGACGCCAACTGGCTGAAATGGATCGTGATCCGGGAGAAGGACGGGGAGATGGCGGTCTCCACCGAGGACATCCCCCTGGAAGGATATCCCATAAAGCCATGACGCGCCATGCAGGGTTCCGCGAAGCTGGGGACTGCTCGCAGCGCGTCCTCTCGCCGCATGAGGGACGGGCGAACGCTTTTTCCCGGGGGACGGGTTTCGCGCGCGGGCGAGCGCCGGAAGCCCACCCCACGCCCAGGCAGCGTTTAAGGACCGCATAACTCGGGGAGGTGATCTCGCATGTTCGTGCAGGAAATCATAGCGTGGGGCAACGGCCTGGTCACCGGTTTCGTCGCCAAGATATCGAAAGCGGAGACCAAGGACGTGGTCATCGACCACGAGCTACCCGGCGTCACGCCGGAGATGATCGACAGGTGGTGGATGCTGATGGGGGATACGGAGACCTACAAGCTGTGGCATCCCAAGGATCATATCTGGGCCAGGATGGAGGTCAAGGAGGAGGGAGGGAAGACGACCTTCACCCACTGCGTTCTCGAGAAGATCGGGGGCATCGCGAGCAGGATGCGCATACGCCTGGAGGACCCGGACGCCGTCTCCATCCCCAGGATATACGGCCACGTGGTAACGAGCGCCGTCCTCGGTCGCAAGGGCGTCCCCTATGCCTGGGTGCAGCACCAGTACGAGGAGATGGAGGGCGGTACGCGCATGCGGTCCACCTTCCGCATCCCCGCCAAGGCGCCCGGGTTCTTCGTGAAGGGGCTTCGCAAGCACAACCGGGAGGAGATGGGACAGTTCCCCGTGTTCCTGCCCGGCCTCCTGGAAAAGATCGACAGCCAGGCGCAGAGTACCGCCGGCGGTTGAACACCGCAGGCAAGGCGGGATGATCCCCAGGCCCACGCGGGTATCCCGCCGCGAGGGCTTCGACGGGTGGGGGCGCGGCGCGGCTCGCGGACGTCCCCTCAGCCTGTGGCTTCTGCGAGGGTGGCGGGGCGGCCAGCCTTGCAGGTGGTCGTGCCGCACCCGTCGCCCCGCACGCTGCTCCGTGAGAATCCCGCGCGGGCTCCTGCGATACCGACAGGTGCCTATAATATATATAGTGAGGAGACGTGAAAGCGCCGGCGAGGCAAGCGGGGGCGCAGTCAGGGTAACGGATGTCCAGGGCCCGCGCGCCGTTGCGGCAGATCGGGTTCAAGGGAGAAAGGGGGCCGGGATCATGGCAAGGAGGAAAGCCGGGTCATCTTCGGGAGGGAAGGTACGCCTAACCGCCGCCGCGGCGGCGGCGGTTACGGCGGGCTGGGGCGCTTACAGCTATCGCAAGATGAACAAGCCTCTCCCCACGGAGGAAGAGGCCAGGGCCTACGCGCGCTCGCTCATGGAAGAGGTGGGCCTGGGCGAGCTCTACGGCACCTGGAGGGAGGAATGGCTGCAGGTGGAGGGGAGGAGGCTGGCCCTCTATCACTTCGAGAGCAAGCCGGGCGATCCGGCCGTTGTTTTCGTGCCGGGGACCAGCGTGTACGCGCTGCTCTACGTGGAGCTCCTCCACAAGCTCAGCCGGGAGGGCTTCAACGTGGTGGGGTTCGACCCGCGGGGTCACGGCATGAGCGAGGGCAAGCGCGGTGTCTATACCCTGGGCGGGCTGGCGGAGGACGCCCGGACGGTGGTGGACCACGCCATCGCCGTTTACGGGGACCGGGTGGCGGTCTCGGGGTCCAGCCAGGGGGGCATGGCGGCCTTTTACTGCGCGGCGGCCGAGCCGCGCCTCAAGGCGGCCGTCTGCCACAACGTGATCGCGCCCGACGAGCCGGACAACGAGCGCATGACCCGCTGGCCGGCCCTCTACGGCCCCCTGCTCAAGATATCGCGCCTTCCCCTCGTGCAAGCGCTGGCCGCCTCCCCCCTGGGCAACTTCATGGTCCCCGTCTCCGCTTACCTGGATCTCGCGGCGGAACCCTGCCGCCTCTACCCGGACCTGTCGAGGTTCTTCCGGGAAGACCCCCTTGCCGTCAACGCCGTCAGCCTGTCCGCGCTGGCTTCCCTGGGCTCCACACCCCTGGCGGTCGCGGTGGAGGAGATCAGGGTTCCCGTCATGGTCATCCATTCCGGCCAGGACAACATCTTCCCCGAGGATTACGTGCGCCGCGTGTACGACCGTCTGGCCTGCGAGAAGGAGTTCCTCTACCTGCCGGACAGGCCCCACCTGGTGACCATCGATTACGTGGACGAGGTCGTCCCCCCCGTGTCGCGGTGGCTTAAGAAGGTGATGGGCTGAGAAGCACGGAGCCGCCTTTTCTTATCTGCGGGATGGCGCGCAAAGCCGCGCCGGGAAGGCGAGGAGGAGGGCATGAGCGTGACCACGCATGAACGTGGATCCCCTTTGGGAGACCTGGATGGCTGGACGGTCGAGCAGCTCAAGGCCTTGCGGCAGGAGGAGCTGATGGAGCTGTACCTGACGCTGCCTTGCCCGACCATGCGGGAGATGGAGGGCGAGTTCAAGGGGCATCTCCTCGACACTGGCAAATTCTGGTTCATCAAGAAGCCGCTCGCCTACTTCGCCCTCAAGTCGCCGCTGAACAAAGGGAGGTGGCTGGGCAAGGGATTTGAGGCGATCTCGGAGAACGAGGGGCAGGGGTACAATTCCTACGAACGGTTTGGAAGAGTGAGGCATGTTTTCCCCATGAAGACGAGGATAGCCGCCTCCGTCTTCGATGGGAAGGACTGCTGCGAGCTCGACTACACCGCCTACCGTTCCGGCGCCGGATTCATAAACATGATAGACGAGGTGCGCAAGGTGAACGACGACCTCTACCTGGGCATAGGCACCTGGGGCTATTTCAAGAGGCAGCGCAGGATCCCCTTCTTCTTCTCCCTCTCGGGACCGAGAGCCCCTTACGTGGGCGTCGACAGGCGGCACAGGGAAAGACGTCGCAGGTTCGCCAGGTAGACGCGCGCGGGAAAGGCCGGGGGACCGGCCGGGCTCGCGCTATCCCCGCCAGCCGCGCTCTCTTGAAGGCTGGGCGAGGTCGGCATCGCCGGCGTCTCTTCGCGGCCGGGAGAGGCATGCGAGACCGCGCCCGGCGCCTTCGCGCGCGGGGCCGAAAGGTCTCGGGAACGCCGGCGGGCCGGGGACGGCGCGTCGTGACCCCCGGGCGCAGCCCGAGCCGGGAGATGCCGGGAAGCCGCCCTGCGATACCGGAGGATAACCAGGATGGGGCGGGGAGAGGCGCGGTCCGCGTATGCGCGGCCCCGTAAACACGCTATTCCAAGGGTTTGCAAAGGGATTCCTTGACGGGGTGGTGTAAATATGTTACGGATATTTGCCGAATGTTTGGCGAGAGGGCAAAGAGTAGATGAAGCTGATCATAACGGAGAAGAACACCACGGCGCGGCGCATCTCCACCATCCTCTCGGATGGCAAGGCGAGGCCGCTTTCAAAGTCGCGCAATCCCGTCTACGCCTTCCAGTCCAACGGGGACGAGGTGCACTGCTTAGGCTTGAAGGGCCATATCCTGAAGGTCGACTTCCCGCCCCGCTACCAGCAATGGCAGGAGGTGGAACCGCGGGAGTTGATCCACGCCGACATCGTCAAGGTGCCCACCAACAAGTCCCTCATCAAGGCGGTACAGAGCGAGGCGCGCAAGGCGGACGAAGTGATCATCGCCACCGACTTCGACCGCGAGGGCGAACTGATCGGTGTGGACGCCATCAACCTCATCCGCGAGGTGCGGCCGGACATCAAGGTGCGCAGGGCGCGCTTCTCCGCCCTCACGCCCCAGGAGATCAAGAAGGTCTTCGCGGAACTTGAAGACCCCTACTACAACCTCGCCTCGGCGGGGGAAGCCCGCCAGGACATCGACCTTATATGGGGAGCCAGCCTCACCCGCTTCATCAGCCTGGCGTCGACCCGTCTTGGAAAAAAATTCCTTTCAGTAGGGAGGGTGCAGAGCCCCACCCTGGCCCTCATCGTGGACCGGGAGAAGGAGCGCAGGGATTTCGTTCCCGAGGCTTTCTGGACCCTCAAGATAGGGTGCCGCAAGGACGGGGAGACCTTCCATGCGGTGCACGCGCGGGAGCGCTTCCCCAGCGAGGAGGAAGCCCGGGAAGCGCACGCCCGGCTCGAGGAGAGAGCCTTGGTCAGGGAGGTCAAGTCCACCGAGAGGAGGATGAAGCCCCCCATCCCCTTCAACACCACCGGGCTGCTCGCCGCGGCGGCCGCCCTGGGTTTTCCCGCCGCCAAGGCCATGAACATCGCCGAGAACCTCTACATGAACGGCTACATCAGCTACCCGCGCGTGGACAACACGGTCTATCCCCCTTCCCTGGACCTGAGGGGCATCCTGCGCGAGCTGGCCAAGAGCGCGGACCTGGGGGAGCTGAGCAGGGAGCTGCTGGGGAAGGGGAAGCTCACCCCCACCAAGGGAAAGAAGGAGTCCACCGACCATCCGCCCATACACCCCACCGCCGCGGCCTCCCGCGGCGACCTCTCGCAGCAGGAGTGGAAGATATACGAGCTGGTGGCCAGGCGCTTCATGTCCACCCTGGCGGACGAGGCGGTGGTGCTCACGGTGCGCGCTGACCTCACCTGCGGGCCGGAGCCCTTCGTGGCCCGGGGAACGCGCACCACGGAGGAGGGCTGGTACCGCTTCTACCCCTATGGCCGCAAGAAGGAAGTGGACCTGCCGCACCTCGAGGCCGGGGAGGAGGTGGAGGTGACGGAGCGGCCGGAGCCGAAGCGCGGCGAGACCCAGCCGCCGCCGCGTTACACCCAGGGGAAGCTCATCGAGAAGATGGAGGAGCTGGGCCTGGGAACCAAGTCCACGCGGCACTCCATCATCGAGAGCCTCTATGAGCGGGGGTATATCTACGGCGACCCCGTCACCCCCACGGAGACGGGGGTGGCGGTTACCGAAGCCCTGCGCAAGTTCGCCAACCACATCTCCTCGCCGGAGATGACCGCGCTCCTGGAGCGGGACATGGACGCCATCGTGGAGGGGGCGGAGACCAGGGTGGAGGTGGTGGAGAAATCGCGGGAGATGCTCTCCCTGGTCATGCAACAGCTCGAGGAAAGCAGGGACGAGGTGGCGGCGGAGATACGCAACGGCATCAAGGAGGACCGCGTACTGGGGACCTGCCCCGCCTGCGGTGCGAGCCTGAGGGTGGTGAGGGCGAAGAAGAGCAAGAAGAGGTTCGTGGGCTGCAGCAATTACCCTGAGTGCACCACCACCTATCCCCTTCCCCAGAGCGGCAGCGTGATTCCCACTGGCGAGGTCTGCCCGCATTGCAGGTCTCCCCGGGTGAAGGTGGTGAACAAGGGGCGCAAGCCCTGGGTGTTCTGCCTGGACACCTCCTGCCCCAGCAAGAAAGAGGAGGCGCCTCCCGGGAAGGCGGACGGGGAGAAGGTCGGGGAGACCGCAGCGGAAAAGGGCGGGGAGGGCCCCAGGCAACCTCCCGAGGAGGCGGATTGACCGCTGCGCGCGGGGTTCGCGGGGCCCCTCGCGAAGCCCCTTCCCACGGCCTCAGCAGTTACCTTATCCTTCCAGTTGAGACGCGACGGCGTTTCCTGCCGCCTGCAGGACGGCGCGGGCTCCGCCGGCGCGCCGGGAAAGCGGCGGGTTTGCATGCTCCCCGCCGCTTATAGGAAAATAGCGTCGGCGTGCTTCGAGGGGCAGAAAGGAGGTCCCATGCGCAAGGTGACCGTCGTGGGCGCGGGCATGGTGGGATCCACCACGGCCATGCGCATAGCGGAGCAGGGCTCGGCGGACGTGGCCATCATAGACATCTACGGCGATCTGGCGCGGGGGAAGGCCCTCGACATCGCCCAGTCGCTTGCCCTGACCTCGTCCGCGTCGCGGGTGGAGGGCGGCGACGATTACCGGCTTGCCGAGGGCAGCCGGGTGGCGGTGATCACCGCCGGTTTCCCCCGCCAACCGGGGATGTCCCGGGCCGACCTCATGGAAAAGAACGCCGACGTGGTGAGGAAAGTGGTGGCGTCCGTGGCGGAGGTGGCACCCGACTGCGTGATCGTCATGGTCACCAACCCCCTGGATGAGATGTCCTACCTGGCCTGGAAGACCACCGGCTGGGACCGGCACCGCATCATGGGCATGGCCGGCCTGCTCGACGGCTCGCGCCTGGCCTATTTCGCCGCGCGGGAGCTGGGCCTTACGCCGGGACAGGTGCAGCCCACGGTGCTGGGCAGCCATGGAGACGCCATGCTGCCCCTGCCGCGCTTCACCTCCGCCGCCGGCGTGCCCCTGAGCGAACTGCTGGCGCCGGAGACGCTGCGGGAACTGGCGGAGAGGACCAGGGAGGGCGGGGCGGAGATCGTCTCCTTGCTGAAGCAGGGCAGCGCCTACCACGCCCCCTCGGCCTGCGCGGCGCGCATGGTGCGGGCCGTGCTGGAGGACGAGGGCCTGCAGGTGGCGGCGAGCGTGCTCCTGGAGGGTGAATACGGCCTGCGCGGCGTCTTCCTGGGCGTGCCGGTGATCCTGGGAGAGGGGGGCTGGAGAGAAGTGGTGGAACTCCCGCTCTCCGGCGAGGAAAGGAAAGAACTGGAAGATTGCGCGCGCCGCATAAAGGAGAGGATGGAGGAGCTGGATGGGTGGCTGGCGGGTTCTTGAGCACGAGGAGCTCGCCGCCGCGACGGAGGAGCTCGCCCTGCGGGCCAGCGTCGATCTCCCGGCGGACGTGGAAGAAGCCCTGAAGCGTGCCGCGGAGAGGGAGGGATCGCCACTCTCGCGCTACGCGCTGCGCATGATCGTGGACAACGCGCGCGTGGCCCGGGAAGAAGGGTTGCCCATCTGCCAGGATACCGGCATGTTCCACCTCTTCGTGGAGCTGGGGGAGGGGACCTCCCTGCCCGCCGCTTTCCGGCAGGCCGTGGACGAGGGCTTGCGCAGGGCGACCAGGCGCGTTCCCCTGCGCTCGTCGCTGGTGGAGGACCCCCTTCTCTCGCGGCGCAACCGGGGCGACAACACCCCGGTGGCGGTGCACGTGCATTCCGGAGGGCCCCAGGGGAGGGCACGCCTCACCCTGCTGGCCAAGGGCGGGGGTAGCGAGAACGCCACACGCCTTTTCCTCCTCCTGCCGGGGGAGGGGAAGGAGGGGCTGAAGCAGGCGGTGCGCGAGGCGGTACGCGCCAAGGCCGCCCAGGCATGCCCGCCGGTGGTCATCGGGGTGGGGGCGGGAGCGGAGGCAGCGGGCGCCCTGGAGCTGGCCCTGCGGGGGCTCCTGCGCCCTCTGGGGGAG
>CAKZMC010000016.1 GCA_937128055.1 uncultured Actinomycetes bacterium | reverse complement strand
ATCTTTTTCAACCCGGAAAGCGCCTACTGAGACGATACAGCATCGGTGCGAGCCGCTATCCGGCTGGCATGCACGGCGCAACGCGCAGCGGCCGCTACTTGTAGATGTAGATGAGGACGATGGTGGTGATGACGAAGACCACGGCGCTGGCGATGGTGATGCGGTCCAGGTTCTTCTGCACCGCCTGCGTTCCCGAAAGCCCTCCTATTGAAGAACCGCCGAAGGCACTGGAAAGTCCGCTCCCCCTGCCTGAATGCAGGAGCACGAAAACGGTCATGGAAAGGCCGGACAGGAAGAAGAGCGGCAACATGATGTACTTCAGGATATCCAACCTTTCACCTCCTTGCTAACGGGCTCGATTCAAAATATTTTACCACGCATTGCCAGGCGGGCGGACTGACGTACCCCGTGGGCCGCCGATGCCCCCCCTCTGCCGGGGGAACGCCGCAGCGGCTTCCCGGCGGGTGTCAGGCTCAGCTAACGGAGCGTGCGATGGCGGCGAAGTCTTTGGCCTGCAGGCTCGCTCCCCCTACCAGCGCCCCGTCCACGTCGGGCATGGCCATGAGCTCGGCGGCGTTATCCGGCTTCACGCTTCCGCCGTAGAGTATGCGGGTACTGCCGGCAACTTCCGCGCCGAAACGCCCTTCCAGCCAGCCACGGATGAACCCGTTCATCTCCTGCGCATCTTCGGGGGTGGCCGTCTTTCCGGTCCCGATGGCCCATATTGGCTCGTAGGCAATGACCGTGAGCCCCATCTCCTCCCTGGACAAGGAGGCGAGAGCGGCTTCCAGCTGACCTTCCACCTTGCTCAGAGCCTTACCGGCTTCCCTTTCCGTATCGGTCTCCCCCACGCAGAGGATGGGCTTCATGCCGGCGTCCAGAACCGCCTTGACCTTTTCCGCTACGAAGCTGTCGCTCTCCTTGAGTATCTCCCTCCTCTCGCTATGGCCCACGATGACGTACTCCACCCCCAGGGCCTTGAGCATGCCGGGGGAGATCTCGCCCGTAAAGGCGCCTTCCGCGGCGGGGTAGACGTCCTGGGCCCCGAGCTTTACGGGGGACCTGAGGTCGCCCAGCAGGCGGGAAACGTCCGCAAGGGCGGTGAAGGGCGGGCAGACGGCGATCTCTATGCCGGCCAAGCCGGAGACAAGGGGGTGTAGTTCGCTCACCAGTTCCACCGCCTCGAGGTGGTTCTTATACATCTTCCAGTTGCCGGCTATCAGGGGTATGCGCATTTTCTCTCCTCATTCGTTCCTGTCCCGAAGCGCCTCGACGCCCGGCAGGGCCTTGCCTTCCAGGTATTCCATCGATGCGCCCCCTCCGGTCGATATGTGGGTGAAGGAATGCTCCAAGCCGTACTTACGGATGGCGGCTATGGTGTCCCCTCCCCCGGCGACGGTCACCGCCCCCGATGCGGCGATGGCCTCTGCCACGGCGCGCGTTCCTTCCTGGAAGCGTTCCCATTCAAAGACGCCCATGGGCCCGCTCCAGAAGACGGTCGCTGCCTCAGCGATCTTCTTCCTGTAAAGAGCTATGGTTTGCGGCCCGATGTCCAGGCCCATCCATCCCGCAGGGATGGCCCCCGCCTCAACCACCTGGCTTTCGGCATCCTCCTTGAAATCCGCGGCGACCACCAGGTCCAGGGGCAGCAGCATCTCCGCCCTTTTCCCGCCGCTCTCCCGCATGACCTCTCCGATTTCCTCGAGAAGGTCGTCCTCGCAGAGGGATCTTCCTATTTCCTGGCCTTGCCATTTCATGATGGTGAAGCACATGCCCCCTCCCAGCATGATGACGTCCACCAGGTTCTGGAAATTTCCCAGCACCTTGAGCTTGTCGGATATCTTGCTGCCCCCCAGCACGGCCACGAAGGGGCGCGCGGGATCGTGTAGCAGGCTTTCCAGGGCCTGGAGTTCCTTCTCCATCAGCAGCCCGGCCACGGCGGGGAGGCGCTCCGCCACTCCCACCACCGACGCATGGGCGCGGTGCGCGGCCCCGAAGGCGTCGTTTACGTAGAGGTCGCCAAGGCGGGCCAGGGCGTCGGAGAATGCCGGGTCGTTTTCCGTCTCTCCAGGATTGAACCTGAGGTTCTCGAGCAGGATTACTTCCCCCGGCCGCAGCCCCGCACAGGCCTCCTCCACCTCCGGCCCAACCGTCGCGTCCAGCTTGCGCACCTCGACCCCCAGCAGCTCGCCCAAGCGCGCGGCAACCGAGTCCAGGCGCAGCGCTTCGTCAACCTTGCCCTTGGGGCGTCCCAGGTGGGACATGATCACCAGGGACGCCCCCCGCTCCAGGAGGTATCGCAGAGTAGGCAAGGAGGCCCGTATGCGGGCATCGTCCTCGACCTCTCCCTTTTCCCCCAAATGGACGTTGAAGTCCACCCTGACCAGGGCCCTTTTTCCTGCAACCTCTATGTCGCGGACCGTTCTTATGGCCATTCTCGCACCTCGTTCAAGTCAGAGTATGCCCAGGAGGTCCACCAGCCGGTTGGAGAAGCCCCACTCGTTGTCGTACCAGGATACCACCTTGCATATGTTGCCCATGGTCATGGTGGAAGCGGCGTCGAATACGGAAGAGGCCGGGTTACCGATGATATCGGAAGAGACGATGGGGTCCTCGGTATACTCCAGTATGCCGGCCAGGGGGCCCGAGGCGGCCTCCTTCATGGCCGCGTTGATCTCCTCCTTGCTGGCCTCCCGCGACAGCACGGCGGTGAGGTCGACGACGCTTCCGTCCATTACCGGAACCCGCATGGCGATGCCGTCCATCTTCCCTTTCAGTTCCGGCAGGACCAGCCCGATGGCCCGCGCCGCCCCCGTGGAGGTGGGGATGATGTTCCCGGCGGCGGCGCGGGCACGCCGCAGGTCCTTGTGCGGGAAATCCAGTATGCGCTGATCGTTGGTGTAGGCGTGCACCGTGGTCATGAAGCCGCTTTCCACGCCGAAGCTCTCCATGAGCACTTTTACCATGGGCGCCAGGCAGTTTGTCGTGCAGGAAGCGTTGCTCAGGATATGGTGCTTTGAGGGGTCATAGCTGCCGTCGTTGACCCCCATGACCACGGTTATGTCAGGGTCCGTGGCCGGAGCGGTGATGATCACCTTGCGGGCGCCGGCCGCAAGATGCTTGCCCGCGCTTTCACGGTCCGTGAACCTGCCCGTCGCCTCGATAACCGTCTCCACTCCCAGATCCTTCCAGGGGAGTTGCGCGGGATCGGACTGCGAAAGCACCTTAATCTCCCTGCCGTCGACCACCAGGGCCCCCTCCTTCGCCGCGATCTCTCCTGGATACCTTCCGAAGATGGTGTCGTATTTCAGGAGATGTGCCAGGGTAGCCGGATCGGTAAGGTCGTTCACCGCTAAGATTTCCACGTCTCTTCCAGCCGCCGCGCGCAGAAAAAGGCGCCCGATCCTGCCGAAGCCGTTTATTCCCACTTTAGCGCCCATTCTCATACCTCCTTCTTTATCGCGATTACGCCCACTATCATGTCCACCAAGACATTATAAGCGAAACAGGTCAGGTATAAACATGGATTTGCGCTTCGCAGCGGCAGACGTCGGGGCACGGTTGCCTTGCCGGCACCTCCTCGCCTCCCCGCCGCATGGCTTGCTCTGCTAGCCTGAAGCGCCTCCTTGAACGAGAAGCCGGTATTCGTTCGCCTGCACATACCGGGAGGCTGCACGACGACGCTCGATGAAAGGGAGAGAAGGGCGGGACTTCAAGCCGGCTGCAAGGACAGCGCATGCGGCAGGACAGCCTTTTATACGCGCCGCTACGGGTGCGAGCCCTGCAGTTCCCTGGCCAGGCGGTGCAGGCGCAGGATGCGGTGATAGACCGCCGACTTGCTCACCGGGGGCTGCAGGCTGTCGCCCAGCTCGCGCAGAGTGGCCTCCGGGTTTTCCTTGCGCGCTTGAGCGACGGCGCGGAGGGATTCCGGAAGAAGTTCCAGCCCGAACCTGCTCTCGATGACGTCGATGTCCCGCAGCTGCCTCTGGGCGGCTTCGACCGCCTTCTCCAGGTTAGCCGTCTCGCTGTTCACCCAGCGGTTCACGTTCTCGCGCAGCTCTCGCACCACTGCGTCGCTCTGCAGGCTCAGCACCGCGAGGTGGGCGCCGACCAGCGCAAGAAAGTCCGCTTGTTCGCGCCGGTTCTTTGCGTAGACGGTGAACATCTTCCTGCGGTTGGCGACCTGGCAGTGGATAGAGTATCTTTCCATGAGCAGGCGCAGCCCCTCGGCCATCTCCGCGTGCTGCACGTTGATCTCGAGATGCGCCGGCTGCTCCGGGCGGCTGACGTATCCCCCGCCCAGAAAGGCCCCTCTCAGGTACGCTATCCCGCAGCAACGGCGGCGGGTTATGCGGGCGGGCACCCCCAGGACCGGGTACAGGGAATCGTCCAGGAGGCCGAGCTCGTTGAGGATCTGGCCCAGGCCCTCTTGGGCCAGATAGAGATGGTAACAGTTATGGCCCCGCAGGCGGGGGGCTTTCTCCACGCGCAGCTCCGGCGTCACCAGGAAAAGCTCCTTGAGGAGGTGGAACATGCGGCGCGCCACTGCGGCATTTTCGCTTTCCGTGTGAAATGCCAGCTGCAAGGGCCCCTTGAGGTGGAGGGACCCCTCCAGGTGCAGGAGCGCAGAGAGTTCCGCCAGCCGGCAGCAACGCCGGGAGGGAGTGACGCGGGCCAGCTCGTTCTTGACCTCTGACGTGAAACTCATGTCTTACCCGCGGTTCATATCCCTGTGGCGGACGCTCACCTGCAGGCCGTCGGAGCGCAGCCTCGCCGCCAACTCGTCCACCAGCACCACGGAGCGGTGGCACCCCCCCGTACACCCCAGGGCCACGGTTATGTAGCGCCTGCCCTCCTGCACGAAGCCGTCCTTCAAGTAAAGGAGCAGGGAGTGCACGCGGTCGAGGAATTCCTCGCTCTCCTGCTTTCCCAGCACGTATTCCCTCACCCTGCGGTCTTCGCCAGAGAGCTCGCGCAGGTCGTCCACCCAGAAAGGGTTTGGCAGGAAGCGCAGGTCAAGGACTATGTCCGCGTCCATGGGTAGGCCGTACTTATATCCGAAGGAGACGAGGGTGACCTCGAGCGGGAGTGAAAGCCCCTCCGTCCTGTAGCGGTTCATCAGCTGCTCGCGCAATTGGTGCACGTTGCTCCGGGAGGTGTCGATGACGATGTCGGCTCGTCCGCGCAGGCCCTGCAGCAGCTCCCTCTCGCGGGCGATGCTCTCGGCTATCCCTCCCTCCGCGTGCAGGGGGTGGGAACGGCGGGTTTCCTTGAAGCGGCGGATCAGGGTCTCATCGTCCGCTTCCAGAAAGATGATGCGGTAAGTTACGCCGCCGCGGTCGAGCTCGTCCAAGGCGTCGCTCAGGTCGTCGAAGAACTCGCCTCCGCGCACGTCGATTACCGCCGCCAGGTGCTCAACGGCGTCTCCCTGCGCACAGAGCTCCACCATCTTGAGGAGCAAGGAGGGAGGGAGGTTGTCCACGCAATAGTAGCCGGAGTCCTCGAGGCTCTTGATGGCCACCGATTTTCCCGCCCCGGAAAGTCCGGTGATGATGGTCAGCTCCAGGTCTCTCCCCCCTGTGTTCCGGTTCCCACGGAGTGTTCCGCGTTCATCTGTCATTATTATATATCAGATCCGCGAGGGAATTTTGCCTAATTATGGATAACGTTCCGCTCGCGAGCGTCCCCCAAAAAGGCGTTCAATTGCCACGCGCACCCGGTTATGGTATAAGGGTGGGCGTCGGGGATGCGGACGGCGGGCGCGGCGTGCGGGCCACTTTTTCGGCGCGCCGGCCGCCGCCAGGGTCGGCGGCGGAGCGGCGGTACCCCCCGGGGAAGAGGAGAGATGGAAAAGATACTGTTTGTGGTCCCCATCAACAGGACTTACGTTATCATGCCCCACCTTGGTCTCGGATACCTGGCAAGTGTGGCCAGGGAAAGCGGGTACCACGCGGATATCCTCAACTGCCTCAAGGAAAGGATGGATTACCGTGGTTTCGAGCGCTACATCCTGGAAAATCCCGCGGACATCTTCGCCATCACCATGATGACCTATGACATAAACCCCACCCGGAAACATATAGAGATCATAAGAAAGCACTACCCCTCATCGCAGATCGTCCTCGGCGGGGCGCACCCGAGCGGAGACTTTCTCGGTATCCTGCACGATTTTCCGGAAGCGGACTTCGCTTTCCGCGGGGAGGCGGAGCTGGGTTTCAGGGAATTCCTGGAAGTTAACCGCGCCGAGGGTAGGCAGGGGGATTTCGGGGGGGTGGCCAACCTGGTCTGGAGGAACCCCGAGGGGAAGATCGTGGTGAATGGCTGGAGGGTGATACACGATCTCGATGACATCTCCTTCCCGGCGTGGGACCTCATGGACCCGCGGGAGTATCCCGAGGCGCCCCACGGGGGTTTCGCGCGCAACTACCCGGTGGCTCCCATCATCATCACCAGGGGCTGCCCGTTCAAGTGCACCTTCTGCTCGGGGAAATCCGTGACCGGTACGCTGGTCAGGAAGAGGTCCATCGCCAACGTGATGGAGGAGTTGCGGTACCTGGCGGAGGATTTCGGGGTGCGGGAGGTGCACGTGGAGGACGAGAATTTCACCCTGCACCGCAAGCTGGTCATGGAGTTCTGCCGCGCGCTCACCGAAAGCGGCCTCAAGTTCACCTGGGCTTGCCCGTCGGGGATACGCCTGGATAACCTGGACGCGGAGATGCTGGACGCCATGCAGGAGTCGGGGTGCCATTCCCTGGCTGTGGGGATAGAGTTCGGCTCGGACAGGATCCACGCGCTGACCAAGAAGGGGCTTACCGTGGACCTCATCAGGGAAAAGCTGGCCCTGCTGAGCAGGTACGACATAAAGGTGACCGGCTTCTTCATGATGGGGATACCGGGGGAGACGCGGGACGAGATGCTCATGACCATGCGCCTTGCCAGGCAGCTCCCCATCCACCGCGCCCAGTTCAACAACTTCATGCCCCTCCCCGGCACGGAGATATACGATGACCTGAGGGAGCAGGGCAAGCTTGACGGGCTGCCCACGGACCATTTCTTCGTCCACGACGTCAGCTACGTGCCGGAGGGCATGACCAGGAAGCAGCTCAAGAACATGCAGAGGAGGGCTTACCTGCGCTTTTACCTCCGCCCGCGCGTGGCCTTCCAGATTCTCAAGGATATAGAGTCGCCCCGGCAACTCTATTACCTGGCCAAGCGGTTCATGGACGCCATGGACTGAGGCAGGGCCTTCACCCGGCCTTGCCCTTCAGGCGGAGCCCTCGCGAGAGACGTTCAACGGTCAGGCCTTCGTGCTCAAGCAACCACGATTTTGCGTGCGGCGGGCCGCTGTACCCACCCAGGCTCCCGTCCCCCCTTATTACGCGGTGGCAGGGGATGAGGATGGGAAAGGGGTTGCGGCGCATGGCCGTGCCCACCGCGCGCACCGCCCCGGGGAAGCCGGACCGCGCCGCCACCTCGCCGTAGGAGAGCGTGTCCCCAGGCCGTATGGCCATCACCACGGCGTAGACCTTTTTCTGGAAGGCGGTGAAGCGGGGGTCCGAGAGCAGCGATTGCGCCACCTCGCGCGGGAACTCCTCCGCGGCGAAGTACCTTGCTATGCATTCCATGACCGCCGATACGCGCGCGGGAGGCGGGTCCGCGCCTAAGGGCGCCTCGCATTTCTGGCAGGATATGGCTATACGCGTGGGCTCTCCTCCGCGGCTGTAAACGTGGATGGGTCCCAGGGGAGAGGAGAGTGAATGGCATTGCGTCTCGCGGCCCTCGTCGTCCTCCCTGCTCATCGCGACTCTGCCTTAACCTTCGCCGCCGGGATGTAAGGCGCGGTAGAGGTTTTCCGCCGTACGGGCGTCGAGGAAGGTGAGCCCTTTCAGCTCTTCCAGCGAGGCCTGCGCTACGCGCGCCAGGCTTCCGTAGTGGCGCAGGAGAGAGCGCTTGCGCTTAGGCCCTATCCCGGCGACTTCGTCCAGCAGCGATCTCCTGGTCCTCCTCTCCCGCTGCGCACGGTGATATTCCAGGGCGTAACGGTGGGCCTCGTCCCGCAGGCGCTGCAGCAGGTGCAGGGCTTCCGAGTCCCGCGGGAGGCTCACCGCTTCCTCGCGCCCGGGAAGGTAGACCTCCTCAAGCCTCTTGGCCAGGGCGGCCACCTCTATGTCCTGCAGGCCATGCCGGGCCAGCGCGCGTGCCGCCGCCGCCAGCTGCTGCTCGCCTCCGTCCACGATTATGAGGTCGGGTCTCTTGTGAAAGGAGTCAAGGCGCGCACGCGCTCTATCCGCCTTTCCCCCGCTGCCGCTCTCCGCCGCCTCCTGCGGCGAAAGCTTGCAGAGGCGCCTCTCGAGCACCTCCTCTATCATGGCCGCGTCGTTCTGGCCCTGTACGTCCCGGATGTGAAAGCGCCGGAAATCTTTGCGCACGGGAAGGCCGCCCTCGAAGACCACCATGGAGCCAACGGCGTCCTCGCTTCCCAGGTTGGAGATGTCGTAACATTCCATGCGGTAGGGCAGCCGGCGCAGGGAAAGCCCCTCCTGCACCCCGCTGACCGCCCGCGAGATCCATGCCAGGTCGCTTGCCTGCCTGGCCAGTTGCACCTCGAGGGAGAGCCGGGCGTTATGGGCCGCCTTCTCCACCAGCCTCTTCTTTTCCCCGCGCCGCGGCGACTTTATGGCGACCTTCCTCCCCGCCCTGGCCGTCAGCCATTTTTCCAGAAGTTCCCTCTCGGGAGGCGCAAGGGGGTGAGAGACAAGGATTTCCCGGGGAACCTGGGTGGCCTGCATGTAGAACTGCGGCAGGAAAGCCGCCAGGATGTCTCCTTCCCCGCTGCCTGTGGGGACGGTGCTGTAGAAATCCTGCTTCCCGAGCATCTTTCCTCCCCGCACGTAGAAGACGGTCACGCAAGCGTCGAGGTCCCCGGCATGGAGGGCAAAGACGTCTTGGTCCCCCTCTTTCAGCGAATGTGCCTGCTGTCTCTCCAGTATCCTGCGCAGGGCGAGGATGCGGTCGCGGGTGCGCGCGGCGAGCTCGAATTCCTGCCTCTCCGCTTCCCGCCGCATGCGGTCTTCCAGCTCCGCGATGATGGCCTTATGGTCGCCCTCCATGAAGCGCCTGACCCCGTCGATTATGCGCCCGTATTCCTCGGGCGTGATCTCCCCGCTGCAGGGGCCGCAGCAGAGCCCGATGTGGTGGTCGAGGCAGGCGCTCCCCGTGCCCTTGCCGGGTTCCCTGCCGCGGCAGGCACGAAAAGGGAACACCTTTCTCAGGGTGTCGATGGTCTCGCGGACCGCCCCGGCATGGGCGAAAGGGCCGTAGTAGACGGCGTCCAGGCTGCGCTTGCCGCGCATGAACATCACGCGGGGGAATTCATCCTCCACGCGGATGACCATGTACGGATAGGACTTGTCGTCGCGGAAATCGATGTTGTAGGGAGGATGAAACCTCTTGATGAGGTTGGCCTCCAGGATCAGCGCCTCGCTCTCGTTTTCGGTCACGATGAAGTCGAGATCCGCCAGGCGCGAGCGCAGGCTGGCCAGGCGGGGGTTTTCCGCCTCGCGCGACTGGAAATAGGAGGCCACCCGCTTGCGCAGCGAAGCCGCCTTCCCCACGTAGATGACCTTGCCCCTCTCGTCCATGAGCAGGTACACTCCGGGGGCATCCGGCAGCGTAGCCATTTTCTTCCGCGCGCTTTCCATGCTACATCACATCGCAAGAGCCCGCGCCTCCGGCGCCGAGCCTCTTCCCCGCCCTTTCATGCCTCCTGCGCCCGCCTCCTCCGCTTCGGCGCTCCGGCGGCGGGGACGGCTGCGGCAAGAGCTCCCTCCGTTAATTCGAGCGGGCCTCCCTGACCGCGCCCTCGAGCAGAGGCCGCAGGTAGAGGCCGGTGTACGAACCGCTCGTACGCGCCACCTCTTCCGGTGTGCCCTGGGCAATCACCCGGCCTCCCTCCTCCCCGCCTTCCGGTCCCAGGTCGATGATCCAGTCCGCGCACTTTATGACGTCGAGGTTATGCTCGATGACGAGGACGCTGTTGCCCGCGTCCACCAGCCCCTGCAGCATGGAAAGGAGCTTGTTGATGTCGTCGAAATGCAGGCCGGTGGTGGGTTCGTCGAGGAGGTAGAGCGTCTTCCCCGTAGGGCGCTTGTTCAGCTCCGACGAGAGCTTCACCCGCTGCGCCTCCCCGCCGGACAGGGTGGGGGCGGGCTGTCCCAGCTTAATGTAACCGAGCCCGACCTCGTAAAGGGTGCGCAGGCGGCAGCGGATGACGGGCACGGCATCGAAGAACTCCAGGGCCTCCTCCACGGACATCTCCAGGACCTCGCTGATGTTCTTCCCTCGGTAGGTGACCTCCAGGGTATCGCGGTTGTAGCGCTTTCCCTTGCATACCTCACAGGGTATGTAGACGTCGGGGAGGAAATGCATCTCTATTTTTATGGTCCCCTCGCCGCGGCAGGCCTCGCAGCGGCCTCCGCGCACGTTGAAGCTGAAGCGCCCCGGCTTGTAGCCGCGCGCCTTCGCCTCCCTCGTCTCGGCGAACAGGGCGCGTATGTGGTCGAAGACGCCGGTGTAGGTGGCGGGATTGGAGCGCGGGGTGCGGCCGATGGGGCTCTGGTCTATATTGATTACCTTATCCACGTGCTCGCATCCCTCGATGCCCGCGTGCTTGCCCGGGGGGACACGGGAATGGTGCAGGCGTCGCGCCAGGCCGCGGTAGAGCACGTCATGGATCAAGGTGCTCTTGCCCGATCCCGATACGCCGGTCACGCAGACCAGGAGGCCCAGCGGTATCTCCACGTCGATGCGCTTGAGGTTATGCTCCTCCGCCTCCCGTATCACCAGTTTGCGCCACGACGGGGGGCGCCTCCTCTCGGGTGGACGGATGCTCTTCTCTCCCCGCAGGTACTGGGCGGTTATCGAGCCAGCGTGCTGCAGCAGTTCCGGCAGGGGGCCGCTGAAGACGATCTCCCCCCCGTGTTCGCCTGCCCCCGGCCCGATGTCCACCACCCAGTCGGCGGCGTGGATGGTGGCCTCGTCGTGCTCCACCACGATGAGGGTGTTTCCCAGGTCGCGCAGTTCCTTGAGGGTGGTTATGAGGCGCTGGTTGTCTCGCTGGTGAAGGCCGATGGAGGGCTCGTCGAGGATGTAGAGCACCCCCACCAGGCCGGAGCCTATCTGCGTGGCCAGCCGGATGCGCTGGGCCTCCCCGCCGGCCAGGGTGGATGCGGCGCGGTCCAGAGAGATGTAGTCCAGCCCCACGTCCACCAGGAAGCTCAGCCGTGCCAGGAGCTCTTTCAATATACGGTCGGAGATAGCCCGCTCGGTGGGGCTGAGGTCCAGCCCCTCGAGGAAGGAGACGCAGCTCCTGATGGAAAGCTGGGAAACCTGGTGGATGTTGAGGCCGTTCACCGTTACCGCCAGGCTGGCCGGCTTGAGGCGCGCTCCGCCACAGGCCGGGCAAGGGCGCAGGCTCATGTACTGGGATATCCTGGCGCGGGAATACTCCGAGTCCGTCTCCTCGTACCGCCGCGCCAGCCAGTTGACGATGCCCTCGTAATGGGTGAAGTAGGAGCGCAGGAATCCGCGTCGGTTGCGATACCTGAGGTAGATCTTCTCCTCCCCCGTCCCGTAAAGGATCTTCTCGCGCACGTCTTCCGGCAGATCGCGGAAGGGAGTGCGCATGCTGAACTCGTATTTCTGGGCCAACGCCTCCAGCTTCCGGTAAAATATCCTCGCGGTTCTGGGCCATGGAACGAGGGCTCCCTCCTCCAGGCTGAGATTGGTGTCGGGAACCACCAGGTCCGGGTCGATGACCTGCAGGAAACCGAGGCCGCTGCAGTCCGGGCAGGCACCGTAGGGGCTGTTGAAGGAGAAGATGCGGGGCTCCAGCTCGGGAAGGGATACGTCGCATTCCGGGCACGTGAAGTGCTCGCTGAAGTAGCGGTCGCCGTCCTCCTCCACGGAGACGATGACCATGCCCTGCCCCAGCTCCAGGGCTGTCTCAAGCGATTCGGCCAGGCGGCGCTCGATGCCCTCCTTGATCACCAGGCGGTCCACCACCACCTCGATGTCGTGCCGTCGGTAGCGTTCGAGGCTTATCTCCTCGTCGAGGTCGCGCAGCTCGCCGTCCACACGGGCGCGGGCGAATCCCTTGCCCCTCACCTCGGCAAGGAGGCGGGAGTACTCGCCCTTTCTGCCTCTCACGAGCGGGGCCAGGATGGAAAGCCGCTTGCCCCTCTCCATGGAGCTTACCTTCTCCAGTATCTGTTGCGAGGTCTGCCTTTCCACGGGCTTCCCGCAGTTGGGGCAGTGTGCCTTCCCGATGCGGGCGAAGAGCAGGCGCAGGTAGTCGTGAACCTCGGTGATGGTGCCGACGGTGGAGCGCGGGTTGCGCGAGGCGCTCTTCTGGTCTATGGAAATGGCGGGCGAAAGGCCGTCTATGTGGTCGACATCCGGCTTTTCCATCTGGCCCAGGAACTGCCGGGCATAAGCGGAGAGGGACTCCACGTACCTCCGCTGCCCTTCCGCGTATATGGTATCGAAGGCCAGGGATGACTTGCCGCTTCCCGAGATGCCTGTCATCACGATGAGGCGGTCGCGGGGGATGCGCAGGTGCACGTTCTTGAGGTTGTGTTCCCTGGCACCGCTGATCACGATCCATTCCACGGCACGGATCACCTCTCCCCTCCCGCCGAGACGCGGCGCAGCCTCTTCTTCAGGTCCGCTATCTCGTCGCGCAGCCGTGCCGCATACTCGAAGCGCAGGTCTTCGGCGGCCAGGCGCATCTCGTCCTCGAGGCCCAGGATGAGCTGTTCGATCTCCTCCGCGGGCATCTCCTCCCTCTCGCGGCGCCGCGCGCGGTGCGGCAGCTTCTCATCCGGCAGGAGGACCATGTCCATAATATCGCTGACCCTCTTGCGCACGGTCTGCGGGTTAATGCGGTGCTTGCGGTTGAATTCCGTCTGCAGGCGCCGCCGGCGTTCCGTTTCCTCCAGTGCCCTGCGCATGGAGTCGGTGACCTCGCGCGCGTACATGATCACCTTTCCGTTCACGTTCCGCGAGGCTCTTCCGATGGTCTGGATGAGCGAGCGCTCGTTGCGCAGGAAACCCTCCTTGTCCGCGTCCAGGATGGCCACCAGGGACACCTCCGGGAGGTCTAGGCCCTCCCGCAGCAGGTTGATGCCCACCAGCACGTCGAACTCGCCCAGGCGCAGGTCTCGGATTATCTCCACGCGGTCCAGGGTATCCACCTCCGAGTGGAGGTAGCGCACCCTCAGGCCCATTTCCAGTAGGTAGTCGGTGAGGTTCTCCGCCATGCGCTTGGTGAGGGTGGTGACCAGCGTGCGCTCCTCGCGCTCCACTCGCTTCCTGATCTCCCCGATGAGGTCGTCTATCTGCCCCTCCGCCGGCCGCACCAGCAGCTCCGGGTCGACCAGTCCCGTGGGCCGGATAATCTGCTCGACCACCCTCTGGGAAACCTCCAGCTCCCAGGGCCCAGGCGTGGCGCTGACCGCTATCACCTGGTTTATCCTCTGCAGGAACTCGTCGAAGTGCAGGGGCCGGTTGTCGAGGGCGGAGGGAAGCCGGAAACCGTAATCCACCAGCGTCTGCTTGCGCGAGCGGTCCCCCTCGTACATGCCGTGCAGCTGTGGGATGGTGATATGGCTCTCGTCGATAAAGACCAGGAAATCCCCGGGAAAGAAGTCCAGCAGGGTGTAGGGGGGCTCGCCCGGCTCCCTGCCGTCCAGGTGGCGCGAGTAGTTCTCGATGCCCGAGCAGTAGCCCATCTCGCTCAGCATCTCCAGGTCATAGGTCGTGCGCTGCAGCAGCCGCTGGGCCTCCAGGAGCTTCCCCTGAGCCTCGAATTCGGCCACGCGCTCCTCCAGCTCCCCGCGTATGGAGGTGAGCGCGCGCTCCAGGTTTTCCTCGCTGGTCAGGTAATGGGTTGCCGGGTACACGGCCACCGAGTCCTCCCGCGACACCACCTCGCCGGTGAGAGGGTCGATGATGGTCAGGCGGTCGATCTCGTCCCCGAAGAACTCCACCCGCAGGACCCTCTCCTCATAACTGGGATAGATTTCCAGAGTATCGCCCTTGACGCGGAACTTTCCCCGGGAGAGCTCGTAATCGTTCCGCTCGTACTGCATGTCCACGAGCCACCTGGAAACGGAGGGCAACTGGTACTCCCCGCCCCGCTGCAGGAGGAGCATGCGCCTCATGTATTCCTGTGGGCTTCCCAGGCCGTAGATACAGGAGACGGAGGCAACGATGATGACGTCCTCCCGCGAAAGAAGGGCAGAGGTGGCGCGGTGGCGCAGGCGGTCGATGTCGTCATTTATGGAGGTGTCCTTCTCTATGTAGGTGTCGGTGCGTGGCACGTAAGCCTCGGGCTGGTAGTAATCGTAGTAGCTGACGAAGTATTCCACGGCGTTCTCGGGGAAGAACTCCCGGAACTCGTTGCACAGCTGGGCCGCAAGCGTCTTGTTGGGAGCGATAACCAGGGTGGGCTTGCGCACGTTGTTGATCACGTGCGCCATGGTGAAGGTCTTTCCGGACCCGGTAACCCCCAGGAGGGTCTGAAAAAGTTCACCGCGCAACACGCCGTCGCTGAGCTCGGCTATGGCGCGGGGCTGGTCTCCGCGCGGCTTGAAGTCGCTCTGAAGGTGGAACTCCCCCATCTTCCGCGCACCTCAACTCAGGAGGGGTGGAAGCTCTCGCAGGCTTTCAATACGCTCCCCCTCGAAGTCCGGAAAGCGGTTCCAACGGTCGAGGAGGACCGCCCGCATCCCCACCTTCCGCGCCCCGTCGAAATCGGAGACGGGAGAATCCCCAACATGGAGCGACTCTTCCGCGCCCGCGCCCGTGCGCTCCAGGGCCAGCTCGTAGATGCGGGGGTGGGGCTTTTCGTATCGCTCGTTTCCCGAGACCACCATTATCTGGAAGAAGGCTGCCAGGCCCAAACCCTCTAAAAGCCCCTCCAACCAGGGCTCGAAGTTGGAGATTAGCCCCAAGCGGTAACCCTTTCCGGCCAGTACCTCGAGCACCTCTCTCGCGTCCTGGTAAGCGGCGTAATTCTGCTGGCTCGAGAAGGTCTCGTAGAGGGACTGGGCCAGACCGTCGCCGCCCAGGTATCCCAGTTCGCGCACCAGCCGGCCGTAGAAGGAGAGCCAGAAACGCCGCGATTTCTCTGGATGGTTGGAGAAGGTATACCCCTTGGCCTGCCTTGCCTCCACCTCCCCCATCAACTTGCGCGTCGTCCTGGACACGGCGAGCAGGTCGACCTCCAGGCCGTAATCGGCGCAGACGGAGGCGAAAAGCTGGGGAAAGGAAGGCACGGGGTGGATGAGGGTCTCGCCCGCGTCGAAGAAAATGACTTCCGGCGACGTCTCGGACATCCGCTTGTTAGACCTCCTCCGTACCGCTATCATGAAAGCAATTGGAAACAAGGGCCCCGTGAGCCCCTTATTGTTATTATATAGCACTTGCGATTAAGAGAGGGGTTGATGAGAATAGCCCACCACGACTGCCGCCAGCTGAGAGGGTGTCCGGCCAGCCAGTATATTTACTGCGAGGCTTTCCGGCGCGGCCTCCAGTGCTGGCAGATAGAGCAACCGCGCTGTGCTCTCGAATTACGCCTCTGCATGCAATACGGGTGCCCGGTATACGAACGTTACAGCTCGGAGATCGAGGCAACGCTGCGGGAAAGGGCGCTGGAGCGCCGTTAGCCTGAGCCATCCCGCCGCCGGGGCCGCGAGGATTCCTGTTTGGGGGATTCCCCCGCCTTCTCCGCCCTGGACACTATCTCTTTCCAGGCGTCGTCCACGGCCCTTTCGAGGTCCGCTAGGGTGCCCGAGTTCTCGATGACGAGGTCGGCATGGCGCAATCTGTCTTCCCTCGTGGCCTGCGAGTTTATGCGCGCCCATGCCTCTTCCTCGCTGATCCCCCTCTCCGCCACCAGCCTCTGCACCTGGATCTCCGGAGGCGCATCGACCACCAGGTTCATCTGGAAAAGGTGCGCGGCCTTCGCCTCCACCAGAAGGGGAATGTCCAGTACGACCACGGCCCTGCCTCCGGTGAGGCCCTCGAGCTCCTGCAGCCGTTCCCCCATCAACTGGAATACCCTGGGATGGGTGACCCGGTTGAGAAACGCGATCTCCTCCGGGTCCGAAAAGACTATGCTTGCCAACCTTCCCCTGTCGATCTCGCCCTGCGGGGTAAGGACGGATTCCCCGAAGTGCTCGACTATCTCGCGCCAGGCGGGCTCCCCCTTCTTCACCACCTCGCGCGCGAGGACGTCGCTGTCAAGGATGTGCGCGCCCCTCTCACGCAGGAGGCGGCAGACGGTGCTCTTGCCGCTGGCTATACCCCCCGTCAAGGCCACCAGGTACAATTGGTCACCTGCCCGGCTCATCATGCCAGATTCATGCCTACGCAAATGCGCCCTATCAAGAAAGGGCATCGTCGATGCCCTTTGCTCGCATTGTGGGGAACGCTACGTCAGATGCCTTCCCTCTTCATGTCCTCGATTATCGACTCCAGGCTCCCCTCGGGATACTCCTCCGCCTTGACCGGTTTCTCTTCCGGCACAACTTCTTCCTCCGCTTCCGGAGCCTTCTCCTCCTGCGCGGCCTCAACGGCCGCATCCGCGGCTTCCTCCGCGCTCTGCTCCTCGCGCTCCGCGAGCTCGGCCGCTGCCTGCGGACCCTCCCCGTATGTTTCCTCGTAAGCCTCCTCGGCGGAAATCTCCTCTCCCGCTGCTTCCTCCTCCGCCTGGGGCGCTTCCTCGTCTTCCTCGACTTCCTCGGCCTCCTCGATCTCCTCGGCCTCTTCCGCTTCCTCCTCGCTGCCCGCCATCGCCTGCCGCAGGCTCAGGCTGATGCGCCTGCGATCGATGTCTATGTCTATCACCTTTACCTCAATGTCCTGGCTTACCTCGAGAACCTCCTCGGGTTTCTCCACATGGCGGCGGGACAGCTCGGATATGTGGATAAGGCCTTCGATCCCCGGTCTCACCTGGACGAAGGCTCCGAAGGGGACGAGCTTGGTAACCTTGCCCTGCAGCAGCTCCCCGATGCGCACCTCGCGGGAGAGAAGCTCCCAGGGATCCTCCAGGCACGCCTTGAGGCTGAGGGAGATGCGCTCCCTATCCTTGTCCACCTCCAGGATCTCCACCTCCACCTCGTCTCCCACCGAGAGCACCTCGCTGGGTTTCTCCACGTGGCACCAGGAAAGCTCGGAGATGTGGATGAGGCCGTCTATGCCTCCCAGGTTGACGAAGGCCCCGAAGGAGACGATGCTCGACACCTTCCCGCTCACGCGCATCCCCTTCTCCAGGTTCTCGAGGAGGATCTTGCGCCTCTCGCTGGCGGTCTCCTCGAGGAAGGCCCGGCGCGAGAGCACCACGTTGTTGCGGTTGCGGTCCATCTCTATGATCTTGCAGGTCAACTTGTTTCCCAGGAAGGAATGCAGGTCCTTTACCCTGTGGATGTCGATGAGGGAAGCGGGCAGAAACCCGCGCAGCCCTATGTCCAGGATGAGCCCTCCCTTGACTACCTCGATGACCTCCCCCTCGATGGGGTGGTTTTCGAGCATGTTCCTCTCCAGGACATCCCAGGAGCGCTCGTACTGAGCCCTTTTCTTGGAGAGGATGAGCCTCCCCTCCTTGTCTTCCTTCTGGAGGACCAGGGCGTCGATCTGGTCGCCGACTTTCACCACGTCCTCCGCCTTCACCCCGTAGCGGATGGAAAGCTCCCGCGCGGGTATCACCCCCTCCGACTTGTACCCGATGTCCAGGAGGACCTCGTCCTTGTCGACCTTGACCACCGTTCCGGCAACGATGTCGCCCTCCGAAAAGACCTTGATGGTCTGATCGTAATCGGGGACCTCTCCATTTGAGTAGTCGAAGTTGGTAAGGGGGGTGGCCAGCTCAGGGGTTTTTCCGGGGTTGCTCAGATCCTGTTCTCTCTCCGTCTGGTCTAGCATTTATTCCTTTCCTCCAGCAGTTTTTTTTATCCATGGCCTATCTCCTCACTACCGTCGGCACACGGACAACTAATTTTAACACCAATCTCAGCTTTTTGCACAACATCTGTGCCGGTTGTTGCTGTCCAGAAAAAGTAGGCACCCCATCCCGACAAAACCTCAACATGCCATCTTGGAATATCCGGCCAGACC
>CAKZMC010000015.1 GCA_937128055.1 uncultured Actinomycetes bacterium | reverse complement strand
TGGGGCGGTTGAGCGCGACGAAGAGCCGTCTTTCCACCTCGTCCGAGATCTTGTTCTCGAAAAGGAGCGCCTCCTCGTGGGCCTCGTGCCACTCGAAGCCCAGCATGTCGGTGAGGAACCTCTCCACGATGCGGTGGCGGCGGATGGCCTTCACCGCCAGTTTCTCACCGTGCGGTGTGAGCGTTATGCCGTGGTAGGGGGTGTAGTTGATGACTCCCCTCTGCGAGAGCTTCTTGAGGGTGTCGGTCACCGTGGAAGGTGCCAGCCCCATGGAATCGGCCAGCGCGGTGGTGGACACCGGGCTTATGGATTGCTGCAGGCGGAAGATGTGCTTGAGATAGTCGCCGAAATGGTCCTTGGCGGACGGATTGCGCTGCGATTTCATGAGCACTCCCCAAAATCCTTGAAATTTTGAATAACCCAAATTATAATTTCGTAGTTCCGAATTTTCAAGGCGGGCCGTACGTGACGGCCTGGCGACAAGGGACGATAAGGAAAGCTCTTCTCCCCAGGGTGGAAGTGAAGTGACATCGAAGTTAAGATGAGGGTGTTCGCCATGGGGTCCAGCGAAGCAGCTGCACTCGCTCGAGGGAGAAGAACCACGGAAAACGGTTCCAGCATTTGGAAAAATCAGGCAATTGCCTTGCTATAGAGGCCGTGCGGCAGGAATTGCGGTAGAAAGGAAGGAGTGAGACATGGAGTACTGGGCCTTAGCGACCGGGGGAGCCTCCCTGGTGGGGCTGATCATGGCATTCGTTTACGCCAAGATGGTCGTCAAGGAGCCCCCCGGCGACGAGAAGATGCAGTCCATCGCCGGGGCCATCCGCGAAGGCGCCATGGCCTTCATCCGACGCGAATACCAGGTGCTGGTCGCTTTCGTGGTCATAGTCTTCGCGCTCATAGCCGTCTTCATCTGGTACAAGCCGGCGGGAGGCGGGGAGAGCACCTATACCGGCATTTACACGGCCATCGCCTATATCTTCGGCGCCGCCTGCTCCATGACCGCCGGGTTCATCGGCATGAACATCGCCACCAAGGCCAGCGTCAGGACCACCCACGGGGCGGAGAAGGGGACCGGCGAGGCCCTGACCATCGCCTTCCGCGGCGGAGCCGTGATGGGCCTGACGGTTGCGGGCCTGGGGCTTCTCGGGCTCTCCCTCGTCTACCTGATCTTCGTGAAGTGGTGGCAGGTGATAAGCGACCCCGCCGGACAGGCCTCCATCATAGCCGGCTTCAGCCTGGGGGCGAGCTCGGTAGCCCTCTTCGCCCGCGTGGGTGGTGGCATCTACACCAAGGCAGCCGACGTGGGAGCGGACCTGGTGGGAAAGGTGGAGACGGGCATTCCCGAGGACGACCCGCGCAACCCCGCGGTCATCGCCGACAACGTGGGGGACAACGTGGGCGACGTGGCGGGGATGGGCGCCGACCTCTACGAGTCCTATGTGGGATCCATCGTGGCGCCCATAGCCCTGGCGGCAACCGTTTTCGCGGTTTCCGGTGCCGACGGGGTGACCAAGGGCATGCTCCTCCCCATGATCATCGCAGGCGTGGGCATCATAGCCTCCATCCTCGCCAGCTTCTTCGTGCGTAGCAAGGAGGGCTCGCATCCCTCCCGCGCGCTTAATTCCGGAAGCTACGGGGCCGCATTGCTCACCACCCTGGGAAGCCTATTCGTGGTCCTCTTCTGGTTGCGGGGCGTGAATGCGGTCAAGCACCCCATAGGCTTCTGGATCTCCATAGTCGCCGGGCTGGCCGCGGGGCTGGCTATCGGGTTGATCTCCGAGTTCTACACCTCGGATCGCTTCAAGCCCGTCAAGGAGATCGCCAAGTCCTCGCAAACGGGTCCCGCCACCACCATTCTCTCCGGCTTCTCGGAGGGCATGGAGAGCACCGCCAGCGCCATAATATTGCTGGTGGGGGCGATCGCTGGCGCCTACCTGGCGGGGAACTGGGCCATGCCCGACGTCGCCAACAGCGGCATCTACGGTATAGCCCTGGCGGCCATAGGCATGCTCTCCACCACGGGCATGACGGTGTCGGTGGACGCCTACGGTCCCATTGCGGACAATGCCGGCGGGATCTCGGAGATGAGCGGAAGGCCCCCGGAGGTCCGCAAGATAACGGACTCGCTTGACGCGCTGGGCAACACCACCGCGGCCATCGCCAAGGGTTTCGCCATCGCCTCCGCGGGGGTGACCGCCCTGGCGCTCTTCAAGGCCTACACCACCGCCGTGGGCATCACGGTGATAGACCTGGGGAGGTGGCAGACGGTGGTCGGCCTCTTCCTGGGAGGCATGTTCCCCTTCCTCTTCTCCTCCATGGCCATCAAGGCGGTGGGGAGGGCGGCCTATAACATGATCGAGGAGGTACGACGCCAGTTCCGCGAGATCCCCGGCTTAAAGGAAGGCAAGGAAGGAGCCAGGGCGGAGTACGCCCGTTGCGTCGACATATCCACCAGGGCGGCCCTGAAGCGCATGATCCCGCCGGCGACCATAGCGGTGGTAAGCCCCGTGGTCATCGGCCTGTGGGACAACCAGGCGCTGGCCGGATACCTGGCGGGCGCGCTGGTGGTGGGCTTCCTGGTGGCCATCTTCATGGCCAACGCGGGCGGTGCCTGGGACAACGCCAAGAAGTACATCGAGGCGGGCAACCTGGGAGGCAAGGGAACGTCCACCCACGCCGCCGCCGTGGTGGGGGACACGGTGGGGGATCCCTTCAAAGACACCGCCGGGCCCTGCATGAACATCATGATCAAGGTGATGTCGGTCATCGCCCTGGTTTTCGCGCCCATATTCATAAGGTAGCAAGCTCCGTTTTCTTCTGGAAGAAGAAGGAAGGCCGCCGTCTGCGAGGAGCGGCGGCCTTCACGGCGGGAAGCCCGCGAGGCGAGAGGGGAACCCCGGGGCTTCAGGGCTCGGCCTGCCCGCTTGACGCCCCCTTGCGCTGCTCGTAGCATATTTGACATTGCTTGCGATATCGGGGTCATGGCGGGCGCGAGAACGGGTCAGCCCGGGTGCGAGGGATATTGACGAGCAAGGCGGGCTTTCGTTGCCGGCGGCGGCCGGGAGGGGAAAGCATATGGACGGATTCGCGGTGGAAGTGGAAGGCCTGGTGAAGAAGTTCGGCGACCTGGTCGCGGTGGACGGGGTTTCCTTCGCCGTGGACCGCGGCGAGATATTCGGTTTCCTGGGCCCTAACGGGGCGGGCAAGACCACCACCATCAACATGCTCTGCACCCTCCTGGCACCCACGGCCGGCAAGGCGCGGGTCGACGGGTACGACGTACAGTCCCAGAAAAACGAGGTGCGCAGGTCCATAGGCCTGGTCTTCCAGGACCCCAGCCTCGACGACCGCCTCACCGCCAACGAGAACCTCGATTTCCATGCCGTGATCTACGCCGTCCCTCCCAGCGAGAGGGAGAAGCGCAAGCGCGAGCTCCTGGAGATGGTGGATCTCCTGGACCGCGCCGAAGACCTGGTGATCACCTTTTCGGGGGGAATGAAGAGGAGACTGGAGATCGCCCGGGGCCTCCTTCATTACCCCAAGGTCCTCTTCCTCGATGAGCCCACCATCGGCCTGGACCCGCAGACCAGGCAGTACATCTGGGAGTACATCGAGGACCTGAAGAAGAGGGAGGACACCACCATCTTCCTCACCACCCACTACATGGAGGAGGCCGAGCACTGCGACCGCATCGCCATCATCGACCACGGGAAGATCATCGCCATGGACACCTCCGAGAACCTCAAGAACATGGTGGGGGGCGACATCATCCGCATGAAGACGGACGACGATGCCAGGGCGGAGGAGGAGCTCAGGAGCAGGTACGATGTAAACATCCTCGAGGACCGCGACTGCCTCTGCTTCGAGGTGGACCGCGGCGACGAGTTCATCCCCCAGCTCATCCGGGACCTCGGGGTGCGCATCCAGTCCATCAGCCTGCACCGCCCCACCCTGGATGACGTCTTCCTCAAGCTCACCGGGCGGGAGATACGGGAAGAAGGGGCGGACGAGCTGGAGATCATGCGCAGGACGGTGCGGGTAAGGCCTCCCTTCGCCCGCTAAGGGACGGAGCGCATGATTCCGTGGCAGGGAAGCAGGGATTCTTGAGGGAAAGGACAGGGAACGCTGGAAGAGAAGGCCTTGGACACGATAGGGGAAGGAAGAGGAGCGGTTGAGCTGCGCAGGCCATCCGCCTTGCAGTGGAGCATGCGCGGCTTGTACATAATCTGGTTGCGCGAGTTCAAGCGTTTCTGGAGGGATAAGCCCCGTCGTATCGGCGGTTTCGCGCAGCCCATACTCTACCTGGCCCTGCTGGGCGTGGGCATGCAGAGCGCCTTCAAGGTCTTCGGCGGAGGCGACGTCCCCTATATCAAGTTCATGTTCCCGGGCATCGTGGGCCTGACGGTGCTCTTCACCGCGGTGTTCTCCGCTATTTCCATAATATGGGATAGGGAGTTCGGTTTCCTCAAGGAGGTGCTGGTCTCGCCCGTGCCCCGCTCCAGCGTGGCCCTGGGCAAGATCATCGGGGGCTCCACCACCGCCCTCATCCAGGGGGCCATCTTCCTGGCGCTCGCTTTCACGCCCTGGGTCTACGGGTTCAGCCTCTCCACCTTGTGGAAGGTGCTGGCGGTGCTCCCCCTCATAGTCCTCATGGCCTTAAGCCTGACCTCCCTGGGGGTGGCGGTGGCGGCGCGCATGACCTCCATGGAAGGGTTTCCCATCGTGATGAACTTCCTGCTCATGCCGCTCTTCTTCCTCTCCGGCGCCTTCTTTCCCTTGCAGGGGCTGCCGGGATGGATGGATTTCCTGACCAAGATAGACCCCCTCACCTACGGGGTGGACGCCCTGCGGGGCATCATGCTGCGCGGGTTGGACCTGGGTACGAGCGCGACCTCCTCGCTCTCGCAGTTCATGGCGTGGTTCAAGGATCCCCAGATATACCAGATCGGGATGAGCAAAGGGTACCCGGATCCCGCCGCCCTCGCCTCGCTCTCGCAGAGAGCCGCACTCCCAGGCCAGGCCCACCCGCTGTGGCTGGATGTCCTGGTCATGCTGGGGTTCGGCGCTTTCCTCTTCGCCCTGGCCCTATGGCAGTTCAACCGCGCCGAGTAGGGGATGGCTCGCGCGAGACCCCCGGGGCGGTCTCCGCCAGGAGTTACCTTGGATAGGTAAAGGCCGCGCGTATATAATAGGAAAACGTGGGGTCTTTGGAGGCAAGGCTACGTGGAGAAAGCGCTCCGACCGTGTCTGGGGACCGCCAGGATATCGATGGGATGTCGAGGGGCCGGCAGGATGTTGCCGCGGAGACGGGGCACGGCGGCACACGTCCGCGTGCTGCCAGGATAACGGCGGGAGAGTCAGCGTTCTGCGCTTAAGGAGGGCGACATGGCTTACGGGAACATGGGGAAGGTACTGGAAGTCGATCTCGCCTCGGGAAAGGTGCAGGCGCGAGAGCTGGCCGAGGAGATGTACCGGGATTATATCGGGGGGGCCGGGCTGGCCGCCAGGCTGCTCTACGACCACGGCCACCTGGACGCGGAGCCGCTGGACCCCGAGAACCCGCTCATCTTCGCTGCAGGCCCCCTGACCGGCATAGGGCTCTCCGGGTCCAGCCGCCTCTCGGTGGGGTCGCGTTCTCCCCTGACCGGTATCTGGGGGCAGGCCTCCTGCGGAGGCAACTTCGGTCCCGAGCTGAAGCGCTGCGGTTACGACGCAATCCTTTTCACGAACCGCTCGGAGAAGCCCGTCTACCTGCTGCTGGAGGAGGGATCGGCGCAGCTCCTCGACGCCTCGGACCTGTGGGGCAAGGATACCTACGAGACGACGGATATCCTGAAGGAAAGGCACGGCAAGACCCACAAGGTATTGGCCATCGGGCCGGCTGCGGAGAACCTCATTCCCTTCGGGAGCATAGTCAACGACAAGGGGCACGTCTTCGGGCGGGCCGGCTTGGGCACGGTCATGGGTGCCAAGAGAGTAAAGGCCGTCGTGGCCAGGGGGGAAAAGAAGATCCAGTACCGCGACCCCGAGAAGTTCGCGGAGCTGGCGAAGACCTACCAGGGATGGGTGGAGCGGAGCGGCATGACCAAGGCGCTGCGGGCTTTCGGGACCGCCTGCAACATGGAGTCGAAGATGGTCGAGGGAGACGTGCCCTCCCGCAACTGGGGGCTGGGCATCTGGGAGGAAGGCGGGGAGCGCCTCTCGGGCATCACCATGGACGAGGAGATAATGGTGGGTAGGCGGGCCTGCCGGGGTTGCCTGGTCCGCTGCAAGCCGGTGGTGGAAGTGCCGGAGGGGCCGTATGCCATGGGGCCGGGAGCGGGCCCGGAGTACGAGACCCTGGGGGCTTTCGGGACCATGCTCATGAACGCCAACCTGGAGGCGGTAGCCTGGATAAACGATTTCTGCAACCGCTCGGGCATGGACACCATCACCTGCGGAGCCACCTTCGCCTGGGCCATGGACTGCTACGAGAACGGCATCCTCAAGCCCGAGGATTACGAGGGAATCCGGCTGGAGTGGGGCGACATAGACACGGTCATTTCCCTGTTGCCCAGGATCGTCGCGGGGGAGGGTAAGCTGGCGACCCTGCTGGGTAAGGGCTCCCGCGCAGCCTCGCGGGAGGTAGGGGGCGGCAGCGAGCGCTTCCTCACCGACAGCAAAGGCCTGGAGGCGCCCATGCACGACCCGCGCCTCGACTGGGGGGACGGGCTGGCATACGCCGTCTCGGTGCGCGGTGCCTGCCACGTTTCCAACATGATGTACCAGCTGGAATGGGGGGCCATCCGCTTCCCGGAGATAGGGCTGGACAAGCACTACCGGGGCATGAGCACCGAGCACAAGGCGGAAGCGGCGGCCAAGACGGCGGACCTGGGGTGCATCATGAACTCCGCCTGCTGGTGCGTCTTCCCCGCCACCTCCTTCACCATCCCGCTGCTGCGCGACCTCTTCAACGCCGTGGCCGGCTACGGCTGGGAGATCGAGGACATGATGCGGGCGGGCGAGCGCGTGTGGTTCCTGCAGCGCTGCCTGGGGCACATCTGGGGAGCCACGGGAGCCGACGACCGTCTCGGCCAGAGGATCATGACCCCCACCGGGGAGGGCAGCATAGCCGGGGTGGTGCCCGACATGGAAACCATGCTGCGGGAGTTCTACGAGTACCGCGGGTTGCGGGATGACGGCAAGCCGGAACCGGAGGTCCTGCGCTCTCTGGGCCTTTCCTACCTGGAGAAGGACATCTACCCCTGAGCGCGGGCGCCGGCCCTCCGCCCCTCCTCAATCGTCGATGGGAATGAGCTCGTAGTTCTTGCTTCCCAAGCCCATCTTCTCCGCGTAGTCCACCTGTTTCTGGCAGTCGACCACGGGGTAGATGGAATGGAACAGGTCCTTCCCCGCCTTCTGGTTGAGGAGGTCCAGGCTGGCCTGCTCGATGGCCACGATGTCGCGGCTGGCGAGGATGCCGATGTCCTCGACCACGCGGGCGTCGTTGTAGTTCCAGCAGTCGCAATCAGGGGTGACGTTGACGAGGAAGCTGAAGAAAGCGACCTTGTTCTCCTTGCCCTTGAGCGCCCCCATGCAGTACTCAACCACTTTTTTCTGGGCGTTTTCCAGTACCCCGGTGAGACGCACCTGGATGGCGGCCTTGAAGCACATGACGGTGCATTCTCCGCAACCGATGCACTTGCTGCGGTCTATCTTGGCATATTTCTCCTTGCCCTTTCCCACCAGGCTGATGGCCCCCGCCGGGCACCACTCCAGGCACTTGCCGCAGCCGATGCACCGCTCGCGGTTCACCGCCGGCTTGATGTCCGAGTGCATCTGCTGCTTGCCGCCCCGGCTGCCCATGCCCATGCCCACGTTCTTCAGGGCCCCTCCGAAGCCCATGAACTCGTGGCCGGTGAGATGGGACATGACCACGTAGGCATCCGCCTGGTAGAAAGCGGAGGCGATCTTCACGGACTTCAACAACTCCCCCTCTATTTCCACCTCCTGGAAATCATGGCCGCGCAAGCCGTCGGCTATGATGATGGGGGCACCCGTCGTCTCCGGGGTGAAACCGTTGGCGGCAGCCGTCTGCAGGTGCCTCAGCGCATGGGCCCTGCCGCCCACGTAGAGGGTGTTGGAGTCGCTGACAAAAGGCCTCCCCCCCGCTTTCTTCACTTCCTCGACCATGGCGCGTATATAGATGACGGGGAGATAGGCGGTGCTTCCCGCTTCCCCGAAGGAAGTCTTAATGGCCACGAAATCCCTCTCTTCCACGATCCCCTTCAAAGCGATTTTCTTGCAGAGCTCGGCGAGCTTCACCAGCATCCCACGGTTGGGGCCACAGCGCATATTGGCCAGGTAGACCTCGGACATGCGTTTACCTCCTCTCGTTCACGGCAGGGAAATCGCCTCACCCATTTTAACGCATTTGCGGGCCTCTTACAGGGTGGCGCCGCTCGTGTATAGACTTTCCGTCTCCGCCCGCTTCCTGCGGTCAAGCTTTCCTCGCGAGGCCCGATAAATCAAGTGGGACGCCGGCGGGACGTATCCTCCCGGGACGGTGAACGGAGGCGGTCGCTGCGGCGAGAGGGGAGCAGGGAACGTGGCGGCGCTGGTTGCCGCCGGGAAAAGGTAATATGTCTCCGGATGCCGAAAGCATGCGAGGAAGGAGGTGAGGGGGATGCAGGAGCTGTGCCCGGAATGCGGTGTCCCCTCCTATTTCAGCAGCCAGCACAACTGGCTGAACAACGGGGACATCGTCAACGCCACGCTCACCTACGAGCGCCTGACTTTCCTGGAGTTCGAGTTCTTCGACCACGTGATCCACGAGGTGGAGAAGGCCATAGGCTCCTCTATCGAGCGCATCGTGCTGGCCACGGCGCAGGCGGCGGTGCGCATGTACATCACGTCCCTGCTGCCGGAGGGCGTGGGGGACATGATCAGGGCGGGTACCCTCAGCCTGGATAACCTGCACGTGGGCCTTATCGAGGTGGCAGCCCTGACGGGGTTCGGCAGGTACGAGGAACGCGAATCGCGCTACCAGCAGGACGAAAGAGACTACCACATCGTGAGCATCAAGCGGCCTTTCTCCGTATACTTGACCGCGGCGACGCACGGTGCCGCCTACGAGGCCATGCTGGGATACGATCACGACATCAAGTATGAGGAGGTGGCCCCGGGGGTTTACGAGATAACCGCCTTTCCCTCGCCTCACCCCGAGGACCTGAGCGCGAGGCTGGCGCCCCGGAAGTACGAGCACCGGGACGGCGATCTCGAGCTGGAGAGGTGCGGTTCCTGCGGAGTGCCGAAGATGTTGCTCAACTACCAGTGGGACGTGGCGGAGGGGACCATCACCAGCAAGGTCACCGGCCGGCGGCTTTCCATAAGCGGGCCCAATCTCATCATGCCCATCTTCGAGGAGCTGGGAAAGGAATTGGGCGAGGAGATAACCGCCATGATGGTGGATGCCGTGCGGGAGCATGGGCGCGGCGGCATGCTGCCCCGGGAGCTGCTCGAGGACGAGGAGGCTTTCCGACGCGAGCTCGCTCTACGGGGGCTGGGCAACCTGGGTTCCCTGCAGGTGGACGCCCGCGGGCTGGAGATGCGCCTGCGCAACGTGTGCCTGCCCGTGGTGGTGGCGGGGCTCGTCCAGGGGATGCACGAGAGTCTCTACGGCGTGGAGACGCGCATGAGGTGGAGCCTCGACGAGGCGGGTGACCTGGAGGTCGCGCTCTCCGCCTGATCCCGCATTGTGGCGGTCCGTCACCGGTTTGCCGCGCTAAACGGGGCCGGGCCGCGCTTTCTCGCGGAGCCGGCGTCGCTTCACGCCCGCGGGCTTGAATGACGGGCTCTATCGCCAGGCAACCCGGTTCATGGATGCGGTCTGCATGTGGGGACGGGCTTGCGTCGCTCGCCCGCTCCCGAAGCCGCGCGGCCGGCCCGCCACGGAGGGCACCGGTGACCGGCTGTCCGCTCCCTCGCGCGCGAAACACGTCTCTCCCGTGGAAGAGTCGCGCTTGCAAGGGGACGGGCTTGCGTCGCTCGCCCGCTCCCGTATTTGCGGATCGGGGTGCTTAGCGGAGCTTTTCCTTGACCATGTCCCTGAGCTCGCGCTTGAGGATCTTGCCCACGCCGCTTTGGGGAAGCTGGTCCACGAACTCGATGACCTTGGGGACCTTGTAGGGAGCCACGTTGTCGCGCAGGTACTGGAGCAGCTCCTCCTTCTCCGCCTCGCCCTTCTCCACGCCCGGCTTGAGGATGATGAAGGCCGCCACCCGCTCCGACCCCGGGCGGTCGGGGTCGGGCACGCCGATGGAGGCGACCAGGTCCACGTCGGGGTGCTTGGCGATGACATCGTCCAGCTCCCGGGTGAAGACCTTGAAACCGGAGACGTTCACCATGTCCTTCACGCGGTCCACGATGTAGAAGTAGCCATCCTCGTCCATGTAGGCCACGTCACCGGTGTACATCCACCCGTCCCGCACGGCGTTGGCCGTCTCCTCCGGCTTATCGTAGTACCCCTTCATGAGCTGGGGGCCGCGCACGGCGATCTCGCCGGGCTCGCCCTGGGCTGCAAGCTGCCCCGTCTCGGGGTCCACCAGCTTGAACTCGGTGTCGGAAAGGGGCATGCCGATGGAGCCCGGCTTCTTCTTGCCGTAGCGGGGGTTGCAGCAGGTTACGGGGCTGGTCTCGGTCATGCCGTAGAGCTCGATGAAGCGGTTCTCTCCGACGACGCTCTCCAGCTCGCCGATGCTCTCCGGCGGGAAGGGGGCCGCCGCGCTGAGGCAGAACTTGATGCCGCTGAAATCGAGCTTCTTGAAGCTCTCCTGCTTCATCAACTGGTAGAAGACGGTGGGCACGTTGACCACTATGGTGGGCTTGTGCTTCTTGATGAAGGACACCAGGCGGTGGGTGTCGCGCGGATCGGGCACGCAGACCTGGGTGGCCCCGTTGGTCATGGAAAATCCTCCCAGGGCAAGGCCCGCTATGTGGAAGAGGGGAAAGGCGGAAACGGCCACCTCATCCGTCTTGAGGTCCAGCCAGGCAAGGGTCTGCAGGCGGTTGTCCATGTAGCTGCGCTGGGTGAGCATGGCCCCCTTGGAGGGCCCCGTGGTCCCTCCCGTGTACATGAGGAAGATGAGGTCGTCCATGGACCGCTTCACCAGCACCGGTTCGTCGGGCATGTCCCGGATGGCCTCCAGAAAACGCACCACCTTCTTGCCGGCCAGGGGCCCTGTCTCCGCGCTGGGGATTTTCTTGGCCAGCTTCCCCAGGACGCGTAATGCCGTGGGCATGAAGTCGGAGATGGCGCTGACGACCACCGTGGAAAAGGCGGACTTGTCGGCCACCTCGGCGATCTTCTCGAAGAGGATGTCCGTGGTCATGACTATCTTGGTCCCGGAGTCCGTGAGCTGGTGCTCCATCTCGTGGGCGGTGAGCAGGGGACTCAAGCCCGTGGAAACGCCCCCCGCCTTCTGCACCGCCACGACGCCGATGTAGTGGGCGGGGATATTGGGCATGTGCATGCCCACCACATCGTCGGGCTTCAGGCCTTGCGCGATGAGGTAGGCGGCCAGTTGGTTGGAAAGCCTGTCCATCTGGCGGTAGGTGATGGTATGGCCCATGTAGATGATGCATGCCTTGTCCGGGTATCTCTCCACCATCTCCAGGAACTTCTCGGCGAAGGTCTTCTCCTCGTACTGCAGGGTGGGCGGAACGTGCTCGTCGTAGTTCTGCAACCATGGCTTACCGGCATAAACGTCACTCATACTACCCCCTCCTTACCGTAGCGACCTCCATCCCTTTCTGCGCTCATATGTCCATGACGCGGCGTGGAGCGCGACCGGAATCCCTTTACGGCACCTTCCGGAAAGGCTTCTCCTGCCCTGTGGTTTCCTGGTCGAAGCCGGCTTGTTAAAACGCGTTCCCGTGCCAATAGCCGCCTGATGCCTCTCTACCCGCCATTAATATAGCAAAAAGGCGCATGACGTGAAAATCCATGCCGCAGCGCTCCTTGCGAGAGAAGGGGAATGGGTGGCGCGCGGCGCATGCGCGGCGTCGGCGAGCCGGGAAATCGCGGGAACCGCTTTGCGGGGAGAGAGGGCTGGTTCACCTGAGGGTGAAGCGGAGAATGGAACCGCCCCCGGGACGGGGCTCGTACCAGATGCGTCCCCCGTGCGCCTCCACGATCTCCCTCGCGATGTAGAGGCCAAGCCCCATTCCCGGCCTGGAATGGTGCAGCACCTCCTCCACCTGGTAGAAGCGCTCGAAGATGCGCCCCCAGTCGTCTTCGGGCACTCCAGGGCCACGGTCCATGACCGAGACCAACAACTCGCCGGAGCGCTCCGCCACGGAGATCTCCACCTCCGTGCCGTCGGGCGAGTAGTTGACCGCGTTGTCCAGCAGGATGATGAGGAGGCGGGTTATCCTCTCGGGGTCGATCTGGCGCGGGGACAGCCCGGGAGGCACGGATATCCTGAAGCGGCCCGCGAAACCCTTGCTCTCCATCTCCTCGACGGCGAGCTCGATCAGGGAAGCGAGCTGCGTGCTCCTCCGGTTGAGGGAGAAGCGCCCCCGCTCGATGCGGGAGACGTCAAGCAGCTCTCGCAGCAACATGTCCAGGCGGTCCGCGCCCGCGCTTATCGCCTCCAATACCTCCCTTTTTGCTTCCTGCGTCATTCTCTCCTCGTAATCGAGGAGAGTTATGGCGTACCCTTTCATGAGGGTTATGGGATGGCGCAGCTCGTGGGAGGCGATGTCGATGAAGTCCTTGAGGCCCTGTTCGTGGGAGAGGCGCTCCTCCTCCACCGCAAGGGCGCGCGCCAGGGTACCCAGCATCTCCATCTCGCCATGCGAGAGCTCCCTTTCCGCCCTGTTGAAAACGGAGAGGAAGCCGATGGTCTTTCCTTTGCATACGACGGGGTGGCTGACGGAGGAGGAATACCTGCCGCGCGTGGAGAAGCCGCAGTTGCGGCAGCGGTCCCGCAGTGCTTCCTTCCCGGTAGCCACCGTTTCGCGGGCGTCGTCCTTTATGAGCTCGCTGAGGAAGCAGTCCTCGGGATTATCGTGGACGTGGAAGTCAACCCCGTGCCGGGTGGTGAGAAGGAGGGAGAGCCGCCCCTTTTCCAGGCGTATGTAGGAGACGTGGTCCACTTCCAGGATTTCCCTCGAGGCGAGGATCACCCGTTCGATGTTGGTGATGACGTCCGGGCCCAGGGAGGTGAAGAGGCGGTTGAGGGTCTCCAGGCGGGCGTGGGCGCGGCTGGATTCGCTGACGTCGCGAGCGTTGATCACCACCCCCTTTACGGCCGGGTCTTTCAGGAGATTGTAGCCGGTTATCTCCAATTGGAGCCAGGTGCCGTCGCGATGGCGGAAACGGATCTCGTGGTGGCCCCGCGAGCCGTAGCGCCGCAGGGACTTCAGGAATACCTCGCGGGCCCAACCCCTGTCCTCCGGGTGGATGAGGTCGAAGACGTCCTTGTCCGCCAGCTCGCGGCCGTCGTAACCCAGCACCTTTGAGGCGGAGGGGCTCTGGTAGGCGACCCTCCCCTCCGCGTCGAGGATGACGATGAGGTCCAGGGAGTTCTCGATGAGGGAGCGGAAACGCCGCTCCTCGCCCTCCAGCCTGTCCAGGGTGGCGTTTATGGAGCGCGCGAGGCTCGCGATCTCGTCGTTTCCGCTGGCGGTGACGCGGAGGGAGGGGTCACCGGCCTCGCCTATGGCGGCGATCTCCCTGTCGACTTGGCCTACCCGGCGCAGGAAGAGCCTCTCCAGCAGGAGGAGGCTGAAGGCGAAGACGGCCAGGCAGGAAACGGTCAGGAAAGCCATGAAATAGATGAGCGTCCGCAGACCCGCGTGATAGATGCCCCTTTCCATGCCCACCTGCAGGATGAGGGCGGGGTTCCCGTAGATATCCCGCAGCATGGCGTAACCGTGAATATGGTGCGAGTCCTGTACCTGCACGGGGAACTCCTCTCCCGCAAGCAACCGGTTTTCCGCCCGCTCCCAGTCGGCGTCGGCCGCCTGCAGGCCTACGCCCCCGAACTCGATTTCCAGGCGGTATGGGGCGGTGATGCGCGCCATCTCCGCCACGTCCAGCAGGCGCCCCATGACCAGTGCGCCCCGCGGGAGGCCCTCGCCCTTGCTGGTGATTATAGGCTGGGAGGAGACCATGAAAGGCCCCTCGAACGTCATGAGCAACCCAGACGACCCCTCCCCGCTGCTTATGGGCTGCAGGAGGGGGGAGCCTTGCGACAGGTGCGCGAGGAGGCCCGCCGGGGTGGGCATCTCCCTCTCCAGAACGAGGTCCACGCCCTTGGCGTAAAAGACCCTTCCCTCCGTGTCGAGGAAGACGATGGCCTGCACGCGTATGCGCGCGAGGGAGCCCTCGTTCAGGTTGGCGTCGATGTACTCCTGGGAGTGATCCTCCATGAAAGCGTAGGTGTCATCCCAGAAGGCCCAGTCTCGAGCCGTGAGCGAGAGGTTGTCTATCTCGCTGCGGACGGCGTCGGCGGCGCGCGCGGCGTTCTCCTCCGCCTCCTGCCTTTCCAGTTCGCGGTACCCCCCCATGACGAAAACCCAGGACAGCAGGTGCAGCAGCCCCATGAGGACCGCGAAAACCAGAATGGAAAGCAGTATGGCCTTCCTGCGTAAGGACAAACCTCTCCCTCCGTTACCTCATTCCGATGGCGTCCCTTCCCGTCCTTCTGGCCAGGGTGGCAAGAGCTCATTCCCGAGCCCGATCGCACGGGACACGCTGCCGCCGGCGCTTTTCCGGCGGCCTCGTCCGCCCACCCGTTTTCCTCCGCATTTAGGGGGATCGTACCTCCTGCGCGGCTTCTTTCCTGTCAATTGATAATCGGCATAAGGTAGGCTTACATGAAGCGTTGGCTTGCATGGGAGAAGCGCCGTCGATGCCGCATCGCCCTCTCTCCCTTTGGGGATGTTTCACCGCCTACGAAATGAAGTGCGATAGCGCGGATCAGCGGGAGGCGGGGCGCGGGGATGCGGGGATGGGGATATCCATATGCGGCGCGGGACCCGCACCGGCAAGGATATATTCCGCGGCCCGCAATCCGCCGAGCATGGCGGAGGGGACCCCGCCCAGGGCCAGCATGGAGAAGGCCTGGTAACCGGCCATGAAAAGGCCCTCCAGGGGAGTGCGCACCAGTTCGCGCGCCTCGCTCCAGGGGTGGTCGCGGAAATCCCAGGACCACCCCGCCACCGCGCCCTCGCTGCGCCCGCCCCGCTCCTCGAAGGTAAGCGGCGTGGCCACGTCCATGACCTCGAGGGAGCTTTCCAGGCCGGGGAGCAGGCCGGAAACCTCCGCCAGCAGCCCCAGGGCCAGGCGCCTCTTGTAGGGCAAATAGGAGGCCGCCCTCGCGCCTGGGGCGGGGCGATAGGCGCTGAAGTGAGGGAACTCGGCGGAGGTGCGGATGACTAAGACCGCCTTGCCTTCCGGGGCCAGGGAAGGGTCGTCGGCGCTCAGCAAGGCCACTTCCAGTTCCCCGCCCGCAAGGTCCCGGGGATCGATCTCGCGCGACGCCCAGTCGGGGACCTCGTCGCGGGGCGGGACGGTGGCGTTCCCGCGGCGGTAGATGATGCGGTGACCCTCCCGGAAGGCGGAGAGATCCGTCTTGTCGGCATCCACGCCCAGGCAAACCTGCAGGTTGGAGGAGGTCTGCCTGGCAGCGCAGACCGACCGCACGAGCCCCTCCGGGACGTCGCCTGCATGCAGCAGCCGCAGGAATGCCTCTTTGAAGTCGGCGTTGCAGACGAGGGCGGGCGCGTGGTAGGAAGCCCCGTCTTCCGTCAGCACTCCCCTCACCCTGCCCTTCTCCACCAGGATACGGGAGACGCGGCTGCCCAGGAGAAGCAGGCCGCGTGATGGCCCCGCGTCGCTCTCCGGGTAAGAGCCGTCCCGGGGCGCGCCCGGCCATGGGAGGCTCCGCGCCCTCGCGGCGCGGCTCATGTGGCCTTGCGAAAACCCGGCGGGAGCTGCCTTGCGGCTGAGGAGAGCGGCCAGGAGGTCGCAGAACCGGCGCATCCCCTCTTGGGGATAGTGGATGCCGCTCTCGCAAAGCAGGGACCACGTGGCGGCCAGGAGACCCAGTCCGGTGTAGGGCTCCCGCGTGCCCGTGCTTCCCAGGATGCGCCGCAGACGCCAATCCTTGGTTATATTTTCCAGGTAACGAGCGGCGCTTGCGGAAGCATCCGGGGGTTGCGCGGGACCGTTGCCGCCCGGGAAGCCTCCGTAAGGCACGCCGTGGTTTTCTCGCGCGCCGGCAACCTCCCGGGGTTGTGCGTTCTTTTCCCGTGTCGAGGCCCGCGCCGGAGGCAGCACGGCGCCCGTGCGCGTGCGCAAGGACTCCGAAAGCGAGGCCATGTCCCCGAAGAACCTCGCCACCCCCTCCGTCTCCCGTGGGAAGAGGGTGGAGAGCTCCGCCACCATGTCCCCGAAAGGCAGGGAGAGGGGTGCGGATAAGCCGAAGGCGCGCAGGCGGTAGAGCACGCGCCGGAAAGAGAGGGGTTCCGTTATGCCCGCCCGGGAAAGGATTCCGGCGACCAGTTCGGGATGGGCGAAGCCCAGGGGTCCCATGGGGAAATGATAGCCCTTCCGCCGGTAACAATAGGCGGTTCCGCCGGGATGGAAAGCCGCCTCCAGGACCAGCACCCGCAAGCCTTCCCGCAGCAGCCGGGCGGCGGCGGTGAGCCCTCCCAGCCCCGCTCCCACCACGATCACGTCCCAGTCGCGCCGCGTCCCCTTGGCTGCCATGCCTTCACCTTGCCTATCAAGTGTCCGGGGCCTGGTGCGGGCGGCCTTGCATCCCTGCTCCGTCCGCCTCGCGAACCGGGTGCCCCTGCCTACATTCTACCTGGTGGCCGGGGCGAGGGTGACATCCGTCCCCCGCTCGGTTAAGATGCAGGCAAGGGGATGAGAAGGCGCTGAGGCAAGGCGGGAATGGCGGATGTGGTTACGGTACGTGATAATAAGGATACCCTTCGCCCTGGTGGCGAGGTCCAAGAAATACAGGCTCGGAGTCGCCGGGCGTGAGAACGTCCCGCGTTACGGTCCCTTCATCGTGGTCTCCAACCACCAGGGCAGCACGGATATCGTGGCCATCGCCCTGGCCCTGAAACCGGCCCTCCTCCATTACCAGATGTGGCCTTGGGCCAAGAAGGAGATCGAGACGGGGGCGGAGGGTTTCCTGGGCAAGATGCTCTGGAAGGTCTTCGGGGTCATCCCCATCGACCGCTCGGGAGGGGACAACTCGGACGCCATCCGCCTCAGCCTCAAGTACCTGCGGCGGGGAGAGTTGGTCTTCGTCTTCCCCGAGGGCACCCGCAGCAAGCCGGGCGAGGTCAAGCCCTTCCACTTCGGGGTGGCCAACCTGGCGCGGGCCGCCCCCGCCCCCATCCTTCCCGTCGCCGTATACAAGCGGGAGGACGGAGGCATACAGGTCAACATCGGCAAGCTCTTCACCCTGCCTCCCAAGAGGCGCATGTACGAGGTCCTGGAAGAGCTGGGAGAAAAGGCGGAGGGGCGCTTCATCCAGCAGGTGGAAACGCTGCGGCAGTGGGTGGATACCGTCCCCATGGACAAGAAGGGCATGAAGCTCATCGCCAGGATGATCAGGATCGTCACCGATTTCGTCTCCCGCCAGGACATCCCCTTCGACGTCTTCTTCCGCCTGGCGGAGGAGGAGGACAACGAGTTCATCCGCGACCGGGTGATGGAACTACTGCCGGCGGGGTGGAAGAAGATCAAGGCCTGAAGCGGGCGGGGAACCGCGTCGGAGGGTCCCCTAAAGCCTGGCGGCACTTCGCAACGGAAGAGACGGTGCGATTCATCTCACCGTGTTGAAGCCCTGTAAAGGTAGGTATTCCCGGCCGCGCCGAGCGCGCCATGGCGGCGTGTGCGGCGCGCCGCGTTGGGATCGAGGAGCGGAAGGGAGGATGCGATGCCCAGGTTGTACGGGGACATCACCGAGACGGTCGGCAACACCCCCTTGGTGAGGTTGAACCGGGTAACGGAGGGGTGCCTTGCGCGGGTCTACGCCAAGCTGGAGTCCCGCAACCCCCTGTCCAGCGTCAAGGACCGCATCGGGGTGGGCATGGTGGAGGACGCGGAGCGCAGGGGACTGCTGGGGAAAGGCAGCGTGGTCATCGAGCCCACCAGCGGCAACACGGGCATCGCCCTGGCCTTCGTCTGCGCCGCCCGCGGCTACCGGCTGATGCTCACCATGCCGGAAACCATGAGCGTGGAGAGAAGGAAGATCATGGAAATACTTGGTGCGGAGGTGGTGCTCACGCCGGGGGCCGATGGCATGCGGGGAGCGGTGGAGAAGGCGGAGGAGTTGCTGCGCTCCACCCCCGGGGGCGTGATGCTGCGGCAGTTCGAGAATCCCGCCAACCCGGCCACTCACCGCGATACCACCGCCAGGGAGATATGGGAGGACAGCGACGGTGCGGTGGATATCCTGGTGAGCGGGGTAGGCACGGGCGGCACCCTCACCGGGGTGGCCGGGGCGCTCAAGGAACGCAAGCCGTACCTCCGGGTGGTGGCGGTGGAGCCGGAGGCTTCCCCGGTGCTCTCCGGCGGCCGTCCCGGGCCCCACGGCATACAGGGCATCGGCCCGGGCTTCGTCCCCAAGGTGCTGAGGAGAGAGCTTATCGACGAGATCGTGAAGGTGAGGGACGAGGACGCCGGCGCCATGGCGCGGCGGCTGGCGCGGGAAGAGGGAATCCTGGCCGGCATCTCGTCGGGGGCCGCTACCTGGGCCGCCCTGCAGGTGGCGCGGCGGCCGGAGAACCGCGAAAAGTTCCTGGTAGTGGTCCTGCCCGATAGCGGGGAACGCTACCTTTCCACCTGGCTGTTCGCGGACGTCGCTTCCACGTGAGCGAAGGGGCGCGGGTCGGTCCCCGTGATACGGGAAGGGAGCAAGGCGAGCTCAACGGGGTTGTTGGTATAATGTCGCTTGCACGGCTTGGTGCGGGGGCAGCGGTAAGCGGCTGCCGGCAGGGCATGGGCCTTGTGACGCGGGGAAGGAGAACATGGAAAGCGGGAATGCTCGGGACATAACGGACCTCAGGCCCTTCTTCGAGCCCCGGGGCGTGGTCATCGTGGGGGCAAGGCGCTCGCCCGGCTTCGGCTACGTGCTGCCCCTCGCCCTGCAGAGGCAGGGATGGGGCGACCGTCTCTACCTGGTGAACCCGGCCGGCGGGGAGCTGCACGGGCTGCCCCTCTATGAGAGCGTCGCGGACGTGCCGGGAAATCCCGACCTCGCGGTGGTCATCGTCCCCGCCGAGGCGGTGCCGCGTACCCTCGACGAGCTGGGGAAGCGCGGCATCGGGCACGTGGTCATCGAGAGCGCGGGGTTTACCGAGGTAGGCGAGGAGGGAAGGGCCCGCCAGGAGCTTTGCCGGGAGGCGGCCGCGCGCTTTGGGATGCGCGTCATCGGGCCCAACTGCGTGGGGGTGATCAACACCGCCAACCGCTTCTCCACCGTGGAACTGATGGAAGAGGCGCTCGTGCCGGGCGGCGTGGGGGTCATCGCCCAGAGTGGGGTCTTCGGCAACATCCTCCTGGACGACCTTCACCAGCGGGGCGTGTTCATATCCAAGGCGGTGACCCTGGGAAACCGCATGGACGTGGACGAGTGCGAGGTGCTCGATTACCTCCACCATGACCCCGAAACGCGCCTGATCATGATATACCTGGAGGGGGCCGCCGACGGCCGCCGGTTCCTGAAGACGCTGCGCCGGGTGAACGCGGACAAGCCGGTGCTTATCCTCAAGAGCGGGCGCACCGGCAAGGGGCGGGAGGCTACCGCCTCCCACACCGGCAGCATGTCGGGGGAAGACGACCTCTACGAGGCGGCCTTCCGCCAGGCGGGAGCCGTGCGCGCCCGGAGCCTGGACGAGCTGGTCGACCTGGCCAGGGTCTTCTCCACGCAGCCACTGCCGGCGGGGAACCGGCTGGGCGTCGCCACCTCCAGCGGTTCCCTGGGGGCGCTGGCCACCGACGCCGCCGTGGAGGCGGGCTTGCGCCTGCCTCCCTTGGACGAGGATACGACGCGGCGCATGCGCGCCATCGCCCCCCGCTGGATGAACGTGCGCAATCCGCTTGACGTGGGTCCCTCCGGCGCCTACCTGCCCGCCATGCAGGCCCTCATGGAGGATCCCGGCATCGACATGGTGCTGTCCATCGTGGTCATGCCCTTCGCGGTCTTCCGGGAGTTCATGGTGCGTGGGGTGTCGGTGAAGGACTTCATGGGGAGCGCCGCTTCCCTGCGAGAGATAGCGCCGGGGAAGCCCCTGGTGGTCTGCTCCATCGGCGATAAGGGTTTCGTTGACGACCTGGACCATGCCCTGGGGCTCGGCATCCCCGTGCTCCATTCCCCCGAGCGGGCGGCCCGCACCCTTGCCGCCCTCCACGCCTACCGCGCGGCGCGGGAGAGGGAGGCGGCGCGCGGCGATTGAACGCGTATAAGGAACAGCGTGCATCTCTCGGGGCACGGGCTTCTTCATCGCAGTGCCGGGGATAGGGGAGACGCTCGCGCCCCTTCGCGCGCGGAGGCTTTCCGGGCTGCACACCGTCTTGGTCGCTTCCGGGCGGGCAAGGTTTATTCCCTCCCCGCACCTGGGTATAAATCTCTACACGTTGCGGCGCGAAACAGGGGGCAAGGGTCGCTGGCAGCACACGAGGCGTAGATAGAGAACACATCCCACCCGTCGAGGCAACTCCGCAGCCGTTTCCAGGACATGGAGCTAAGCGCGTCCCTCGTTCAGCGCGGAATTGGAGGTGGGAGATGGTGGAGATCAGGGTGAACGGAATCGACGTGGCGGCGGAGGAGGGGGACTCGCTCCTGCAGGCGGCGGAAAGGGCGGGTTTCCGCATACCCGCTCTCTGCCACCACCCCGCGCTCTACCCGGCGGGTTCCTGCCGGGTGTGCGTGGTGGAGGAGGAAGCGACCGGCCGCCTGGTCACCGCGTGCGATACGCGGGTGCGCGAAGGGATGTCCGTCCTTCTGGATACGGAGAGGGTGAGAAAGGCCCGGCGCACGGCCATCGAGCTCATCTTCTCCGCCCACCCCCTCCATTGCGAGGTCTGCGAGGAGAACAACGCCTGCTCCCTGAAGGCGCTGGCGGCGGTGGAGGGAATCAGCGGAAGGGAGCTGCCTTTCGGGCAGGACCTGCGCACGGTGGTCGACGCCAACCCCTTTTACCTGCGTGACCTCTCCAAGTGCATCTCCTGCGGCATCTGCATACGGGCTTGCCAGGAAGTGCAGGGAGTCGGCGTCTACGAGATGCAGGGGACGGGAAAGCTGGCGCGGCCGTCCGCGGCCATGGACACGAGCGTGGATTCCTCGCCGTGCGAGTACTGTGGCCTGTGCACATCCCTTTGCCCCGTAGGTGCCCTGATCGCGAAGCCTTTCCTGCACCAGGGAACGGAGGAGAAGCGGGTGGTCACCACCTGTCCATACTGCGGGGTGGGATGTTCCCTCGAACTCAGGGTGCGCGAAAACCGCATCGTCGGTGTGGCGGCGGGAGTAACCGCGTCCGTGAACGATATAAGCCTGTGCGTGAAGGGCCGCTTCGGCCTCGATTTCGTGCATCACCGGGATCGTCTGCGCAAGCCGCTTATGAGAAAGGGCGGCGAGCTCGTGGAGGCGGAGTGGGAGGAGGCGCTGGATGAGGTCGCCGCGCGGCTGGCGGAGGTCAGGAACCGGCACGGCCCGCAGGCCATCGCCTTTCTCTCCTCCGCAAAGGCCACCAACGAGGAAAACTACCTCCTGCAGAAGTTCGCGCGCGCGGTGATGGGCACCAACAACATCGATCACTGCGCCCGCTTATGCCACAGCTCCTCCGTCGCCGGCCTGGCGGCATCCCTGGGGAGCGGAGCCATGACCAACTCCATCTCCGACCTGAGCCAGGCGGAGGTGATCCTGCTTACCGGGACCAACACGACCGTCAACCACCCCGTCATCGGCCAGGTGCTGAAACAGGCGGCGCTCTCAGGGGGTAGCAAGCTGATCGTCGTGGATCCACGCGAGCTTGACATAGAACGTTTCGCCACCCTGTGCCTGCGCCCCCGGCCCGGCACCGACGTGGCATGGATCAACGCCATGGCCAGGGTAATCATAGACGAGGGGCTATACGACGGCGATTTCTTGCGGGAGAGGGCGGAGGGCTTCGAGGAGCTGCGGGAAGCCCTGCGAGGCTATACCCCGGAGGAGACGGAGGAAATCACCGGCATCCCCGCCGCCGGCCTGAGGGAGGCGGCCCGCATGTACGCTGGCGCGGAGCGCGCCGCCATCCTCTATGCCATGGGCATCACCCAGCACGTCACGGGCACGGACAACGTCATGGCCCTGGCAAACCTGGCGCTGCTCGCCGGGAACCTGGGCAAGGGGGGTGCGGGGATCAATCCGCTGCGCGGCCAGAACAACGTGCAGGGCGCCTGCGACATGGGCGCTCTGCCCAACGTGTTGCCCGGCTATCAGCGCGTGGACGACCCCGAGGCAAACGGAAAGTTCTCCCTCGCGTGGGGCAGGGAGCTGCCGTCCACACCCGGCCTTTCGGTGGTTGAAATGATGGAAGCGGCGCGAAAGAAGGAGATACGCGCCCTTTTCGTGCTGGGAGAAAATCCCATGGTGACCGACCCGGACGTCGGCCACGTGGAGGAGGCTCTCCGCTCCCTGGATTACCTTGTGGTGCTGGACATATTCCCCACCGAGACCGCTGAGCTGGCTGACGTGGTGCTGCCGGGCACGTGTTTCGCCGAGAAGGAGGGGACTTTCACCAACACGGAGAGGCGCGTGCAGAGGGTGCGCAAGGCGGTGGAGCCTCCAGGAGAGGCGAGGAAAGATCACGCGGTGATCATGGAACTGGCGGCGCGTCTGGGCTATCGCATGGTTTACGAGACCGTGGCGGAGATCATGGAGGAGATCGCCTCGCTGACCCCCTCCTATGCCGGGATATCCCATGAACGCCTGGAGGAGGGCGGGATTCAATGGCCCTGTCCCGGCCCCGCTCACCCGGGAACCCCCGTGTTGCACGTGGAATCCTTTCCCAGGGGAAGGGGAAGGCTCACGCCAGTGCATTACCGCCCTCCCGACGAATTGCCGGACAAGGAATACCCCTTTCTGCTCACCACGGGACGCCTGCTCTTCCACTACCATTCCGGTTCCCTGACCCGCAGGGCGCGCAGCCTGGCGGAAGAGGTGCCGCGGGGCTGGGTTTCCTTCAATTGCGAGGACGCCGAGAGGCTTGGCTTGCGCGAGGGGGATAAGGTGCGTCTCACCTCGCGGCGCGGCAGCATGTTGAGCCGCGCCCATCTCTCTCGCCGCCTGCAGCCGGGAATGGTCTTCGCTACCTTCCATTTCAGCGAGGAAAACGCCAACCTGCTCACCAACCCGGCCCTGGACCCGGTGAGCAAGATCCCGGACCTCAAGGTGTGCGCGGTCAAGGCGGAGAAAGTGGAAGGAGGGATTGGCGATGCCCCAGCCCCCGCAACCTGAGCTTATGCCCTTGCTCCTGGAAGCCCGCGAAAGAGAAGGCCGCCTGGATGGAGAGACGGTGGAGAGGATAGCGCGCATCCTGCGCATCCCCGCCAGCAGGGTCTACGGTTTCCTCACCCAGTTCCCGGAGCTGACCCGGTTTCCTTCGCGGCAACCGCTGGTACGGGTGTGCACGGGACCGGCCTGCGCCGCGAGGGACGCCCGTTATCTGCTGGATGGATTGCGCGAGGGGTTGCGGGGAGTGGCGGAGGTGGCCTGCGACCCCGGACTGGTGCAGCCGCACCGTTCCCCCGCCCTGGTCATCCAGATGCCCGGAGGAGAGGAGAGGATGTTGCAGGGGGTAACCCCGCATGATTTGGAAGATATTGCCAGATCAGTGAGGAGAAGGGACCTTTCCGCCTTTCCCGCCACGCCGGAAGACGCATCTTTTCCCGTGTCGCGCTACCGGGAGGAAGAGCCCCCGCCCTGGCTGTCCTCGCTGCAGGGGGGCGCATTGCCCGCCCTTTTCGGGGGCGAAGTCTTGCAGCGCGTCGCGCAAGACCCGGCAGCGGTCCTCCGGTTGTTGGAGGACGCATGGCCTGGCCTCCGGGAGATGGCGACGGGGGATGTGCGCGCTCCCGCCGCTCTCGTCTGCGACGCGGTGGGAGGTTCGCCAGAGAACAGCCCCGACCTTGCCCTGGCTCGCTCGCACCCGCGGGCGGTGGTGGCCGGAGCAGCGCTGGCGGCGGCGGCCATGGGGACGGGAAGCCTGGTGTTCTACGTCCCCTGGGACCGGGCCGAGGTCGCGGGTCGCCTGCGCGCGGCGGCGGAGGAGATGCTCCCCGCACTGGAGATCGGGTACCGCGTCTTCAAGGGGCCGGTGCATATACCATGCTCGCGGGATATAGGGGTGGCCTCTGTGTTGCAGGGCGTGATGCTTTGGAGGGCGGCGTCGCTGTGCGGGCGGGATGGGGCCGGACGCTTGGAGCCGGCCATGGCGGTGCTTGCTGCCGCCTCCCTCTGGCGGCTGCCCTGGCTGCTGGAAGGCGCCGCCGGGAAAGGGGAGGGCCATGACCGGGAGACCTTGCTGGTGAGCGTTCCCGGTGAGCTGCCCCGCTGGATGGAATTGCCGCGCCGCCTGCGCGCAGCGGAGGCGAGGGGGCTGCTGCGGGAGAAGGAAGACGGCGGAGAGCCCAGGGCCGTCTTTGCGGAAGGGGTCGCCGGCGGCGCCTTGCTGTGCGGGGAAGAGTTCGCAATACCCCGCGGGGCGCGCAAGGTGACCGTCCTCACGGATGCCACGCGCATGGCGCGCTGGGCTGTGCATCTACTGGAGGGCCTGGAGGAAGGATGTTGTGGAGGATGCTCTCCGGGAAGGACGGCACCGGCGGCGGCCGCGAGGATGGTGAGGTCGATGATCGGGGGTGAGCAGGGAAAGAGAGATGCGGGGGAGCTCGCCGCGATGTTGCGGGAAGCGGAGGAGCTGGCGCTGTGCCCGAGGCTGGGGGAGGTCTTTCCTGCGCTGATAACCTGCCTCGAGGATTTCCCGGAAGACTTCCGCCTGCCGGAAGAGGGTGGAGTGCGTGCGGCGGCTAAAGCCGGGGGCAAGACCGTTTAGGGGGTAAAGATGAAGAGCATCACCAGGCAGAAAAAGCCGGAAGAGATCGCGAGGATGCTGGGGACGGCAAAGAGGGTGGCCGTCGTCGGCTGCGGGACTTGTCCCGCCATGGCCGAGACCGGGGGCCTGCGGGAAGTGGAGGAGATGGCGACGCTGCTGGGGGAGAAGGGCTGGGAGATCGTCTCGCGCACCGTCCTGCCCGTGGCCTGCGAGCCCCTCTCCTACGAGGCCCGCGAGGAATTGACGCCCCTGCTGGAAAAGGCACAGGCCGTCCTGGTGATGGCCTGTTCCCTGGGGGTGCGCATGGTGTCGGATTACACCGACTTGCCCACGCTTCCCGCCCTGGACACCCTCTTCATCGGCAGGGAGGCGGAGCCCGGTTTCTTCATGGAGGAATGCGCCCAGTGCGGGGAATGCCTGCTGGGCGATTACGCCGGCATATGCCCCATCGTCCATTGCGCCAAGGGCCTCTTCAACGGACCCTGCGGGGGTTCGGTGGGGGGCAAATGCGAGGTGGACCCCGAGCTTCCCTGCGGCTGGCAGCTTATCCACGATCGCATGAAAGCCCTGGGGCGTCTCGGGGAGCTCTCCCTCGTCCGCCCCTACAAGGATTGGAGCAAGTCCTTGAGCGGAGGCGCCAGACGTGCGCGCATACCGGTTCCTCCGCCGGAAAAAGCTGGCGATGAGGAAGCATGAGAAAACAACTGCTTTACGAGATATCCAAACCCGTCATCGCCGCCGTGGGCGTGGAAAACGTCCTGCGCGCCATCGTAGAGTCCATTACCAAGGGAACGGGCGCGAAGGGGTGCTCCCTGCTGGTGTTGAGTCCGGAGGGGGACAAGCTCTACCGCCGCATGAGCTACGGCATCAGCAAGGAGTACATAGACAAGGGGCCCGTGGAGATCGACGAGACCATGAGGGAAGTCCTGGCGGGGAGGGCGGTGGCCGTCAAGGATGCCCTGCATGACCCGCGGGTGCAGTATCCGGAGGCCGCGGAGAAGGAAGGCATCGCATCCATGCTCTCCATACCCATGCGTTCCTACGGCGGCATACGGGGCGTGATGCGCATTTACACCTCCAAGCGGCGTGACTTCTCGAAGGACGAGATCGACTTCCTGGACTCCATAGCGGAGCTCTCCGGGCTGGTGCTGGAGAAGGAGGAGGAGCGCGACCGCGTGGAGCAGGAGGCGGAGAAGGCCAGGCAGGAACTGCACCGCATGAGCGACGAGCACGAGCACTTTCTCTATTTCATCCGCATGGTGGCCCACGATCTCAAGGCGCCCCTGGCGGCCGTGCAGAGCTATATCAAGGTCATCCTGCGCGGCAGCACGGGTCCGGTCAACGAGAAGCAGAGGACCTGGATGGAGCGGAGCGTCAAGCGCATCGACGGCATGCTCCAGTTGATCAGCGACATCGTGGACCTCTCCAAGCTGGAGGCGGGCATCATCGCCCCGGAGCTGGAGACGGTTTCCTGGAAGAGCGTGCTGGAGAGCTGCGTGGAGGTGGCGCGGGGCCTTACCGATCCCAAAGGGATCGAGCTGGTGGTGGATATAGAGCCGGATTTGCCGGAGATATTCGGGTCGGAGGTGCGCCTGTGCCAGTTGATCAACAACCTGGTCTCCAACAGTGTCCGCTACACGCCGTCGGGGGGCAGGATCTTCCTCCGCGCCTGGCAGGAAGAGGATCGGGTGATCGCTTATGTGGAGGACGAGGGGTGCGGGATCCGGCCGGAGATCCTTCCCAAGATATTCAACGATTTTTTCCGGGGAGACCCCGAGGCGCAGGAGGGAACCGGCCTGGGGCTGTCGATATGCAAGCGCATCGTCGAGATGCACCAGGGACAGATATGGGCCGAGAGCCCCGCTCCGGGAAAGAGCGCGGGGACCCGCGTCACTTTCGTGATACCGAAGGGGGCCATATGCAACCTCTATTACTGGGGCAGGTATAAGGAGGGGAAGTCGTGAAATCGGGAAGCAACCTGGAAAAAGTGCTGGAGGCGGGCTACTTCGCGGTGACCGCCGAGATCGGTCCCCCGAAGAGCGCGTCCGCCCGCGTCATCGAGGCCAAGGGGGAGCAGATCGGGCACGCGGCCGACGCCTTCAACGTGACCGACCACCAGACGGGAGTGGTGCGCCTGTGTAGCCTGGTTGCCTGCACCGTGCTGCGCCGCATGGGGCTGGACGCGGTTATGCAGATGCTCTGCCGCGACGCCAACCGCATACGCCTGCAGGGGGACGTGCTGGGGGCGGTGGCCATGGACATACGCAACATCCTCTGCCTTTCCGGGGACCACGTGAAGTTCGGCAATCACCCGGAGGCGAAGGGGGTCTTCGACATAGACTCGGTGCAGCTCGTCCAGGCGGTGAGGATCATGCGCGACGAGCGCAAGTTCATCTGCGGGGAAGAGGTGGGGAGCGAGGTGCCTCTCTTCATCGGGGCGGTGGAGAACCCCTACGCGGACCCCTTCGAGTACCGTACCGCGCGCCTGGCCAAGAAGGTGGAGGCGGGGGCCGATTTCATCCAGACTCAGGCGGTGTACGACGTCCCCAAGTTCCGGCGGTGGATGGAGGAGGTGTGCGAGGCGGGGCTGGACAGGAAAACGCATATCCTGGCGGGAATCATCCCCGTGAAGTCCGTGGGTATGGCGCGTTACATGCAGAAGTACGTCTCGGGGGTGGAGGTCCCCGACGAGCTGGTAAAGAGGCTGGAGGGCGCCAAGGATGTCAAGGAGGAGGGGATCAAGGCCATAATCGAGATCGTACAAGAGGTGATGGAGATACCGGGCGTGCACGGCATACACGTACAGGCGGTCGGGTGGGAGGAGATAGTCCCCGAGATAATGGAGAGAGCCGGGCTCCTGCCCCGGCCGGTGCTCTGAGGAGGTGCTTTTCATGCCGCACAGGATACTGGTGATAGACGACGATCCCGATATCGTGGACGCCCTTGCGGTCCTGCTCGAGGGCGAAGGATACGAGGTGCACACGGCGAGCGACGGCGAGGAAGGCCTGGCGCGCATAAGGGAGCTGAACCCCGACCTCATCGTGCTGGATTTGCTCATGCCCCGCCTGGACGGTTACGGCGTCTGCAAGACCTTGCAGGATCCGCGCTGGTCTAAATGGAAAGATATTCCAATAATCGTGCTCACCTCCGTGAGTGAGGACGCCAGCCAGAGAAGGTACGAGCTGGAGACGGGCGTGCGCATGGACGTGGACGATTACATCGAGAAACCCATCGACCCCGAGGTGGTGCTGGAGCGCATCCAAAAGGCGATGGCCAGGAGAGAAAAGTAGGTTTCACCGCGGCGGGGAGGGGGAATGAATCTATTGGAAGGGCCGGCGGGAGAGAGGCGCTGCACGTGGCGGCGGCGTCAAGGGAGGGGGGTTGAGACGCGCGCTTTTTGTTCGATATATGTAGTATGAGAAAGGGATCGCGTCGCTTGGGGACAAAGGAGGGGGAAGGATGAAAAGGATCCTCTTGGTGGATGACGACCGGGATTTCGTGGAGGCCACGCGCACCTTGCTGGAGGAGCGGTATGAGGTGGTCGTGGCCTACGACGGGGACGAGGGCATAGCCAAGGCCCGCGAGGTGAAGCCGGACCTCATCATCCTGGACGTGATCATGCCCGTGGAGGACGGCTTCACCGCGGCGGACGAGATCGCCGCCGACGCCGAGTTGAGCAAGATACCTCTCATGCTCCTCACCAGTTTCGGTTCGCGCATGACCAGGGAGACGGAGATTCCCCGCAGCCGTGGCATGGAGGTGCGCGCGGACGATTACGTCGAGAAGCCGGTGGACCCGGACGAGCTCCTCGCAAGCGTGAAGAAGCTGGTCGGAGAGTAGCCGCGTCTTTCAAGGGCCACATCTTCGATCCCCGGCCGGTCACGGCACCCTCTTCGCCTTGTGCCGGGCAACGGCCGAAGATGTGACCTCCTGGTTGCAAGCGAAGATCGAAAGCGAAACCCCGCTGGTTTGTAATCTGCAGGTGGAGAATATATAATTTCACCGTCTTTGGGGAGGTGCAGGAAAAGGGAACCAAGGAGGGAAAATGAGAGGGAAAGCTTCCTTTGCCGTGCTGGCCGTACTGCTCGTCCTCTTCCTGGCGGTGGCCATGCTGGCATCCGGTTGCGGGGAGAAGGAGGAAGAGAAGAAAGAGGAGGAGGAGAAGGTAACAACCATCCGGGAGGGCAAGCTGCTCATGGGGAGCGATACCACCTACCCGCCCTTCGAGTCCATCGACGACCAGGGCAAAGCGGTGGGGTTCGACGTGGAGCTCGCCGAGGAGATCGCCGAGCGCCTGGGGCTGGAGCTGGAGGTGGTCTCCGTGAAGTGGGAGGGCATCATCCCGGGATTGAAGACGGGCGATTACGACATGGTGATGTCCGCCATGACCATCACCGACGAGAGGAAGATGGAGATCGATTTCAGCGACCCCTATATCGATTCCGACCAGTCGATAGCGGTGAAGTCGGGCAACACGGCGATCAAGAGCGAGGCGGACCTCGCGGGAAAGGTGGTGGGCGTGCAGGTCGACACCACGGGCCAGTTCACCGCCGAGGAGATACCCGGCATCAAGGAGATTCGCAAGTACGACACCATACTCATGGCCTTCGAGGACCTGGAGCTGGGGAGGATCGACGCCATAGTCAACGACTTCCCGGTCAACTCCTACATCAGCAAGACCCGGGGCAAGACGGAGGTGGTCGCCACCATCAAGACCGACGAGCAGTACGGCATCGGGGTGAAGAAGGGCAATACGCAGTTGCTGCAGGCTATCAATAGCGCCCTCTCCGAGATGAAGGAAGACGGCACCTACGACAGGATCTTCGAGAAGTGGTTCGGCAAGGCGTAAGAGTGCCTTATGCGAAGAAGAACCGTGATGCCTGGAAGGGCCCGCTCGCGGGCCCTTCTTGCTTCTGCCGGTCGCCGTTCTTTCGATGCGGCGCAATCTGGCTGCGGGCGAAGGCGATCGGCGTGGCGGTAAGCGCCTCGCCGCATTCTGTGTAGCCGCGGACGACATCAGGAGGTGATGAACATCGACGAGAGGTGGAAAAAGGTCTTTTGGGTCCTGGGAAGCCTTCTCGCTGCGGGCCTGGTGGCCTTCCTGGTGGTTTTCTTCCTGCGTTTCGAGGCGGGGAAGACCTTCATCGACGAGTTCTTCAACGGGAACACCTTCCGCAAGTCCATGCCCTACGTGCTGCGAGGCCTTTCGCTCACCGTGAGGCTGGCGGTGGTCTCGGAGGTGTTCATCCTCGCCGTGGGGCTGATCATCGCCATGGCGAGGATATCGCGCCTGCGGGTCCTGCGCGTGCTGGCCGTCATCTACATCGACGTCATCCGGGGCATGCCGCTGCTGCTGCAGATCCTCATCGTTTACTACGGGCTGGCCTACCTTGGCTTCAAGCTGGACCCCTTCGTGGCTGGGGTGGCCGCCCTCACCATCTGCTACGCGGCATATGAGGCGGAGATCTTCCGGGCCGGCATCGAGTCCATACACAAGGGCCAGATGGAGGCGGCGCGTTCCCTGGGCATGGGGTATTTACAGGCCATGCGCCACGTCGTGCTCCCCCAGGCCATCCGCAACGTCATCCCGCCCCTCTCCAACGAGTTTATCGCCCTCCTCAAGGACACGGCCCTCCTGTCGGTGATAGCGCTGGCCGAGGTGACGCGCCGGGCGACGGAGATGATGGGGAAGTATTACAATGTTACCCCGTTGGTCTGCGCGGCCATATGCTACCTCATCATCACCCTGCCCCTCATGCGCCTGGTGCAGTACCTCACGAAGAGGCTTTCCGCGGGCGAATAGGCGGCGCTGCGCGGGCCGGCATGTGCGTGCGTGGATGGGAACATGGGTTAGAATAGGATGGAAGCGGGATGGATGGCGCGGCGGGCGACGTGCGCGCTCCACTCATGGGCGGCGTGGCGGAAAAGGCGGAGGGGGCGCTAAGGGAGCGAGGCATGGATAAGGAATACATGGTGGAGGTAATCGATCTCCACAAGAAATTCGGCTTCCACGAGGTGCTTAAGGGAGTCAACCTGCGGGTCAAGCCCTCCGAGGTGCTGGTGATCGTGGGCCCCAGCGGCTCCGGGAAGAGCACCCTCCTGCGCTGCATCAACGGCCTGGAGCATGCCACCAGCGGGCACATCTATATCGAGGGGGTGGACATCACCGATCACAGGGTGAACATCAACGCCGTGCGCCAGAAGGTGGGCATCGTCTTCCAGAGTTTCAACCTCTTCCCCCACCTTACCGCCCTGCGCAACGTGATCCTGGCCCCGGTGAAGGTGAGGAAGATGGACGCGGCCGAGGCGGAGGAGAAGGCCCTGCAGCTGCTGGAGAGGGTGGGGCTGCGGGACAAGGCCCATGCCTACCCCGCCCATCTCTCCGGTGGGCAGCAGCAGAGGGTGGCCATCGCGCGCTCCCTGGCCATGGACCCCGACCTCATGCTCTTCGACGAGGTGACCTCGGCCCTCGACCCCGAGCTGGTCAAGGAGGTCCTGGACGTCATGAAGGACCTGGCGCGCTCGGGGATGACCATGCTGGTGGTCACCCACGAGATGGGGTTCGCCCGCGAGGTGGGCGACCGCCTCATCTTCATGGACGAGGGCGAGATCGTGGAGGAAGGCGTTCCTGTGGAAATATTTACCAACCCGCGCAGCCCCCGCGCCCGGGATTTCTTCTCCAAGATCCTCTCACACCTGTGAGCCCTCCCGGCGCGCCGTCTCCGGCCTGATCTCGGTGACCAGCATCCCCGCCAGCATGAGACCGCAGCCCAGCCAGCCTCTCCAGCTCAGCCTCTCGGCCAGGAGGAGCATGCCGAAAAGAATGGAGAACACCGGCTCCATGATGAGCACCACCGAGGTGCGCACCGGCGAGATCTCCCGCTGTGCCCAGGCCTGGATGAAGAAGGCCGCGGAGGAGGCGAGGATGCCGCAGACGGCGATGGTCATCCAGGCATACACGCCGCGGGGGAGGAGGAAATCCTCGCAGGGGAAAGCGCTCACGGCCTGCAGCAGGGCGACCACTCCCATCTGCACCAGGGTGAGCAGGAGAAGGTCAAGCTCCGCCACGAAGCGGTCCATGAAGATGATGTGCAGGGAATAGGTGAAGGCGCAGGCCAGCACCATGAGGTCCCCGGAGTTCACCCTGAGACCGGGCTGCAGGGAGAGGAAGCCCAGCCCCACCACCGCAAGAGCCACCGAGACCAGCGAAAGGGCCCCGGGCCTCTTTTTCAGTATGAGGGTGGAGAGGATGGGCACGAAGACCACGAAGAGCCCGGTGATGAAGCCGGCGTTTCCCGCCGAGGTGCGCTGCAAGCCCAGGGTCTGGAGGGTATAGGCCCCGTAGAGGAAGAGGCCCAGGAGGCAGCCTGCGGCCAGGGTTCGGCGGTCAAGTCGCCGCAGCGAGCGCCGGCACGCCGCGAGCATCACCAGGAAGGCGAGTGAGAAGCGGTAGGTCATGAAGACAAAGGGGGGCACGGACTCCAGGGTCCGCTTCACGAGGGAGAAGGTGAGGCCCCAGACCACGGTCACGGCCAGCAGGGAGAGCTCCGCTTTCCTGGCCCTGCTCAGCGCAGATCCCTTTCTCATCGTCAAGGCTCCTTATAGCCGGGCACCGCACGCTTTGCCTTCAGCATAGGCGCGCCGCCGTCAGCGGCCGGGGGCGGTCGGAGGGGGAGCGCCACGGTGGCCGTCGCGCGCGGGCACCGGACCGCTGCGCCTCAACCCCTGGAGTCGAGGAACTGCCGGTAGTCGGCCATGGCGCTTGCCGCGCGGCAGGCCGCCTCCACGCTTTTGAAGATCAGGGGCCGGCCCCCGTTGTCCCCGTCGCCCCCCTCCTCCCCCATCTCCAGGGTGGTGGCTATGTAGAGGGGAATATCCAGGTCGCGCATGATCTCGTAGAGCTCGTCGAGATGCTCCATGAAGTACCTGTCCATCGCCGACCATACCATGGAGATGTCCATGCCCCGCTCGCACCCGATGCCGGGGGTTTTCCGCCGCGGCGCCCCGATCCACAGGAAGATGACCGCGTCCACCTCGCCGCTCTTCATGAGGGTCTCTATGGCGGGCTTGATCACCGTGAAGTCGAGGCCCGCGACCAGGTCCACCGGGTTTCCCGGCACCCACCATGATGGGAGCATCTTCTGCAGCGTGTCCAGGGTACGCGGGGAGAGGCGGGCCACCTCCAGCCCTATCTCGCTGCAGAAGTCGGAGGCTATGACCCCCAGGCCACCGCCGCCGGTGATGATGCCCACCCGCTTGCCCCGTGGGAGGGGGCGGTTCACGAAGGCCGCGGCGGTGACCCCGCAGTCCTCGACGGAGCCGGCGACGATGACCCCGGCCTGGCGGCAGGCGGCCTCGAAGAGCTCCTCGCTCACCGCCATGGCTCCGGTGTGTGACCTGGCCGCGGATATGCCGGACTGGGTGCGCCCTCCCTTGAGGATCACGACGGGCTTGCGCAGGGACACCTCGCGCACGCGGCGCACGAAGTCACGGCCGTCCTGCAGGCCCTCGACGTAGGAGACGATGACCTCCGTCTCGGCGTCCTCGGCGAAGTAGGATAGATAATCGATCACGCGCAGGTCGGCCTCGTTGCCGCTGGAGACGGCCTTGGCCACCCCGAGGCCGGAGTTGTCCGCGTGGGCGATGAGCATGTTGAGGATGTTGCCGCTCTGGGACACGTAACTCAAGTTGCCTCGGGGCGGATGGTAGAGCACGGGCATCCAGGGGTAGAGGCGGTTGGCGGGGCAGCATATCCCCTGGCAGTTGGGGCCGATGAGCACCATCCCCGCCCCCCTGGCTTTTTCTACCAGCGCCCGCTCCATGAGCTCCCCTTCCGCGCCGAGTTCCTTGAAGCCCGCGGTGATCACCAGGCCCGCCTTCACCCCCTTGGCCGTGCAGTCCTCGAGGGCCTCCATGACAAGGCGGGAGGGCACAGTGAAGACCGCCAGGTCGATCTCGCCGGGGATGTCCAGCACTCGGGGGTAGGCCTTGAGGCCCAGGACGGTTTCGCGCCCGGGGTTCACCGGGAAGACCTCGCCCCGGTAGCCCCCGGTCAGCAGGTTGTTCAGGATGAGGAAACCCCACTTGCGCAGGGATTCCGTGGCCCCCACGAAGGCGATGGAGCGGGGATTGAAGGCGTAATCGAGGTTTTTTTGCCTGGCGTTTATCATCTCTGCCACTCCTCCGTGTTTCTATCGTGCTCCGTTCCCGCCAGGGAAAGGTTTCTCCAGCACCTTTCTCCAGCACCTTATAATATATGAACCGCAGGCCAGGACAAGACTCCGACCCCGGCGCCCCCGCTCGCGGCGCCGCCGGCCGCCCCCGAAGGGAGGCCGGCCAAGCACCCGCACAAGCCGGGGTGCAGGGAATCTAGGCCCCCGTATATGCACCCCGCGGTTCGCCGGCCTCTTATGCGGGGCATGCGGCCACCTCAAGCACAGCATCGGTGCGGCCCCCTCTTCCGCCAAGACAACAGAACGGTTAAATGTTCAAAAAAAAGGGTTGACTTCTCGGCAGCCCGCAATTATAGTAATGACATGTCAGTTCTATTATAGCTGGCGAGGTGGCTGTCGGGAATCCGGGAAAGGGCTACCCATTGGCGGGAGGGTGAAGCATCCTTTAAAAAGTTCTGGAAAAGGAGGTAAGGATGGAGCCAGTTAGCGAGAGCGTGACCGTAAAGGAGTATTTCGAGGAGTACGTGCCCAAGCTGGTGGAGGAGCAACTGGCAGGTGCCACTATTTCAGGCATGGAGGGCACCGTTTTCACGGTGGAGTTCGATGTCGAGGGCGACCAGACTTACGTATACGGGGTAACGGTCAAGGATGCCAAGGATCTCACGGTAAGCGAGGGGCCTCTCGATAATCCCCTGATAAAGGTGGTGCTTTCGGAGGACGTATGGCGCAGGGCGGTGACGGGAAAGATGGAAGGCGCCATGGATACCTTCACCGACATGGGCCAGGCGGCGAGCCGCAAGAGGTACGACGCCCTGCTGGCCACCAAGGGAACCATGAACGTGGAGCTCTCCCTGCCGGACGGCTCCAACGCCGCCCTGAAGGTGGTCTTCGGCGGGGCGGATTCGCCGACGGTGAGCTTCAAGGCGGCCCTCGAGGACTGGGCCAAGATACAGTCAGGGGAGCTGCCGGGGCCCATGGCCTTCATGCAAGGGAAACTGAAGATCGAGGGCGATATGTCCTTTGCCATGGCCCTGGGCAACCTCATGGCTTGACATGGACGACGATGTGATGGAAAAAATAACCAGCAGAGGCCGTTAAGGAAGGAGAGAAGGGACTCCCTGGCGCGAAACCGCCGATATCCTGAAGGGGACGGGACGTCAAGTCCCGTCCCCGCCCCTTTCCGGGCGCGCGGCAAGCGGCGCGCGTGCGGCGGACGGGGGCCGTTTCCCCTGGGCGGGAAGTGCGATTTCTGTTGCTGACGGGAGGCTCATATAGTAACATGAATGATGCGCGTCGGCGCCCACGAGCCCGCTTAGCTCAGTTGGTAGAGCACATCCATGGTAAGGATGGGGTCAGCAGTTCGAGTCTGCTAGCGGGCTCCATTGCTTGAGCGCCGTCCTTTGGCATAATAGATATATGCGGCGGTGTAGCTCAGATGGTCAGAGCACACGGTTCATACCCGTGGGGTCAGAGGTTCGAGTCCTCTCACCGCTACCAGCATAGCCGGGATTTTCCCGTTCGGACACCATAGATGCGGCGAAGCCGCGGTTAGGGATACGAGGCAAGGAGCCCGCCTGCGGGCTTCTCATCCATTTAGCGGAGTTGTTTCGCCTGGAATCCCCGGTGGAGTGCACCGGCCGGCGGGAGCCGCAGACGGCCCTTGCGCCGGGGGTGTATTTCCGGGGCGGCGGAAAGCGCGTGGCGCGATGAGCATAGGAGGGTCAAAATGGCCAAGAAGAAGTTCGAGAGGACCAAGCCCCACGTCAACGTGGGCACCATAGGTCACGTGGA
>CAKZMC010000014.1 GCA_937128055.1 uncultured Actinomycetes bacterium | reverse complement strand
GGATGTTCGGTGGGATGCTTTTTTTGCTATGCAAGGGCTTTGCCAGGATATTTTGAGATATTCAATAAAAGGAATATAGTCTTTGTCTGTAAGGATTTTGATAAAGAAATAGCTAGGCAACTGGATTCTTTAGATGTAGTTAGTTGTGGTTATCTCTCACCGGTTACTGATCCTTTTCAAGTCCTAGAAGATGAATACCGACTCTCAGAGAAGATAATCGAAGAATTTGATATAAGGGTGGTACTGCCGCAGTACCTTGAAGTCTATGAACGGGCAATAAGAGAAAGAGAAAAATGCACGTGAAAAGATTCATGGATATCATTATAAGTTTTTTAGCGTTGATTATTTTGCTGCCAGCATTCTTCATGATCTTTATCGCGATCAAACTTACCTCTCACGGGCCAGCCATCTATAAGCAAGAACGCATTGGGATGAACGGCAAGAGCTTCGTAGTTTATAAATTCAGGACAATGCGTTTGGGCGCGGAAACGGAGACTATGGGGAAGTATATCACCGGCGACGAAGAAGCTCTGACTGCCTTGGGGAAGTTTTTAAGAAGATGGGGCCTTGATGAATTGCCGCAATTGTGGAATGTGCTGAAGGGAGACATGAGCCTGGTGGGGCCAAGGCCGACTCTCCCGTATCAAGTTGAGAGATATTATGAATGGCAAAGAAAAAGGTTGCTCGTAAAGCCTGGCTTAACGGGTTGGGCCCAGGTGAACGGGAGGAACAAATTAACGTGGCCCGAAAGGATTGAATATGACGTATGGTATGTCGAGAACTGGTCGCTTATGCTGGATTTAAAGATAATTGCGATGACTATACCAGCAATATTAAAGAGAGAATATGCGTTTGCAGAAAGGGAAGAACCAGACGATCAATTTAGATTATAAAAGGATTAACATGTTTAACCTTGATAAAGCGCAATTAACCTTGCGGGATAACGAGATATACAAACGGTTTAATAAGAAAGGGGGCGAGTTTTAACTTGAAAGTAAAGGGTGAAAGGTTAGAAAGAGTGTTTATTTATGGTGCAGGTGGGGCGGGTAGGGAATTGGCGATGTCATTAATGGAAATGGAATCCAATTACATTGTTGAAGGGTTTATTGATGATAATTACGATCCGGGACTCGTGATAAATGGCGTTGAAGTAAAAGGCGGATTTGATTGGATAATGCAGAATGGCGGTAATGTCATAATGTGCGTGGTAGGAAACCCTCACAAGAAGGAGTCGATTGTTGAAAGATTGAAAGCGAATCCGGATATTAAATTTCCGGTTGTTATAGCGCCTGGTTCTGTAATCTCTAAGTATATCGAATGGGGGGAAGGATGCCTGGTGTCGCTCCCATTTAATCATATTACGGTAAATATTAAAATTGGAAGGTTCGTTCATATAAACAGCGATAATATGATAGGCCACGACGTTGAGGTAGGCGACTTCACGACTATATACAGCTCTATTAATATTGGCGGCGGAGTAAAGATAGGCAGCCACTGCGTAATCGGATCTGGCACGGTCATTAATCCTGATATAAAGATTGGCAATGATGTAATAGTAGGTGCGGGCTCGGTGGTTATAAGAGATATACCAAATAATGTGGTAATAGCAGGTGTTCCCGCAAAAGTAATAAAGGAGAATAAATAAGACTTGCGAGGTCATATAAGCCTCCATTTGAATGTATACGAAGACCTGCCGAGATCGCTATCGCAGTGTGTAGGGCCACAAAAGGGAACCCGTGTAGCGTTAAAGGATTAGAAAAATTGTTAGAAATAAAAATTGCAGGGCCAACGCTCCCACCAGTTGAACTTTTCGTAAATGCCGTTCGATCATTCTACGATACCGGCGTGATCACCAACGGGCCGGTGGTGAGGCAGCTGGAGATCGGGGTGGAGGACATGCTCCGGGTTTCCCATGCGGTAGCGGTCTGCAACTGCACCAGCGGGCTCATGCTCGCGCTGCGTTGTTTGGGCATCAAAGACAAGGTGGCCATCCCCAGTTTCACGTTCTTCGCCACGGCGCACGCGGTGGCCTGGTGCGGCCTGGAGCCGGTCTTCGTCGACGTGGACGAGGAGACATGGGTGATGTCACCCGGGGCTCTGCGTGAGGTGCTGTCGGAGGCGGAGGGCATCGAGGCGGTGATGCCGGCGCACATCTTCGGAAACCCGTGCGAGGTTGATGCTCTGCGCGAGATATCGGAAGGGCACGGGCTCAAGGTCGTCTACGATTCAGCCCATGCCATGGGTTCCAGGGTCGGGGAAGAATGGGCGGGGTGCTTTGGAGACGTGGAGGTCTTCTCCATGACCCCCACAAAGATGGTGGTGGCGGGAGAGGGGGGGATCATCACCACCGGTGACGGGACGCTGGCCGGGAGACTGAGGGCTGCCAGGAACTACGGGAACACCGGGGACTACGACCCGGAGATCATCGGCCTCAGCGCGAGGTTGAGCGAGTTCCACGCCGCCCTGGCCATCGAGAGTTTCAAGCTCATGGAGCTGAACGTCCGGAGGCGAAACGCCCTGGCGCAGAGGTACAGGGATAACCTCAGGGATACCCCAGGCATATATTTCCAGAAAATTAAGGAAGGCAACCGCTCCACATTCAAGGACCTCACCGTCAGGGTGGTGGAGGAGGATTTCGGCATGAGCCGCGACGCGCTCGCGGAGCGCCTGGCCGAGAAGGGCATAGAGACACGTAAATACTTCTTCCCCCCGGTCCATCGTACCAAGGCGTACTGGGAGAAGTACGGCAAGAGGTATGACGATAAGCTGCCGGTGACCAACCGGCTGTCGGGAGAGGCTCTCTCCCTTCCCATGTGGTCCCACATGCCGGAAGGGGTGGCGGATCTCGTCTGCGAGGAGATAATCGGAGCCCGCCGTTAGGCTGGCTTGCCGCCCAAAGCCTTAAACGCCCGAAGCGCGGAATTCAAACTAACGCTCATACAGCTGATGTTCATATAATATTCATTCACCTCGTGCCGATATATTATAGGCATGGCAAGGCATGGATGCTTCGCAAGCGCAAGGATACGCGCGCGAGGTGGCGAGGAGAGGCGATGTGCCGGCATAAGGAAGGTAGGAGGCAGGCGGACAGGTGTTGACGCGGAGAGAAGCAAGAGGGCATGATGCGGAGATTGCGACATCTTGTGTCCGGTAGCCGTTACATAAAGATCCTCCTGGATCTCTTTTCCGTCATCATCGGGTTCTTCGTGGCCCTGTCCCTTCGTTTCGAGTTCTCCCTGTCCGGGTTCCAGGCGGCCAAGCTGCTCCTGGCGATGCCCGCCATATTCCTGGTATTCTACGCCTTCAACTCCCTCATGGGGCTTTACGCCGGGCGGTGGAAGTACGCCAGCTTCGACGAGCTCCTGAACCTCTCCAGCGCGAGCTTCCTCGCCACCGGCGTGGTCTTCCTGGGGACGCTCGCCATCCCCGGGGCGAGGGAGTACCTGCCGCTCTCGGTTTCCGTGATAGGCGGCGTGCTCTCCCTTTTCGCCATGACCTTCATGCGCCTGCAGTACCGGATGTTGCGGGAGATGCGCCTGCGAAGGGGTGAGTCCGGGGGCAAGAGGGTGCTCATGGTGGGGGCGGGGGAGGCGGGCGAGATGGTGGCCCGGGACATGATGCGCCACCCCGAGTACGGCTACGCGCCGGTGGGCTTCGTGGACGATGACCCCACCAAGCGCAGACTGGTGCTGCAGGGGGTGCCCGTCCTGGGGAGGAGGGAAGACATCCCCCGGCTCGTGGAGGAGCTGGAGGCCGAGGAGATATTCATCACCATACCCTCGCTCGCCGGAGAACAACTCCGCGGCATCCTCTCTTACTGCGAGAGGGGCGGGGCCAGGACGAAGATACTCCCCGGCATAGCGAGGACCATGTCCGGCGAGGTGGGCGTGTCGTCGGTCCGGGACATCGAGCTCGAGGACCTCCTGGGGAGGGAGCCGGTGGAGACGGACATCGCCTCCATCTCCTCTTATATAAGCAACAGGGTGGTGCTGGTGACCGGGGCCGGGGGGTCCATCGGCAGCGAGCTCTGCGCGCAGCTGGCGATCCTGGGGCCCAGGCTGCTGCTCCTTCTGGACAACGACGAGACCAGCCTCTACGAGTTGGAGCTGCGGCTGGCCAAGGCCATCACAGCCTGCCCTTTCCATCCCGTGGTGGCCGACATAAGGGACGCCGGGCGCATCCGCTCCGTGTTCGCGAGGTACCGGCCCCAGGTGGTCTTCCACAGCGCGGCCCTGAAACACGTGCCCATGATGGAATACCATCCCGCGGAGGCGGTGAAGAACAACGTCATGGGCACGCGCGTCGTGGCCGATGCCGCCCTGGAGCACGGCGCGGAGCGCTTCATCCTCATCTCCACCGACAAGGCGGTGCACCCGGTGAACGTCATGGGGGCCACCAAGAGGGTCGCGGAGTTCCTCATAAAGAGGAGGCAGGGGCAGGGCGGGACGGACGGGACGCTCTTCACCGCCGTGCGCTTCGGGAACGTCTTGGGCTCGCGGGGCAGCGTGGTGCCCACCTTCCAGAGACAGATAGAGGAGGGCGGGCCGGTGCTCATCACCCACCCCGAGGTCTCTCGCTACTTCATGACCATAAGCGAGGCGGCGCAGTTGGTCATCCAGGCGGGAGCCTACACGCATGGCGGTGACGTCTTCATCCTGGACATGGGGGAGCCGGTGCGCATCATCGACCTGGCGCGCGAGATGATACGCCTGTCGGGGAAGGAGGGGGAGATAGAGATAAAGGTCACCGGGCTGCGGCCCGGAGAGAAACTCGCGGAGGCCCTCACCTTCCCGGAGGAGGAACTGGCGAGGACCCCGCACCCTAAAATAGACAAAGCGTTGGAGGAGTTGAAGCTGCCGGAGGATTTCGGGGAGCGGGTAGAGGAGCTTATTTCGGCCGCGCTGCGCGACGACGAGGAGCGGGTGCGGGTGTTGCTCGCCGAGCTGGTGCCCACCTACGAGGCGAACGCCCCCCGCGGTAGCTACTGGACGGAGAAGGACGAAGCCGGCGAATGGGGTCAGGTCTTAAATTTTGATACCCCCAAGGGTATACAGGGCATGTAGGGGGAAAAGGGGTCAGGTCTTGAATTTTGATACCCCCAAGGGTATACAGGGGTATTTAGCGGTGTATAGCGGCGTGTTTCGAGAGGGGCGTAGCGACATCACGCGGGGGCGGGTCCCCCGCGAGAGAAGCGTTCCCACCAAGCATTCGCTTCGCAGGGCAGCCATGGTAGCCGGCCCGGACATGTGTGCCCAGGTTCAGAAACATGGTGGACACCCCCTATACTTGCTTTGTAGTTAAAGAAGCAGAGCAAGGAGGTGTCCATGAAGGACTGTATCGGAACCCCTACTAGTATCTACCACACCAGGCTTCCGC
>CAKZMC010000013.1 GCA_937128055.1 uncultured Actinomycetes bacterium | reverse complement strand
TCTCCGACTTGATCTGGTTGATACGGCCCTTGATGTCATCCGCGCTGCCCTGCCCCTCGACGATGATGGTGTCCTCCTTGGTCACCTTCACCTGGCGCGCCCTGCCCAGCATGTCCAGGGTGACGTTCTCCAGCTTGATGCCCAGCTCCTCGCTTATGCTCTGGCCGCCGGTCACGATGGCGATGTCCTGCAGCATGGCCTTGCGGCGGTCGCCGAAACCGGGAGCCTTCACGGCCACCGACTGGAAGGTGCCGCGGATCTTGTTCACCACCAGGGTTGCCAGGGCCTCGCCCTCCACGTCCTCGGCGATGACCAGGAGGGGCTTGCCGGCCTGCATGACCTTCTCCAGCACCGGCAGCAGGTCGGCGATGGCGCTGATCTTCTGGTTGGCGATGAGGATGTAGGGGTCGTCGAGCACGGCTTCCATGCGCTCCGGGTCGGTCACCATGTAGGGAGACAGGTAGCCCTTGTCGAACTGCATGCCCTCCACGACTTCGAAGCTCATGCCGAAGGTCTGGGATTCCTCCACGGTGATCACGCCGTCCTTGCCCACCTTGTCCATGGCGTCGGCGATGATCTGGCCCACCTCGTCGGAATCCGCCGAGATGGCTGCCACGCGCGAGATCTCGTCCTTGGTCTCAACCTCCTTGGACATGTCCTTGATGGCGCCGACAACCATCTCCACCGCCTTGTCTATGCCCCGCTTGAGGGCCATGGGGTTGGCTCCGGCAGCCACGTTGCGCAACCCCTCGCGCACCATGGCCTGTGCGAGCACGGTGGCGGTGGTGGTCCCGTCACCGGCCACGTCGTTGGTCTTGGTGGCCACTTCCTTGGCCAGCTGCACGCCGCAGTTCTCCCAGACGTCCTCCACCTCTATCTCGCGGGCGATGGTCACCCCGTCGTTGGTGATTACCGGGGCACCGAACTTCTTCTCAAGCACCACGTTGCGGCCCTTGGGGCCCAGGGTGACCTTTACCGTGTTTGCCAGCTTGTTGACCCCTTCCTCGAGCAAGCGTCTCGCTTCCTCGTCATACCTTATTTCCTTGGCCATTTCCGATCTCTCCTCCTTCAGGCAATCTTCTCATGCTCGCGGATTCCGCCTACTTCTTCTCGACCACGGCGAGTATGTCGCGCTCGCTCAAGATGAGATGCTCCTCGCCCTCGATCTTGACCTCCGTCCCGCCGTACTTGGAGTAGATGATGGTGTCCCCGACCTTCACCTCCAGGGGCACGTACTTGTCGTTTTCCCAGCGGCCGGGGCCCACGGCGATTACCTCGCCTTCCTGTGGCTTTTCCTTTGCGGTATCGGGTATCACCAGGCCGGACTTGGTCTTCTCCTCGCCCTCCCCAGGCTTTACGATTACCCGATCTCCCAACGGTCTCAGCTTCATCTACACATCCCTCCTATCCTCTCTTTTCCGCTGTCGTACCTTCTTAGCACTCCAGGGTTTTGAGTGTTATCACTCTCGGAATTGGTCTGTTAGCACTCTTAGCTCAAGAGTGCTAACAAGAAGATATACCGCCTCCGCGAAAAAATCAAGACCCGTAACGCTGTTTTTTTCGGGGGCTTTTCCGCGTGAAACGCCACCCGGGGAAGGCGGCCGCTTGCCGGCCGCATGCCGGTTCGTGGTGTGCGGAAAACGTGCGGCGGGCGCCGACCCTGCCCCTCAGGGCAGGCGCGCGCCGAGGGGAAGCACGGCCGCGGCATCCACCGCGAGAGAGGAGGTTTCCCCATCCTCGAGCATGCGCCAGCCCAGGTAAGCGACCATGGCCGCGTTGTCCGCGCATAGCGAGGGGGAAGGGTAATACAGCCTGACCCCCCTGCGCAGCAATTCCTTTCCCAGCCTCTCCCTCAGGAAGCGGTTGGCGGCCACCCCGCCGGCCAACACCACCCTCTCCACCCCGTACTCATCCGCCGCGCGGGCTATCTTGTACACCTGCACGTCCACCACCGCGGCCTGGAAGGAGGCGGCGACGTCCTCCACTTTCACGGGTTCCCCCTCCTCCTCCCGCCGGCGAACATAGTTGACCACCGCCGTCTTCAGCCCGGAAAGGGAGAAGTTGTAGTTGCCGTCTCGTATGAGGGCCCGGGGGAATGGGATGGCATCCGGGTTTCCCCGCACGGCGACGCGCTCGATCTCCGGCCCACCCGGATAGCCCAGTCCCAGAAAGCGGGCAATCTTGTCATAGGCCTCCCCCGCGGCGTCGTCGAGGGTCTCTCCCAGAACGCGGTATTCACGGTGCCGCGGCATGTAGGCAAGCAGGGTGTGGCCTCCCGAAACAACGAAAGCGAGCAGGGGCGGCGCAAGCTCCGGAAACTGGAGGAAATTGGCGTAGATATGCGCCTCCAGGTGGTTGACCGCAAGGAGGGGTATCCCCAGTGCGAAGGAGATGGCCTTGGCCGCGTTGAGCCCCACCATCAGGGCTCCGATGAGTCCGGGTCCCCGCGTTACCGCCACCCCGGCAAGATCCTCGTAGCCTGCTTTCGCCTCGCCCAGGGCCTCTCTCACGGCGGGCAGGAGAGTCTCCAGGTGAGCGCGGCTTGCGATCTCCGGCACCACCCCTCCGTAACGCGCGTGCAGCCCTGCCTGGGAGGAAATGACAAGCGAAAGGACCTCGCCCCCCCGCTTGACCACGGCAGCCGAGGTTTCGTCGCAGGAGGTTTCTATCCCCAGGATCAGTCCTTCAGACGGCATACGCATACCTCTCCCGCAGCGCGCGCATCCTCTCCCGGTAAGGTGGGGCGGTGATGTCATCCGTCCACATGATGTAGGCGTTCTCCATGTTGTCGAGGTAATAGTTCATCCTCTCTCCCATTATCTGGAAACCAAAGCTGCTGTACAGCTCGATGGCGGCCCGGTTGGAGCGGCGCACCTCAAGGGTGAGGAAGCGCGCTCCCATCCCCTCCATGCGCTCGATGAGCTCCAGCATGAGGCGCGCCCCGATGCCCCTGCGGCGCAGGTCCCCGCGCACGGCCAGGGTCATGACGTGCGCCTCGTCCAGGATGAGGAGCGCTCCGCAATAGCCCGCCAGCTCCTCTCCCCTCCTTGCCACCAGGTAGCACCCCTCCGCCTTCCTGATCTCGCGGAGGTACATGTCCCTGGTCCAGGGGCTGGAAAAAGACCCCTGTTCCACGGCCATCACATCGTCGATGTCCCCCTCCCGCATGCGCCTGATGGCCAAGCCCTCGCCGCTCACCCGGCACCACGCCCCTTTCGCCTCCCCACGTCAGGGTTCCGCAGGTAAAGGGGCTCCAGGCGCAAGGGATCCACCGTCTCCCCGCGGCGGTGAAGCTCGCGGCAGAGGCCCGCCAGGCTCCTGGGGTCCGGTATCCCTCCCGCAGGGCGGCGCAGCCCGGCAGGCCACAGGTCCGGGTAAGCTCTTGCTCCGGTGTCCGCAAGGGCTATCTCTCCTCCCAGCTTGTCCAGCCAGCCGCCCAGGCAAGCTGCTGCCTCTTGTGGTGAGGCCACCGCCGGCCCCTCGAGCGCGAGCGGGAAACAGCCCGCCGCCACCTCCTCCACCTCGTAAAGGCCATAATAGACCTGCCCCCTCCTGGCGTCGGCAGCGACGAATACATACCCCTCCGCCTGGCATGCGGCGACCACCGCCAGGCTTTCCGGAGCCACCAGGGGAGTCCTGAGCACCTCGCCCAGCGCTTTGGCGGCCATGACCGCCGTCCTCACGCCGGTAAATGCTCCGGGGCCGCGCGCCGCCCCCACCACGCCCAGGTCACGAGGCGAGATCCCCGCCTCTGCCAGAATTTCTCCGGCTAGGGAGATGATGGCGGCCGCGCCCGCGGCATTTTCCAGTGCGCGCGAAAACAGCTCTCCCTTCCCCTCGAGGACCACCAGGCCGCGCGGGCCGGAGAGGTCGAACGCCAGCAGCCAGGGTTCGCGCCCCCTCAACCTTTCTCCCCCCTCAGGCGAGGCAGTCGCACCCGCCAGGAATCGCCCCGAAACCGCAAGGAGACGCGCCGCGCCTCCCCGCCCTCGTCGAAACACAGGGAAACCTCGAGGCAATCACCGGCAAAAAAATCCCGCACGCGATCGGCCCATTCCACGACCACCACCCCCTGCCCCTCCAGGTACTCCTCCAGTCCAAGATCGCTCAGGTCTCCCGGCCCCTCCAGCCGGTACGCATCCAGGTGGTAGAGGGGCAGCCTTCCCGTATATTCCCTCAGCAGGGTGAAGGTGGGGCTGAGCACGCGCTCCCTTACCCCCAGTCCCTCGGCTATCCCCTGCACGAAGCAGGTCTTGCCCGTGCCCAATTCACCCACCAGGAGTACAACGTCGCCGGGGCACAGCAGCTCCGCCAGCCTTCCGGCCAGCTTGCGCGTTGCGCTCTCCCCGCGTATCCGGTAGGCGATGGGAGCGTCCTCCGAACCTGATGCCGTCAAGCCTTTTCCCTTTCCGGTATGCACTGGCGCGCGGTTCGCGCCGTCTTCCTTTCCGCCCGGGACACGCCCTCCCCGGCGCGCGGACACGCCGGCACGGGCGCCCCGTAATTCACCTCCCTATCATGCTTATTATCCCATGTCCAAAAAAGCTCCGGAAGGAAACCCGTTCGCGCCCAGGAACCTCTCCATGGAAATAATCGCCCGCCTCATGCAAGCACTCGCAGGGGGCGCGCCAGGCGCGGCGCCTCCCTGGCGGGAGTATTAAAAGAGGCCCATCTGCTCGGGCTGCTCCGAGACGATCTCCTCCGTTACGGCGGTCTCCCCGGGTTCGCTCTCCCGGCGCGCCCGCTCCGCTTCCAGGTGCTCGCGCAGCCTCTGGAAATCTTCTATGAGCACCGCCTTCAAGGGCGGCTTGTGCAGGGCGGCTGCCGGGTGGAAAAGCGGCACGTAGACCAGGCCACCCCTCTGCAACAGCTTGCCGTGCAGCTGGGAGATCCCGGTGCTCGTTCCCAAAATGGTCCTGGTCGCGTGGTTGCCCAGGGTGCATATTATACGGGGCTTGATGATTTCGATCTGCTTGAAAAGGTATGGGGTGCAGGCTGCGAGCTCCTCCGGCAGGGGGTCCCGGTTATCCGGGGGACGGCATTTCAAGGTGTTGGCGATATATACCTGCGAGCGCTCCAGCCCTATGGAGCGCAGGAGCTGGTCGAGGAACTGCCCCGCCGGACCTACGAAGGGCATGCCCTGCTGGTCCTCGTGGTATCCCGGAGCCTCTCCAACAAACATGACCTCCGCGTCCTCGTTCCCGCTTCCCAACACCAGGTTGTTGCGGGTCTTCCCCAGGGGACAGAGAAGGCAGCCCTCGACTGCCTCTCTCAACTGGCCTATGGTGGTTGCCTGCCGCCAGTCTCCCCCCATGGTCCTCCCTACCCGGAACATCCTGCGCAGCTTGAGGAGGTGCAGGAGCTGCAGGCTGAGGAGCCGGCGGAGGAGCGGAAATCGCCGCTGGCAGCTGAGCCGCTCTTGAAGCCGAAGTTCGAGAAGAGCTTCTTGATCTTCTTACCCCCACACGCCGCACAGCACTCCGCGAGGTCCGCGGTATTGCGGGCGAAATGCTCGAAAGTCCCCCCACACTCCTCGCACTTGTATTCGTAAAAAGGCATTCTCACTCACCTTCCCTCTATGCTGCCTCCACTCCATTGTAACCAGCGTGGAAAGGCCTGGCAACGAGGCGCGTCAACTTGCGCTCACCCTTGCGCGCCAACGCGCGAGGCCGCGGCGTGCTTGTCCAAACGCGCGGCGGGGATTAACTTATTATGAAGCTGCTCTTTCGTCGCACATGGCCGGGGAGCGGCTCCGCGGGCACGAGGAGGGTCGCTTCCGGCAAGGTACGCCGGGTTACAGGGAAAGGTCGCAAGGTCGTCAAAGGTAGCCGCGCCATGGAAGGTATAGACCGGCCATCTTCAAAGGAAGGGGAGAAAAGGGCTTGGCCCCTCATCGTCGTGTTCCTGGCGGCCTTCCTGTTCTTCCATTCCATGATCTTCCTGCAAAGGGTCCCCTGGTTCTCCGACATCAGGACCTACTACCTTCCTAATTGGACCTACCTCTCGCATGCCCTGCGCGCGGGCGACCTTTCCTTCTGGTGCCCGCATATCTACTGCGGCTTCCCCCTCTTCGCCGACAGCGAGATGGGGCTCTTCTATCCGCTGTCGCCGCTTTTCCTTCTCCTCCCTCCGCTCTCCGGGTTCACCGGTTACCTGGTGCTCCACTACCTGCTCGGCGGCTGCTTCCTTTACCTCTACTGCCGCCGCATCGGCCTCAGCCGCCCCGCCTCCCTCTTCTCCGCCCTCCCCTTCATGCTGGGAGGGTTCTTCCTGGCACACCTGGTCCATCCCAACGCGGTGGCCACCGCCGCCTGGATGCCCCTTTTCCTCTACCTCCTGGAAAGGGCGCTCGGCGAGGAAAGGTTCTCGTTTTACGTGCTCGCCGGGGGGGTCCTGGGGTTGCAGTTCCTGAGCGGTTTCCTCATGGTCCCGCTCATGGAAGGCGTCCTGTCGCTCTTTTACGTGATCTTCCATCCCCGCGTACGCACCGAACGCAAGGCCGGCCTCGCCAGGAACCTGGGAGGGCTGGCGACTGCCTTCGCCCTGGGGGTGGGCCTGGGCATGGTGCAGAACCTTCCCAGCTATTCTCTGGTGCGGAACTCGTACCGCGCGGGCGGCCTCTCCGGCTCCCTCGCGAACACGGGCAACCTCCCTCCCCTGCAACTCCTCGGCCTGGTCTTCCCGCGCTCATTCGGGCGGGGCATCGCGCAGGGAGGGTATCTAGGGGCATGGACCTTCGAGGAAACCTACGGGTACGTGGGGATACTCCCCCTGCTCTTCGTCCCGGCCGCCCTGAAAAGGAAGCGCGTCTGGCCGGCGGCCTTCTTCTTCTGGGTCGGGCTGGTTTCCCTGCTGCTGACCCTGGGAAACCAGGGGCTCCTCTGGCCGCTCTTGCGCCACCTGCCGGGGTTTCACGTGCTCAAGGGGCCCAGCCGCTTCCTGCTCACCTGCAACCTCGCCGTCCTCGTGCTGGGGGGTATGGGGTTCGAGCGCTGGCGCCAGGGAAGCCTGGAGAAGGAGGCGCGGTCGCGCCTTATGCGCTCCTGGGGCCTGGCGGGCGGCATCGCGGCGGCATGCCTGGGGCTGGTGCTGTTGCTTTACCGCTTCAACCCGCTGGGCTTCCGGGATTTCGCGGCGCTGGTGGCCGAGCCTCTCCTGGCCGGCGTGAAGGCCTCCTCGCAGCGCGTGCTCTCCTCCCTCTACGGCTACTTCTCGTCGTGGAGAACGGAATTCCTGGTCCCCCTGGTCATGCTGGCCATCTTCCTCCTCCTCCTCGCGGACTCGCGCAGAAAGGGGAAGCCCAGCCGCATCGCCGTCTCCCTCGCCGTCCTCATCGCCTTTCTCGACGTCTTCGTCTTCGCCTCCCTGGTACTGCAACCCGTTCCCAGGAGCAGGGCCGACTACCGGCCAGCGGTGATAGACATCCTCGACGACGTGGACGAGGGACGGGCGGCGATGTTAAAGGAGCCCGGCGTCGACAGGGGGGAGTTTTCCCTCACCTCCAACCAGCTCCTTCCCTACTCCATCCCCGACGCCTTCGGTTTTTCCACCATACCGCCGGCCCGCCTGGACCGCTTCCTGAGCCACCTGAACCAGCAACCGGACCGACGTGCCTTCGGACTGCTGGGGGTGGCAGCGCTCTATTCCAACCTGGTTCAGGTCGAGGGCGTGCCCTACGACTTCGGCTTCCCGTATTACATCGCGGGCGGCCTGGGTGCCTCCACCTACGCCTGCGAATCCTCCGTCACGGCCAAGGAGCTGCGCCTCCTCTTCGACGGCCGTATCCTGGAGCGCGATGTGCATGGAAAGCTCTTCCTCAAGCTCGATTACCTGAGCGCCGGCCGCATCGTACGCCTTCCCGTGCTGCTCCTGGAAAAGGAGGCGGGCGAGGAGGAGTGCATGTTGACCGTGATGTTCAACGAGCGCCCGGTATCGCTCAACCGCATCCGCTTCCGCTCGCCGGGCTATGGCGGGGGACGCGATGCCCTGGAGATCAGGGTCCCCTGCAGGATGAGAAGGAGCGACCAGCTGGTGGTCGCAACCGTCTGCCAGGAAAGCCTGGAGGGAACCCGCCTGCTCGGCGTGAGCATGTTGGATGAGGACGGCAGGGGGATGCCGCTCACGCCGTGGCCGACGAGCTACAGCGACGGCAGGTACGCCGTATATCGATTGGAGGAGACCCTCTTCCCCGCCTTCGCCGCCTGGGAGGTGACGTGGGCGGCCGACTGGAGAGAGGCGGTGGACATCGCCTGGGACGAGGGCTTCCAGGAAGGCCGCGCCGTGCTGCTCTCGCAGGAGATCGAACCCGCTCTGCGGGAGCGCATCTCTCACCTCAAGGAACCCGGGAGGGAGGTGCGGGTGGAGCGCGAGGAGGAAGGAGGCGATTATATATCCTTCCGCACCGCGAGCGCCGATGCCTGCATCCTCATCCTTTCCCTGGATTACCTCCCAGGGTGGGAGGCCGCCATAGACGGCCGTGACTGCGCGCTCTTCTCCGCCTACGGCTTTCTGACCGCCCTCTACCTGCCGCCGGGCGAGCATCTCCTCGCCCTGCGTTACCGGCCGCCGGGCCTGGCAGTGGGAGGGACGCTCTCCGCCTTGAGTCTCCTCGCCTTCTTCCTCCTCCTCATCCTCGCGAGAAAACGGGAGTCGGAGCGGGTGCGAGAGGCTTCCCCCCTTCCCCCTCCTGACGGGGGCGGCATCAGCGCCTTCTTTCCCTGCTACAACGATTCAGCCACCATCGGTGAGGTGGTGGCCAAGGCCCTGAAGGTGCTGCGCGAGCTGACGGACGATTACGAGGTGATCATCGTCGACGATGGCAGCTCCGACGCTTCCGGGGCGGTGATCGACGCCCTGGCGGCCGCCCATCGCGAAGTGAGGGTGGTGCGCCACGACCGCAATCGCGGCTACGGGGCCGCCCTGCGCAGCGGCATCAAGACATCCACCAAGAAATGGGTGTTCTACACCGACAGCGACGGCCAGTACGACGTCGAGGACCTGCACCGGTTGCATGCCCTGAGCGGCACGGCCGACGTGATCAACGGCTACAAGGAGAGGCGCAGTGACCCCTGGTACCGGGTGCTCCTCGGAAAGGTGTACAATTTCTGCGTGCGACGCCTCTTCATGGTGCCCATCCGGGACGTTGACTGCGATTTCCGGCTCATGAAGGGGGAGCTGGCCAGGAGCCTCGACCTCCGTTCCGTAGGGGGATCCATATGCGTGGAGCTGGTCAAGGGCTTGCAGGCGTGCGGCGCCAGTTTCGCTGAGACGCCCGTGCGACACATGCCGCGCCGCGAGGGCAGGAGCCAGTTCTTCCGCCTTAAAAACCTGCTTGCCATGATGGCCGGTTTGGCGTCATTATGGTGGAGGTTGGCAAGGAAAGGGGCACTCTGAGATGGTAGAGCAACTTGAAACCTTCTACCGCGGCCGCAGAGCGCTGGTGACAGGAGGCTTGGGCTTCGTGGGCAGCAGCCTGGTGCACGAGCTGGTGCGCCTGGGCGCTGCGGTAACCGTCATCGATGCCTGCTTCCCCGACCAGGGGGCGAACCTCCTCAACCTGAAGGGCGTGCTCGAGGAGGTCAACCTGGTGGTGGCGGATATCGGGGCAGTGGACGAAATATCCAACTTCCTCGTAGACCACGAGTTGGTCTTCAACCTCGCCGCCTGCATAAGCCACGTGGCCAGCGTGCACAATCCCCTGCAGGACCTGGAGAGGAACTGCGCGAGCCAGCTCCGTTTCCTCTGCGCCCTGGGGGAGCTCAGCCCCCGGGCGCGCGTCATCTACACCGGCTCCCGCAGCCAGTACGGGAGCCCCCTGTACCTGCCCGTGGACGAGGAGCATCCCCTCAAGCCCGTGGACATCAACGGCGTGCACAAGACAGCGGTGGAGGAGTACCACCGCGTATTTCACGAGCAGGGGCGCTTCCGCTACACCTCCCTGCGGCTGAGCAATCTCTTCGGCCCCCGCCACCAGATGCTCCATGACGGCCAGGGCTTTCTCAACTGGTTCATCCGGCAGGGACTCTGCGGGGAGGAGATACGCGTCTTCGGAGACGGCGACCAGCAAAGGGACTTCCTCTACGTGGACGACGCCGTGCAGGCAATCCTGCTGGCCGCGGCATGTCCCGACTGCGAAGGAAAGACTTTCAACCTGGCCTCGGGAACGAGCCTTTCCGTAGCCGAGGCAGCCGCCGCGGTCTGCGAGCTCACCGGCGCCTCCTGGCGATGCATGCCCTTCCCCCTCGAGCGCCTCTCCGTGGAGCCGGGCAACATCATCATGGACGCATCCCGCCTGCAGGAAACCCTGCGCTGGAAGCCGCAATGGGACTTCCATGCCGCCCTGGAGGAGACGGTCTCCTTCTACCGGCAGCATGGCCACCACTATTTCCGCCCGCCGCGCGGGAAGGTGGTGCTGGACCGTAAGGGGTTCGCGCTGTCGTGAAGCGCGTACCCTTCCTCGACCTCACCCGCCAAGACCGGGAACTGGAGGAGGAGCTCCACCGGGACCTGGAGGATTTTCTACGGCGCGGACGCCACATCCTGGACGGGGAAGTCCGGGCATTCGAGGAAGAATTTGCCGGGTATTGCGGAAGTGCGCACGGCGTGGGCGTGGCCTCGGGCACGGACGCCCTGCTCCTCTCCCTGAGGGCGCTGGGGGCATGCGAAGGAGACGAGGTCATCACCGCCGCCCTCTCCGCGCCGCCCACCGCGGTGGCCATATCCCTGGCCGGCGCGCGGCCCGTCTTCGCGGACATCGACCCCCAGACGCTCACCATCGACCCCGCGAGCGTGGAGGAACGCGTTTCCCCCCGTACGCGCTTCCTCGTCCCCGTGCACCTCTTCGGGAACATGGCGGACATGCCCCGCCTGGAGAAGGTCGCCACCCGCCACGGCCTCATCATGGTGGAGGACTGCGCTCAAGCCCATGGAGCCGGCGCAGGGGGAAAAAGGGCTGGTTCCTGGGGAACGGCGGGCTGCTTCAGCTTCTACCCCACCAAGAACCTGGGCGCTTACGGTGACGGGGGCATGGTGGTGACCGACGACCCTTCCCTCGCGCAGCGCCTGCGCATGTTGCGGGACTACGGGAGGGAGGACCGCGACACCCTGCATGAGGTGGGCCTCAACAGCCGCCTGGATGAGCTGCAGGCCTCCTTCCTGCGCACCAAGCTGGGCCACCTCGAGGCGTGGAACCGCCGCCGCAGGGAGCTTGCCCGGCGCTACCTGGACGGCCTGCGCGATCTCCCCCTCGGCCTACCCCCTCTGCCGGGCGGCGAGGAGCACTGCTTCCACCTCTTCGTGGTCACCTGCCGGGAGAGAGACGCCCTGCGCGCGCACCTCGCCTCCAGGGGTATCGAGACCGCCGTGCACTACCCTCTCCCCCTCCACCTGCAGCCGCCCTTCCGGGAAAACGCCGCGCACCCCTGCCCGGTGGCGGAGAGAGCGGCCCGCGAGGTGCTCTCCTTACCCCTCTACCCCTTCCTCAGCGAGGAGGAGCAGGACACGGTTGTCGCCGCGGTGCGCTCCTTTTTCCGCTCCGCCTGAAAGCATGCGCCAAGGAATTCTTTTTTTTCGTATTATGGTATGTCACGGTTTCCCAGCAATCCTGTCACGGCTACCGGTAGGTGGTGAGGCGCGCGTGCGGGATCTTGCGCGGCTGGGAACCGGCGCGCACCGCGTAGCCCACGGGGACGAGGGCCAGGGGCCGCAGGTGCCCGGGAAGCCCCAGGACTCGCGCCGCCTCGTCCTCGCGGAAGGCCCCTACCCAGCAGGTCCCCAAGCCCAGGGCGGTGGCCGCCAGGAGCATGTTCTGCACCGCGGCTGCCGTGTCCTGGATGGAATAGAGCTCCACCCCTCTCTTCCCGTAGCTCCCGGCGTGGGCCTCCAGGTCGGCGCAGACCACGACGACCACCGGGGCCTGGGCCACGAAACGCTGTCCCAGGGCCGCCGAGGCCAGCGCCTCCTTTGCCCTCCCGTCGCGCACCACCACGAAACGCCAGGGCTGCACGTTGCCGGCGGAGGGAGCCAGGCAGGCGCAGCGCAGCACCTCCTCCACCAGGTCTTCCGGCACCCCACGCGAGGGATCGAAGGAACGCACGCTATGCCTTTTCTCCATGGCCTCGAAGACATCCATGCCGCCGCTACCCCCTTATGCCAAATCGCGGTAAGCGGGGATTCCCGCCACCCCTTCCGCATGCCGCACGGCGTTGCGCACCGCCTCCGCCAGGAGCATCGCCCCCAACGCCCCCACCAGGTCGGGGGACGCCGCCACCTCCCCGGTCGCAGCGGCGAAGACCAGGTCGCCGTCGAGCTTTGTGTGGCTGGGGCGGATGGCGCGGGCCAGCCCGTGATGGCCCCTCTGCGCAACCCAGTTGACGTCCGTCTTGGAGAGCATTGCATTGCTCACGATGACCCCCAGGGTGGTGTTGGTGAGGGGCTGAGGCCCGCCGCCCTCCCCCCCGCCTGCCAGGGCGGAACGCAGGAGGTCCTCGCTGGAGGCGAAACCGCCCTCCGGCTGGCGCACGCCGGCCATCACCTCCCCCTTCTCGTCCACCACCTCCCCGAGGGCGTTTACCACGGCCAACGCCAGCACCTTCACCCCGCCTCCCTGGAAAAAGGCGGTGCCTAGGCCCCCTTTGGTGCAGTACGCGTATCCCAGCATCTTCCCCACCGTTGCACCCATGCCCGCACCCACGTTTCCCTGCCGCCCGTAATCCTGCGAGGCTTCCAGGCATGCCCGGTAGCCCATTTCCTCGTCCGGCCGCGCTCCCGCGTCACCAACCCCCAGGTCGAAGAGGACGCCGGCGGGCACGATGGGCACGCGGGCGACGCCGGCATCGAACCCTATGCCCCGCTCCTCGAGGAAACGCACCACTCCCAGGGAGGCCGCCAGCCCGAAGGCGCTCCCCCCGCTGAGCAGGAAGGCGTGCACTTCCTCGACCATGTTCACCGGGTCCAGGAGGTCGCATTCGCGCGTCCCCGGAGCGCCCCCCCTCACCTCCACTCCCCCCCTGCTGCCGGGGGGGAGCAGGACTACGGTGCAACCGGTCAAGCCCACCGTATCCTCGGCATGTCCCACCTTCACGCCCTCGATAACCACCGACATGGCCCTCACACCCCCTCGTCATCACCGCCGGGGCGCATCCTGGAGCCGCGCGCCGTCCCGCCTTCCCCCACGGAGCGTTCTCCCCCGGAAGCCTGGAGCTTCCTGGCCATCTCCATGGCCTCCTCCCGGCTCTTCACCGTGTCCTCCAACTGGGCCGCCCGCACTTTTCTCAGGATCTCCCCCACCATGGGCCCCTCGCTCATGCCCAGCTTCTCCAGCAGATCCTTTCCCCGCACCAGCAGGGGCAGTTCTTCCTCCCGCCGATATTCCTCCAGGAGCCTACGACATAGGCTCACGTAGCGGGCCAGGCTCTCCTCCGTGGTCAAGGGCCCCCGCGTGGCGAAACGGTCGGCCGTTGAAAGGAGGACGACGTCCGGGAGCTCTTCTCCCAGGCCAGCCACCATCCTGCGCAGGCGGCGTGCGGAGACCTCCTCCTTGAGGGAAAGGCCGATATCCATGTGCTTTCCCACCGTCGCCGCCAGGTATTCCCTTGCCCTGCGGGAGAGTTTCAGGCGGTCGGCCAGCCGCAACACGGCTTGCAGGCTCTTCTCCTGGTGGTCATAGAAGTGGATGCGTCCCGTCTCGTCCCGCGAGAAGGTGTCCGCCTTGCCCGCGTCGTGATAGAGAGCCGCCAGCCGCAGGAAGGCGGCACGCTGGTAAAGGTCCTGCAGGCGTTGCGCCATCCTTTCCGCGAGCATCGCCGCGTGGTCCGGAAAGGCCTTGGCGGGGTCGCGGAGAAGGGCGTCGAGCTCGTCCAGGGTGAGCAGGGTGTGCGACCAGACGTCGAGATGGTGGTAGGTGTTCTGCTCCAGGCCCACGGCCTTCACCATCTCCGGGAAGACGTGCTGCAGGAGTCCCGTGGAGGCGACGTCCGCGAACACCCGCGACGTCTCCTCGTGGCGCAGGGTCTCCAGGAGCTCCGTCGCCACGCGCTCCCCCGCCACCTTCCCGATGAGGAAAGCGTACTTCTTCAGGTGGTTGAGGGTGCGTTCCTCGAACTTCATGCCCAGGGCGTGGTGGAAGCGCAAGGCCCTCACCAGGCGCACGGGGTCCGCGAGGAAGGTTTCGTTGTGGCACTCGCGCAGGATCCCCAGCGAGAGATCGCGCCACCCGTAGTGCTTGTCGATGAGGTCGCGCGGCAGCAGGATGCTGCCCTCCGCCACCAGCCTACCTATGTCGACCGCCATGGCGTTGACCGTGAAGTCCCGCATGGACAGGTCCGTCTCCACGCCGAACCCGCGCAGGGGCGCAAGGTCCACCGTGCGCCTCCGTCCATCCTCGTCTATCACCACGCGGCAGGTAAGCTCGTCCCCGCGTAATCGGAAATATTTTCCATGAAATTCCTCGGCGACCCTCGCGGATACGGGCTCGGGATCGCCCTGCACGATGAAGTCGATATCGTCGGATACGGCCCCCAGGAAGTAATCGCGCAGGTACCCTCCCACCAGATATATTTCCGGGTGGAGGCGCGAAAGACAGGGCAGGAGTTTCTCCAGCAAGGGATCCTCGCGAGACAGCGCGCGGAGGGAAAGGGAACTGGGAAGCCTTCTTTCCCGCACGATTTCCTCCCGGCTACCCGCGTTACCGTCCATGCAAGCTCCAGATAATGGAAGATTAAGGAAAACGCCGATCGTAATGGCGCTCGCCGGGAACCGCGTGCCACCCGCCCATCCCACGAAGCCACTGACCCGCATCACCGCCACGGGTCGCTGCGCGTTTCCCTTGCCGCGGACGGGAGCGGCGATTCGCGCCGGCAAGGGCATTATACAAAACGATTATGACATCTTCTCAGGAAGCCACAATATATTGTCATACCCTCCCGCTACGGTATAAGCAG
>CAKZMC010000012.1 GCA_937128055.1 uncultured Actinomycetes bacterium | reverse complement strand
GGCTACCAGCAGGTTGCTGGCTATCACTGCCCCTATGTGGTAGAGGATCTTGTCCTTCTCCTCCAGGTAAACCGGCTCGCCGCCCAGCTTGCGCACCAGAGACTCGGCCCAGCCGAGCATAAGGGGGTCCCGGACGGTCACCGCGCAGACGGAACCGGGTATCTTCCGCACCGCCCCACGCACGTCGGCGAAGGTCTGCAGGGGGTGCACGCAGGCCGTACGTGCCCCTATGTCCTCCGCCGGCTGAAGGACGTCCAGCCCCAGGGCGCCGCTCATGTGCACAACGTGATCCCCCTTGTGCACCGCTCCGGCGCTGCTCAGGGTGAGGCAGGTATCGGCGATGAGGTCATCGGGGGTGGTGATGAGGAGCACGTTGCCCTTCCTGGCGGCCTTGACCACGTCGGTGGTGAGGTAGGCGCCGGGAAGGTATTCCTCCGCCCGCTCAAGCGATTCCGGGCTGCGGCAGGCGATGGCCTTTACCTCCTCTCCGGCCCGCTGCAGGAGATGGCCGACCGCGGTACCGACCCTGCCGCCGCCGATGATCACGAATCGGTCCGCCCTCTTAGCCATGCCACTCCTCCTCCTCGAACCTCCCGAACCACCTCAACCCGCTTGCCCCGCTTTCCGGCGACGCGCCCCGACCGCATGCCGGCGAAACACCGCCCGGCCGCGCACCGCGCAGCTCCGCGAGGGGGACGGTCACGAAATCCCGCTCCCCTATGCGCGGATGCGGTATCACCAGTTCCTCGTCCTCCCATACAAGATCATCATAAAGCAGGATATCCACGTCGATAACCCGCGGCCCCCACCTCTCGCCCCGCACCCTGCCCAGGGCATCCTCCACATGCCGGCAGGCCTCCAGCATCCCTCTCGGGTCCCTGCTGGTGGAAACCAGGGCCACCAGGTTGAGAAAGTCCGGCTGCTCCAGGAATCCCCAGGGTTCGCTCTCGTAGAGGGAGGACACCGCGAGGACCCTCACCTCCGGCTCAGCCTGCAGCAACCTCAGGGCAGCGAGGAGGTTCTCCCTGCGATCGCCGAGGTTGCTCCCCAGCCCCAGGTAAACCAGGTGCTCCTCAGGCCCGCTCATCGCGTCGAAAGCCCATCTCCACCGCCACCTCCCCCACCTCGCAGCTCATGGGGGCCTGCGGCTTGCGCACCCGCACCAGCGCGCAGGTGGCGGGGGTGTTCTCCATGATATGCTCGCCGATCCTGGCGGCCAGTGTCTCGATGAGTTGGCAGCGCTCGCCGGTGACAATGCCGTTCACCTCGCCCGCCAGCCTGTCGTAGTCCACCGCTCGGGAGAGCTCGTCCTCCCGCACGGCGGCGGTCGCGTCGTATTCCAGCTCGATGTCCACCAAAAAGACCTGGCCCCTCTCGCGCTCCTGCTGCGTGCAGCCGTGACAGCCGAAAGCGCGTAGGCCCTTTATGACGATCTTCCCGGTGCGCTTCACGCCGTCCCCCCTCGCGCCGTTCCCTCCGGCCGCCCTCTTCGCTCTTCCCGCCGAAGACGCCCTTTCTGCGGCTTGCCCCTCGCTCCGCCCCGCCAAGGAAGCTCGCGCATGCACCCCCGCCTTCGTTCCAGATTATACCATCCAGCCTGTGCGTGAGCCCTCCGGCCGCTCCCCTTGTGGCCCGTCCGGCCCTATTCCATCCTGGCCGCCGTGATGGTGTCCGTGGCCTCCAGGGCGTCCACCACGTCCATCCCCTTGATCACCTTGCCGAAGATGGTGAAGTATGCGTCCAAGCCCACCGCGTCCTGCTTGAGGATGTAGAAGTCGGTGGTGGCGGAATCGGCCTGCGGCTGCTGCGTCTGGGGGTCCGTGGGCTTGGCCATGCCCACCATTCCCCGCAGGTTGGAGAGGCCTATTTCGTCCTGCACGGCGACCACTCCCTGGTCCTTGCCCATTGCCTCCTCCAAGGCCGCCTGGTCCGGCTCCGCCTCCCCGTACTCCGCCAGCAGGGAATGGTAATGGCTGCCGGTCTGCACCACGAAATCCTCCACCCGGTACCAGCGAAGGCCGTCGTAAAAGCCCTGGTTCACCAGTTCCGTCACGTGCTGCACGGTGAGGGGAGCCTCGTTCCCGTAGAGCCCGACGACGATGTCGCCTTTGCTCGTTTCCAGGACCAGCTTGGAGGTGACCTTGGGCCCCGCCTCCTCCTTCTTCAGGTGATTCACCAGTAATACCAGGGCCACCGTCACCCCGATGGCCAGGATGAATCCCGCGATCGTCAACAGCCGGCGCAGGGATTCCTTCTTCTCCTCCTTGCGCCGCTGGGCTTCCTCCTCCTTGCGCTGCTGCTTGAGTTTCTGGGCTCTGCCCACTTGCGCTCCTCCCTCGCTTTTTCCAAACGGTAGCCTTCCGCCTTCCCCACATGCGCCTGATTATATGTCAAATGTTCCTTTAAATGGATCCTTTTCCCACCAGTGCATCGGCAACACGCACCACGCGCACCATCTCCTTTACGTCGTGCACGCGGACGATGTCCGCGCCCCCCGCCACCCCCAGGGCCACGCTGGCCGCCGTTCCCTCCAGCCTCTCATCCGCCGGCAGGTCGAGGATCATGCCGATGAAGGACTTGCGGGAGGTGCCCAGCAGCAGCGTGTAGCCCAGGGACTTGAGCTCCGGGAGCCTCCTGAGAACCTCCAGGTTGTGCCGGAGCGTCTTGCCGAAGCCGATTCCGGGATCTACCATGACGGCGGCGGGGTCCGCGCCTGCTTCCACGGCCGCCTCCGCCCTCTCGCGCAGGAAGGCGGCTATCTCGCCCACCACGTCGTCGTAATGGGGGTTCTCCTGCATGTCCTTGGGCATCCCCTGCATGTGCATGAGGCAGAACGGCACACCCCTCTCCACCACCAGGGGGAGCATTTCCGGGTCCAGGCGCATGGCGCTGATCTCGTTGACCATGGCGCAGCCGGCGTCCAGGGCGCGGCGGGCCACCTCCGCCTTGGTGGTATCTATGGATACCGGCACCCCCGCCCGCTCCGCCAGCTCCTCCACCACCGGCATGACGCGGCGCAGCTCCTCGTCCAGGGATATGAAGTCGGATCCCGGGCGGGTGGATTCGCCCCCCACGTCCAGGATGTCGGCACCCTCCTCCGCCAGGCGCAGGCCGTGCTCCACGGCGGCGCGGCTCTCGTAGAACCTGCCGCCGTCGGAGAACGAGTCGGGCGTCACGTTGACCACCCCCATGACCAGGGTACGCTCATCCAGGCGGTACTCGCGGCCGCCCAGCGCCAGCACCCTCTCCTTCTCCCGCGGGGAGAACCCGAGCATCTCCTCCAGCTCCGCGGCCAGGGCTTTGAGGCCGAAGGGCTGTTCCTTGAGCTTGGGGATGAGCAGGCGGTATTGCTTGAGGGTCCCGGAGATGACCGCCGAGACCTCCCTCTTCTCGTAAGCGAAGACCTCGCGGGGCAGGCAGACCTCGCCCCCCACCGAGAGCATGTTCTGCTTGAGGATATTCGCCGCCCGCGTGTCCAGCCTGTCCACGCGCACCACCCGGTGCACCAGTTTGGGAGCCATGATCCCGCGCCCCCTCTCGCTGGGAGCGATCTCGTCCAGGCGTGCGAAGGCCTCCCTCATGTCGCGCACCTGCAGCAGGCGCGGGTTGTACCTCACCTCACCACCTCGCCGCAACCTCTTTCATCCACGATTCACCGGTTATCGCCGCGCCCGCGGCAAGGAGCCGGCAGCCGCGGACCGCAGCGCCGCGCCGCAGGCGGACCGCCTTCCCTTCCCGCATCATCCTCTGCCTCGCATGCCCCGTGCTATCCCGAGAAATGTAAGGGCGGCTATCGCGTCAGCTCTTCTGGCGGATCAGGGACATGGCCTCCGCGCGGGAGGCGGCGTTGGTGTGGAAGGTGCCTCTCACCGCCGAGGTGATGGTGAGGGTCCCCGGTTTCTTTACCCCCCGCATGGACATGCACAGGTGCTCCGCCTCGATAACCACCAGCACCCCGCGGGGTTGCAGCGCCTTGACCAGGGTATCGGCGATGGTGGTGGTGAGGCGCTCCTGCACCTGCAGGCGCTTGGAGAGGACATCCACCACCCTGGCCAGCTTGCTGATGCCGGTTATCTGCCCACCGGGGCCGGGAATGTAGGCCACGTGGGCTTTGCCCAGGAAGGGCATCATGTGGTGTTCGCATATGGAATAGAGCGGGATGTCCTTGACCACGATCATTTCCTCGTGCTCCTCGGTGAACATGGCCTGGATGACGCTTATGGGATCCACGTCCATGCCGCAGAGGATCTCCTCGTACATCTTGGCCACCCGCTCCGGGGTATCCAGAAGGCCCTCACGTTCCACGTCCTCCCCGATCCCCTCCAGGATCATGCGCACGCCCTGCCTTATCTTGTCCCTGTCCACGTCCTTCCTCCTTTGCGATTTTCCCGCCTATTATATCGCAAACGCCTTCTGGAAGCCCCCGAGGAAGAGCCGCCGGGATATGTGCGCCGGCTGCGGGGCGCGGCATGGACGCCCTTAGGGCTGCAGCGGGAAAGGGTGATGTCGCGCCGTCGACCGGCTACGCCGGAGCGGCCTTCTACTCCGGCTGCGGGAGGGGCTTGCCCCGGAAGGTGGAGGGAGCCCGCGTCCCCTCCTTTTCCGTGGAAGGGGCTTCCGTCACGGTGGCTTCGGATTCCTCCACCGCCGCCAATTCGCGGCCCTCGAGAAGGGCGATCAGCTCCTCCTTCTCGAGGGTTTCGCGCTCGATGAGGGCCCTGGCGATATTATCCAGTTTTTCCCTGTTCTCTCTGAGGATGATCTCGGCGCGCGCGTAGGCCTCGTCCACCAACCGCCTCACCTCGCGGTCGATCTCGTAGGCCACGTGGTCGCTGTAATCCTGGTGGGTCACGAGGTCCCTTCCCAGGAAGACCTCTCCCTGCTTCTGCCCCAGGGTGAGGGGACCCAGTTTCTCGCTCATGCCGAACTCGCAGACCATCTTGCGTGCGAGCTTGGTGGCCTTCTCGATGTCGTTCTGGTCACCGGTGGTGAGCTCCCCGAAGACCATCTCCTCGGCCACGCGCCCGCCCAGGAGCATGGCCAGCTCGTCCACCAGCTCGGACTTGGTCACCAGGTACTTGTCCTCGGTGGGAAGGGTGAGGGTGTAACCCAGGGCCTGGCCGCGGGGTATGATGGAGATCTTGTGCACGGGGTCGGCGTTGGGGAGCTCGTGGGCCACCAGGGCGTGCCCCGTCTCGTGGTAGGCGATGATCTCCTTTTCCTTATCGCTGATGAGCCTGGTGCGCCGCTCCGGCCCGGCAACCACGCGGTCGATGGCCTCCTCCATCTCCTCCATGTCCAGCTTCTTCTTTCCGTGGCGGGCGGCCAGGAGGGCGGCTTCGTTGACCAGGTTGGCCAGGTCGGCCCCCGTGAAGCCGGGCGTGCGCCGCGCCAGGACCTCCAGGTTGACGTCCTCCGCCAGGGGTTTATCCCGGGTGTGCACCTTGAGGATGTCGATGCGCCCCTGCAGGTCCGGCCGGTCCACCACTATCTGGCGGTCGAACCTGCCCGGGCGCAGCAGCGCCGGGTCCAGGATGTCGGGCCGGTTGGTGGCGGCGATGAGGATGACCCCGGTCTTGGTGTCGAAGCCGTCCATCTCCACCAGGAGCTGGTTAAGGGTCTGCTCGCGCTCGTCGTGCCCGCCTCCCAGGCCTGCCCCCCGGTGCCTGCCCACCGCGTCTATCTCGTCTACGAAGACGATGGCCGGGGCGGAGGCCTTCGCCTGCTCGAAGAGGTCGCGCACGCGGGAGGCTCCCACACCCACGAACATCTCGACGAAATCGGAGCCTGAAATGGAAAAAAATGGTACTCCGGCCTCGCCTGCCACGGCCTTGGCCAGCAGGGTCTTCCCCGAGCCGGGCGGCCCGTAGAGGAGCACCCCCTTGGGTATCTTCGCTCCCAGGGCCTGGAACTTGGCGGGATTGGCCAGGAAGTCCCGGATCTCGCGCAGCTCCTCCACCGCCTCGTCCACGCCGGCCACGTCCTTGAAGGTAACCCGCGGCTGGTCCTTGCTCATCAGCTTGGCCCGGCTCTTCCCGAAGGACATCACCTTGCTGCCCCCTCCCTGCATCTGCTGGAAGAGGAAGAAGAAGAGCACCACGATGAGCAGGAAGGGCAGCAGGTTGAGCAGGAGACCCAGGAAATCGAAACCGCCCTGGTTGTCCACCTTCACTTCCAGGTTGCGGTAGGCGGCGTACCTCTGCGCCTCCTCCGCGTTTTCCGAGGAGGCTTTGGCCCGGTACTCGTTGATCTTGTTCACCAGGTCGCTGGTGTAGTCGGCGGGGAAGCTCACCTCGAACTCCTCGCCGCCCTGCAGGGTTCCCACCACCACGTGGTCCTTGTCCTTGATGGTCAGGGTGCCGATCTCGCCCCCCGCCAGCTTGTCCTCGAACCAGCTCAGGTCATGGGCTTTCTTGGTGCCGAAGATAGTGGGGGACTTGGTCCACACCAGGATGACCACGAAGGCGATGACCAGGTAAAAGATGGCGGTGCGCCATACCTTCTTATTCCCGGGGTTCAATTCCCGCCGACTCTCCTTTCCTCTTAATGCTCTCCGTCGCGGCTCTTCCCACCCTCGCCGTCGCCCATCCTGCCTTTCCCGCCGGCATAGTTCCCCGGCATCGATCCACATTACTGACCACTATGTAATGTCGGCATATTTCGGCGCAAAGTGAGCCTCGCGCCGCCGCGCCCGCTATTCCGCCGCCTCCTCCAGCACCCCCACGTAGGGGAGGTGGCGGTAGCGTTCCGCGTGGTCCAGGCCATAACCCACCACGAAGAGCATGGGTATTTCGAAACCGCAGTACTTCACCTCAAGTTCCACCTTACGCGCCTCCGGCTTGTTGAGCAAGGCGCATATCTCCAGGGAGGAGGGTTCCCTCTGCCTCAGCATGTCGGCGATGTAGCTGAGGGTCAAGCCGGTATCCACGATGTCCTCCACCACTATGACGTCCCTTCCCCTGATGTCGATGTCGAGGTCCTTGATGATGCGCACCACCCCGGAGGACTTGGTGTCCTTGCCGTAGCTCGACACGGCGACGAAATCCATCTCCAGCGGCAGATCGACGTGGCGAGCGAGGTCAGCCAGGAAGACGAAGGCGCCCTTGAGTATCCCCACCATGACCAGGTCGCGATCCCGGTAATCGCGGGCGATCTGCCCCGCCAGCTCCCTGACCCGGGACTGGATCTCCTCCCGGCTGATGAGCGTCTTCATGTCTCCATTATATAGGTATAGGTTGCGGTTATATAGGTTGCGGTTCCCTTCATCCCAGCCCGCAGACGGCCTCGAAGTTGGCGTGGAATATCATCTCCCTGTCACTGGCCGGGAGGGAAAGGTCTTCTATCAGGCCCTTGATCTTCCCGTAGTCGTAATCCTCCCCCAGCGGCTGCTCCCCGCAGGGCCCGTCGGTCCCGTACATGCACTTCTCCGCGCCGAGAAAGTCCACTGCCATGCGTATGATCCTGCGGTTCAGGTAGGGGCTGGAGAGGTCGACGTAGAGGCCTTCCTTGTCCTTGATGTAGGCCCACAGCTCCTTGAAATAGGGGATGCCGGCATGGGCATAGATGATCCTGATCCCGGGGTACCTCTCGGGCAACAGCCTGTAGTCCTCGCTGCCGCCGCGGGAACCGATGTGGATGAGAAGCGGGCGGTCGTGCTCGCGGCACCATGCAGCAGCACCGTCCAGCTTTTCGACGGGATAGCGATGCCAGAAGGGGTGCGCCTTGACCCCGACCATCCACCGCTCGTCAACGCCCTCTCGGCGCTGCCGCTGTTGTGGATCGACGACGACTGGGAAGTGGACCTTAGCGAGCGCAACCCTGCCTGGCAGGCCGCCGACAAGGACGCCGTGCGCCAGCAACTTCGCCCTTATGTCAATCAACCGCACGCCCTGCACCTAGCGCGGCTGCCCATCATCGGCCTCGGCCTGCTCCTGGGCGCGCTCGCCTACCGGTGGACGCGCGAGGCGGCTGGGGAGCGCGCGGCCCTGGCCGCCCTCTTCTTCTACGCGCTCTGCCCCAATCTGCTGGCGCACGCGCATTTGAGCACAACCGACGCCGGCATGGCGCTGGGCGCTTTCGCGACCACCTACGCGGTCTGGCGATACGCGCGCCGCCCCTCTTGGATGCGCCTGCTTGTACTCGCGACGGTGGGCGGCCTGGCGAGCATGACCAAGTATTCGATCCTGATGACGTTCGTCTTTCTGCCGCCGCTGGCCGCGCTGCTGGCTGCTCTGCCCGGCGGCGCAGGCAAGCCGCGCAGGCGACGCGAGCTCGCCAGCTTCTTGGTGGTGGGCCTGGCGCTGGCGCTCGGCTGGGGGGCGGCGCTCGTGATCTTCTACGGGCCGCAGGCGCGCGTCATCCGCGAGCTGGA
>CAKZMC010000011.1 GCA_937128055.1 uncultured Actinomycetes bacterium | reverse complement strand
GTCTACTGCGAGGGCAAGCCACGGGAAACCCTGCAGCCCATCGTGCAGTCGCTCCTGGAGAAGAACGCGGGAAGCGTGCTGCTGACACGGGCGAGCGAGGATGCCTACCTGGCGTTGCGAGAGAGCTTCCCGGAAGCCGAATACCACCCGCTGGCCCGCCTCATCGTCATCCGGCGCGAGAGGAAGGAGCTCGCGGGGAAGGTAGTGGTGGTCACCGGGGGCACGGCGGATATACCCGTGGCCGAGGAAGCCGCCCTGACCGCCGAACTCACCGGCAACCACGTTGAGCGGCTCTACGACGTGGGGGTGGCGGGCGTGCACCGGCTGCTCTCCCACGGAGATATCTTCCGCGACGCCAATGTGGTGGTGGTGGCCGCCGGCATGGAGGGGGCGCTGGCCAGCATCGTGGGCGGCCTGGTGAGCTGCCCGGTGATCGCCGTCCCCACCTCCGTGGGTTACGGCGCCAGCTTCGGCGGCCTCGCCGCGCTGCTCACCATGCTCAACTCCTGCGCCCCGGGGGTGTCGGTGGTGAACATCGACAACGGCTTCGGCGCCGGCTACATGGCCTACTTGATCAACCAGGCGGCGGTGAGATCTCATACCGCATGACGGACTGGGACACGGAGGGCCTGGCCACCTCCCTGAAGCCCGCCGCCCGGAAGACGGGTTTGAGGCCCATGTATCCGCTGGAACCGGTTAGCCTGTCGGGGACGTCAACCGGGTAACCCTCCACGACCTCCGCGCCGTTCTCTCCCGCGTAGGCAACGGCGGCCTCGAGCAGCGGGCGCATAAGCCCCCTGCGCCGGTAATCGGGCGCCACGTAGAAGCACACCACCGACCATACCGGCCTGTCGTCGATACGCCTCAGTTTGCGGGATCTCTCGAGGGCCGCGAAGTTCTCCCGTGGGGCCACCGAACACCATCCCACCGCCCTTCCCCCGTGGTAGGCCAGGATGCCCGGGATCTCCCCCGACGCGACGATGGCCTTCATGGCCAGGCGGTTCCCCTCGCCCAACTGCTTCTGAAAGCGGGCGCGTGGAGAAAGCCTGCTTCGTCGCCGCTATCCGCCTGGAGGGCGGCCGCGCGGTCATCGGCGACGAATGCCGCGGCTGCGGGCATTGCGTGGAGGTCTGCCCCGAGGGCGCCATCGAACTCACGCTCCACGAAAGCGGCGTCCTCGAAGGGCTTGTGGGGCGCATCTCGTCCTTGGTGGACGTGACCTGAAGGCAACCGGCGGTGGCCGTAGAAAGGAACCGCATCCGCGGGATGGGAAAGAGGCCGTCAGGAAACGCCACGCCCTCCCCGCAAGGCGGAGAAGGGGGAGGGGGCGCCGGCCCGGCAGACGTCCAAGGCGCCGCCCCGTAGAAGGGTGGCCAGGGGCCGGGGTGAGCGAGGCCAGGTGACCACCACCCGGTTGCCGTTGTACGCGGCGAGAGCAACGCGCTTGGGTTCCCGTGCCTCCGCTGCCTGCACGCTCCCTCCTTTCCCCTAAGCGCCACTTAAGCCTTTATTCCACGCGCCGCGGGAAAAGTCCTTCGCCATGGCGAATCCTGCCTGCCGGGTGCAGGTGCCCCGGGGAAGCATCGCGAAGGGCGCGGGCGGAGGTGACGTGCGCTCGGGATGAAGGGGGGTGAGGGGAGGCTACCTCGGGGCGGGGCATCCCGAAGGGTGGCGCGAATCGGCCTGCCGGGCCCGTTGAGGGCGGTTTCAGTAAGAAGGCCCGTCCGAGACCAGGCTGGAAAGTATTTCCTCCGCGCGCGCCAGGGCCCTTCTGGCCTCCGGATCGGGAACGCCGCGCTGCCGCATCCCGGACACGAACTCCTCCAGTTCCTTCCTCGCCTGCGCTTCCCTCAGGAGACGGATACTTTCATCCAGGGGACGGGTAGCCTGCAGCTTCATGGCGCCTTCCAGCCATCCTTCCGGGAAATACCAATCCTTGTACCAGCGGAAGCCGGCTTCCCAGAGACGGTAGCCGATGGGTGTCGCCTGGGGCGGGAAATTCCGCTTCAGCCCCCTTTCCGTCTCCGCCGAGAAGGGATGGGCCTCGGCTCCGTAAATGACCATCATGGATCCGCCGGGCGGTATCAGGACCCCGAGGAGGGAAAAGACCTCCCCGGTGAGGCCCAGCTCGTCGAGGTCCACCTCCCTGCCGTCCGGGAAAGTAGCGAGCGGATCGTAGCGGAACTCTATCCAAGGCTTGATGTATTCCCCCCTCCCCATGAAGAAAAGGCCTTGCACCACAGGGTTCCGCGAGAGCGCCCCGTCCCGCGAGAGGAAGATGTTGAAGTAGGTCTCCCTCTCCGTCCTTCCCCCGCGGAAATCGCGCGGCTCCAGGAGGAAACCGCCCACGTCCCTCCGCGCGCACGCCGCCGCTATGATATCCGCGGGCTTTTCCATGAGAGCGGCCATGGTTCTCCGCCCCGCCTCCTTCCGCGTGCCCCCTCCGCGAGCCCCACCGCGTCGACACCTGCGGGCTTCTGCGCATGCCTTGGGGCGATGCGCAGCGCGCCCCGCAAGTCCATGTTTCCCGCACCGTGCGGTCCGTAAACCGTGCTTCGCAAGAAGCCGGTAAGGTCGCGCGCTTTCGCCGGGTCCGGCTTGACGGCGCCCGCGGCCAGCGGAACGACGCCTGATCCTCGTCAGCACGTAACCCTGCGTCCATGTTTCGCAGCAAGGGCGGCGGGGAATCATAGTGCAGGAGGCGGATTGCGCCTTTAAGGGCCGGAAAGGGCACCAGAGAGCGAGAAAGCGACGGGTTGGAAGCGTCGAGGAGGTAAGAGAGCATGCGGGAGATGACGGAGAAGTTCCTGAACGAGGCCTTCGCCGGGGAGAGCATGGCGCACATGAAGTACCAGCTTTTCGCGGACAGGGCGGAGGCGGACGGCCTCGGCGAGCTGGCAAGGATGTTCCGTGCCATCGCCTACGCGGAGAGGGTGCACGCCGGGAACCACCTGCAGGCCCTGGGGAAGCTGAAGGCCGCCCCGGACAATATCCAGACCTGCATCGACGGCGAGACCTACGAGATCGAGGAGATGTACCCGGTCTTCAACGCCGCCGCCAAGCTCCAGGACGAGGCGGAGGCGGTGCGCAGCACCCACTACGCCCTGGAGGCGGAGAAGATCCACGCCGAGTGGTACAAGAAGGCGAAGGAAGCTGCGGACAAGGGAGAGGACGTCAAGGTGGGCACCATCCAGATCTGCAGCGTCTGCGGGCATACCCGCGAGGGCGACGCACCGGACAAGTGCCCTATCTGCGGCGCTTCCCGGGACAAGTTCGTGGCCTTCTGAGCCTGCCGCGGTCGGAAACAGGGATGTCCACAGGTCCATGGTATCTTTAGGTATTCAGCGTGTGGGTGTTCAACGGACCCGATTGTTTGAAGGAGGAGGGAGATGACCGAGAGATTGCAGATCTACAAGTGCGAGATATGCGGCAACATCGTGGAGGTCATGCACGCCGGGAAGGGGGAACTGGTCTGCTGCGGCGAACCCATGGTCCTGCAGGTGGAGAACACCGTGGACGCGGCGGTGGAGAAGCACGTGCCCGTGGTGGAGGTGCAGGAGGACGGGGTGCTGGTCAAAGTGGGAGAGGTGGCCCATCCCATGACCGAGGAGCACCACATCGAGTGGGTGCAGTTGCTCGCCGGGGAACGCAGCTACCGCATATTCCTCAAGGCGGACGGCGCTCCCGAGGGCAAGTTCACCGTGCCCGGGGAGGGCATCACCGCCCGCGAGTACTGCAACCTGCACGGCCTCTGGAAATCCGCCTGAGGGGTCGCCGGCCCTCGCGGCGGGCGGCTTTATATCCCCGGTCCGCAGATACGGCCCGTGCTGCGTGATAGCTTGCGGCGCTCCCCCGCTCCCGTAGCCTTGCAGCCGGCTTGCCAAAGAGAGGACGCGGTGCTGGCCGTGCGCTCGCGCGCGAGACCCACCCGCGGGAGAAAGGTGCCTGCGGGTGGGGATGCGGCGGCGAATGTGATCGCATTAATGGATGGGGGCATGAGGGCCGGCCGGCCGAAACCGATCCAGGGGCAACAGATCAAAGGAGGGGGACATGACGGAGTTGACCAACGAGCTGGTCTTGAGAATGTACAGGACCATGTACACCATCCGGAAGTTCGAGGAGACGGTGAGCGAAAGGGCGGGCATGGCCATGATCCCCGGCTTCATGATCCATCTCTACGTGGGACAGGAGGCCGTCGCCACCGGCGTGTGCGCCGCCCTGCGCGAGGACGACTACATGGTGAGCACCCATCGCGGGCACGGCCACCTCATCGCCAAGGGGGCGGCGCCGGACAGGATGATGGCGGAGCTGCAGGGCAAGGAAACCGGTTACTGCAGGGGACGCGGGGGCTCCATGCACATCACCTCGGTGGAGGTAGGAGGCCTGGGCGCCAACGGCATCGTGGGCGCCGGCCTGGTCATCGCGCCGGGGGCCGCCCTGTCGGCCAAGCTGCGCGGTACCGACCAGGTCACCGTATGTTTCTTCGGCGACGGCGCTTCCAACCAGGGCACCTTCCACGAGGGCCTGAACCTGGCCTCCCTGTGGAAACTCCCGGTGGTCTTCGTCTGCGAGAACAACGGTTACGGCTTCTCCACCCCGCAGGACAAGCACCAACCCATCGACCGCATCTCCAAGAGGGCCGCGTCCTACGACATGCCGGGCATCACCGTGGACGGCAACGACGTCCTGGAGGTCTACCTGGCCGCGTGCTGGGCGGTGGAGCGGGCCAGGAAGGGAGAGGGGCCCACGCTCATAGAGGCCGTCACCCTGCGCTGGCACGGCCACTACGAGGACGACGATGACGAATACCGCAGCGCGGAGGAGAAGGCGGAGTTCCCCAAGCACTGCCCCATAGAACGCCTGGAGCGCGACTGCATCGAGCGGGGATGGGCCTCGACCTCGCAGCTGGAGCGCATCCGCTCCGAGGTGGACAAGGAGATCGAGAAGGCCTGCGAATTCGCGGATGAAAGCCCGGAGCCGTCGCCGGATGAGGACCCGGCCCTGATATTCTCGGGGGGTGATCGGTGATGGCGGAAGCAACGCAATCGGAGACCCGGAACCTGGCCTACTTCGAGGCGATCAGGCTGGCCTTGAAGGAGGAGCTGGAGCTCGATCCCACCGTGATCCTCATGGGCGAGGATATCCGCTACAGCATCTTCGGGCCCACCAGGGATCTCCACCTGGAGGTGGACGAACGCCGGGTGCTGGACACGCCTATCACCGAGAGCGCCTTCGTGGGAGCGGCGGTAGGGGCGGCCATGACCGGCTTGCGCCCGGTGGTGGAGATCATGTTCGCCGACTTCATCACGGTGTGCATGGACCAGATCATCAACCAGGCCGCCAAGATCCGCTTCATGACCGGCGGCCAGGTCAAGGTGCCCTTGGTGGTGCGGGCCCCGGGCGGGTACCTCAATTCGTCGGCGGCCCAGCACTCCCAGAGCCTGGAGGCCCTCTTCATGCACGTCCCGGGGCTGAAGATCTGCCTCCCCTCCAACCCGGTGGACGCCAAGGGGCTCCTTAAATCCGCCATCCGGGACGACGACCCGGTGCTCTTCTTCGAGCACAAGGCCCTGTACTTCTCCTCCGACGACGTCCCCCTGGATCCCCAGTTCACCGTGCCCCTGGGGCAGGCTGCCGTGGTGCGGGAGGGCAGCGACGTGACCGTCTTCGCCGTTTCCGGGATGGTCTCCTCCGCCCTGAGCGCCGCCAACAGCCTGGCCAGGGAGGGCATCGAGGTGGAGGTCATCGACCCGCGCACCCTGGTGCCGCTGGACAAGCCCACCCTGCTCGACTCGGTGCGCAAGACGGGCAGGCTGGTCACCGTGGAGGAGGGCTGCCTCACCGGCGGGGTGGGCGCGGAGATATCCGCCCTGGTGACCTCCGAGGCCTGGGACGACCTGAAGGGCCCGGTGGTCAGGGTGGCGTCGCGCGACCAGCCCATACCCTTCTCCCCCGTGCTTGAGGCGGCATGCGCGCCCACCACGCAGGATATCGCCGGCGCGGTGAGGAAGTGCCTGGGGAAGGCCTGACGGGCCTATTCTGACATAATATGGCAATCAGCGGCGGCCGGCAACGGCGCCGCCGCATGCCGGCAGGAATACGCGACCGTATACGGCAACCGGCAATGAAAGTCCGCCGCAACAACGAAGGTCCGCCGCAGGCATACGCCTCAGAGGATGCCTGAAGTGGTGAGTGGGTCATACCCCGGGCGGGCGAACCCGCGAGGTTAGAGGCTCGTGAGCTTGCCGCCGAGCTCCCGCCCGAACTCCCGGGCGCGCGCCACCTCCCCCTCAGCGAGCGTGCCCCTGTCCTCTCCCTTCCCGGGGGGCTTATACCCCTCGATGGCGGCCTTGAAGGGCGGCGCGAGGGCGACCATGCCGCCCGCCTCGAGAATCCCGTAAAGAACCTCGGAAGCCTGCGTGAGGGGCTCATCGGTGTTGACGGTGGCACCGGTGCTGAAGGTCGCGAAGGGTTTGCCCGCGAAGCCCGCCCTGGCAACCCTCTTCGCGAACCGCTTGATCTTCGGCCAGGCGCCGGGCCACCTCGTCGCGGCTCCTATGACCATGAAGTCCAGGGACGCATCCAACTTGCCGGCATCCTCCACCGCGACCACCTGCACCTCATGCCCGGCCTCCCTCAGGCCATCGCCGATCGCCTCGGCTATCTTCCTGCAGCTCCCCCACCAACTCTTGTAGATCACCATGCCTCTCATCACGCCCTCCATGGCACTCCCGTCAAGACACCGCCGCTTTCGCTCGCCGTTCACGCCACGTCTTGGGCGAAGACCGGCGAGGCTTGCCATCCGCATCGCTCGCCGCCCCCCAGCTCCGGGACCCCCGCAGCCCTTTCGCCGGCGTCGGCCTCTTTCCGTCATACCCCGTCAGCGCCGCTTCCGCTCTAGCCATGCGGCCGTCCCCATCTCCCTGCGGTCATGAAGCGCATCCACGCGCTCCCGCACTGACCTCTCCGCTTCCTCCGGGCTGAGCGCGGGGTCATGGAAGCCGCGGAACAGCTCGCAGGGGAGTTCCTCGCAGAGACCACAATGTTCCAACCGCTTGTTGCGCACCGAGCAGTCGTATAGCGGACAGATGGCCATCTCCACATCGCGTGTCCAGAACGGTTTCCCCTCGACCAGGCCGCACCCGGCGCAGGACTCCCCCAGGTATTCACAGTCCCCGCAGAAGATGCCGCAGGGGCCAACCAGCACCTCGTCCACCGCGCAGGCCTCCCTTCACGAGAAAGCGGGCCGCCTTCTCCTCGCCGTCATCGCACCCGCCATTGATGTCGCCGTCTGTCTGCAGCCATTGGAAAGGGGTCGCCCTGCCTCCTCCGCCCCTAAAGTTATCCCAACGTCTTTTGGCGTAACCGCATCTTATGCCTGTCGCCGGAGGGCAACAACGCCGCCCTCTCCGGACGGCGTTGCACGTTGCTCACGCCAGCCGAAACCGCGCCTTTCCGTTCAGAAGGCGAGGTCCGGTTTCCAGACCTTCCAGACCTTGCCCGCCAGGTCCGGCCCGGGCTTCAGGGTGGGCTTGCCCGGCTGCCAACCGGACGGCATCACCTCTCCCGTCTTCGCGACATGCTGGAAGGCCTTGACCTGCCTGATCAACTCCGCGACGTTGCGTCCCACCGGAGGGGTCATCACCTCCATGGCCTGTATGATCCCCTCGGGATCGATAAGGAAGCGCCCCCGGATGTTCACCCCGGCCTCCTCGTCGTAAACGCCGTAAACCCTGCCTATGCGGCCGCCGGCGTCGGTGAGCATGGGGAAGGGGACGCCGCCCTTGACCATCTTGGAAAGTTCTTCCTCCTGCCATATCTTGTGGCTGAACCTGCTGTCCACGCTCATGGCCAGCACTTCCACGCCCAGCCTCTTGAGTTCCTTATACCTGACGGCAACTGCCGACAGCTCCGTGGGTCATACGAAGGTGAAATCGCCCGGGTAGAAACAGAGGACCACCCATTTCCCCTTGTAACTGGAGAGCCGGACGTTCTTGAAGCCGCCGGCCACGAAGGCGCTGGCCTCAAAGTCCGGCGCCGGCTTGCCTACCTGAGCGACCATACCTGCACCTCCCGCTCCCTGGCCCCCGCCAGCAGCGGGAGCCTCCCTGCCTTTCCCCGCCGCGGGCGCGATAGGGCCCTTGGCCGGGGTAACGCACTGGTCCTTGGGCTCCGCTTTCGGTGCCATCTCCTCACCTCCCCGCAACGGCCGGCAGCCACCGCCCGCCATATCCATCCGTATAGGCCTGTCGCGCACGTGCCTGCCCGCAAGAGGCACGCCGCGCTCAGCCCTTCAGCTCCTCGACCTCCTCCTTGCCTTCCGCGAGCTCCTTTACCTGCTCCTCGTCCTCCATGAGCAACAGCGTCTGGAACTCGCCCACGTGGGTCTTCTCCTCCTTGGCGATGTCCAGGAGCACTTTCTTTATGAGCTGGTTGTCGGTCATGGCCGCCAGCTGCTCGTAGAGGTTTACGGCGTCCAGCTCCGCGATGATGCCCACGCGGCAGATCTCACGGTCCAATTCCTTCTGGCTCATGCGCCCCAAGTCCTTGGGTATCTCCGACAGCATTTCCCGACCTCCTTTCCCGTCTCCTTGCTTAGATCACATGCATCCATAAGGATTATTCCCGATGCGGCCGCGACATAAACTGGAGCCAGGCGCGGGATCAAGGCACGGGGGCAGGCACGGAACCGGCATGAGAACGGGCATGAGAACCGCAAGCATTTTCGCTTCCGGGACGGGTATAATGTTTTCATGGAAGAAGGCAGGAGAAGAAGGATCTGGTTGTACGTGGTCTACGGCCTCCTGGCCCTGGCCATCATACTCAGCATTCAATTTGCCAATCCCTTCCAGCCCAGCGAGATCAGCTACAGCGAGTTCCTGGGACATCTGAACGCGGGCGAGGTCAAGAAGGTGACCATCACCGAGAGCCGCATCGAGGGAACCCTGCAGACCGCGGAAGGGGAGAAGGAATTCGCAACCAGCCGCATCCCGGACACGGACATCAAGGACCTCCTCCCCAAGCTGGAGGAGCAAGGCGTGGAATTCTCGGGAAGGGTGGAGAACACTTTCTGGCGCGACTTCCTGCTCACCTGGGTCCTACCCCTGGGCCTCATCGCCTTTATCTGGTTCTTCATCTTCCGCCGCGTCTCGCGGCGCATCGGGGGTGCCAGCCCCATGTCCTTCGGTCAATCGAAGGTGAAGCTCTATGACCGCAGCGTGGAGCGCGTGACCTTCAATGACGTGGCCGGCCTTGACGAGGCCAAGGAGGAGCTGCGCGAGATCATAGATTTTCTGCGCAACCCGCAGAAGTACCGCAGCATCGGTGCCCGCATCCCCAAGGGGGTGCTCCTGGTGGGGGCCCCCGGCACCGGCAAGACGCTGCTGGCGCGCGCCGTGGCCGGCGAGGCCGACGTCCCCTTCTTCTCCATCAGCGGCTCCCAGTTCATGGAGATGTTCGTGGGCGTGGGCGCGGCCCGCGTCCGCGACCTCTTCGAACAGGCCAAGGCCAAGGCGCCCTGCATCGTCTTCATCGACGAGATCGACACCATCGGCAAGGTGCGGGGAGGGATCATGGCCAGCGGCGGCACCGAGGAGAGGGAGCAGACCCTCAACCAGCTCCTCTCCGAGATGGACGGCTTCGACCCCCAGACGGGGGTGATCATCCTGGCCGCCACCAACCGCCCGGAGGTGCTGGACAGCGCCATCCTGCGCCCGGGGCGCTTCGACCGCCAGATCATGATCGACCGCCCGGATATCAAGGGCCGCGAGGAGATACTCAAGGTGCACGCCCGCCGCGTGAAACTGGCCCCCGACGTGGACCTGAAGAAGATCGCGGCCCGCACCCCCGGTTTCGCCGGCGCGGAGCTGGCCAACGTGGTGAACGAGGGCGCCCTCCTGGCCGCGCGCAAGAGCAAGAAAGAGGTGGAGCAGGAGGACTTCGAGGCGGCCATCGACCGCGTCATCGGCGGCCTGGAGCTGAAGAGCCGCGTGATGAGCGAGCGCGAGCGCCGCGTGGTGGCCTTCCACGAGGTGGGGCACGCCCTTGCCGCCTCCCTCATGGAGCACGCCGACCCGGTGCACCGCATCACCGTCATCCCCCGCGGCATAGGCTCCCTGGGCATGACCATGCAACTGCCCGAGGAGGACCGCTACATCATGACCCGCCCGGAGCTCGAGGACCGCCTGGCGGTGCTGCTGGGGGGAAGGGCGGCGGAGGAGATCGTCTTCGGGGAAATCTCCACCGGGGCCCAGAACGACCTGGAAAAAGCCACCATTCTTGCCCGCAAGATGGTGGAGGACTACGGGATGAGCGAGAGGCTGGGCCCCATCTCGCTGGGCCTGGAACGAGGGGCGCGCCTCCTGCTGGGAGAATATTCCTACGGCAAGGAGGCCAACTACAGCGAGGCCACCGCCGAGCTCATCGACCAGGAGGTGAAGGAACTCATTACGGGGAATTACAGGCGGGTGAAGACGGCGCTCGCGGAAAACGGGCGCGTCCTGGAGGGCATCGCCGAGGTGCTCCTGGAAAAGGAGACCCTGGAGGGGGACGCCTTCCGCGAGCTGGTGGAGGAATTCCGCTCCGGCGAGAAGGCCACCCTCGCGGAGCGGGGCTGAGGCATGGTGAAGCGCGCTGTGCGGAGAAAGGTGCGGCGGAAGGCGCGCCCAGCTACCGGCTCGTGGAAAGCGAGCCGGTTCACACGCCGCCTTGAGGGCGGTGAGAGGGCGTCCGGATGGCGGACGCCGGGAGAGCGAATGAGGAGAAGGGGATCGAGGGCGCATACCGGGACGCCGCCCGGCGTGTACCTGAGATCGGGGGCGTCCGGATGGCGGACGCCGGGAGAGCGAATGAGGAGAAGGGGGTCGAGAGATGAAAACCTGCCCTAAGTGCGGAGCGCTGAGCGACGATAGCGCGGCTTTCTGCGGACAGTGCGGAGAGGCCTTCGCGCAGCCCGGCGCCTTCGAGCAGCCTGGTGCCTTCGAGCAACCGGGTGCCGTTCCGCCCGCTCAGCCGGTTCCTCCTCCTTACGGTTACCAGGCGCCTGCGACCTCGCAGCAGTACGGCGCCCCTTACCAGCCGGCGCCTTACCCGGTCTATTACCAGACGAGCA
>CAKZMC010000010.1 GCA_937128055.1 uncultured Actinomycetes bacterium | reverse complement strand
CTCCGCGACGCGCGGCCTCCCGTGACCCCTTCCCTATTCCGCAAGGAATGCCTTATCGCCGCATCCGCCCCCGCAAGATGGCCGGGCAGGAGGCCGCTTGCGATGTCGCTCGCCCGACCCCCGGTCCCGGTCTTCCGTGATCCGTATAAAGATCCCTGGCCAGGGCCAGGGTATGTCCTCGAAAAGCGTGGAGGGGGACTGGCCCCGTTCACTCCTCGAACGACGCTTTTAGCCTCGGGAGACGTGGTGCGTCCGGCCATCCAGACGGCTCATCGCCGCCATTCCCACGCAGGGGATATGGGTGGAGTCTGGGCACGCCTGCGGCGCTCTCCTCCCCTGCGAGGACGGCCTGATAAGGAGAGGGCGGGGGCAGGACAACCGTTCTCTCGCGCGCGAAACGCGTCCCGGGGAGGAATTTACCTTGCGCATTGGTTAAAATATTCCCGTGCCGATGCGCCAGCGGGCGCCGCCGCGGAGGGAGGAGGAGCTGCGGCGAAGGAAAGTACGGCGACCGCATAGAAAATACCCGTGAGGCACGAGGCGTGCATGGATAAGTCGCGCACTGCAAAGGTGGCTCGAGAAGGAGGTAGTGATGAAAGGGGCGATAAGCAAGGTCATGATAGTCCTGGGGATCATCTTCATCCTGGGAGCTATTCTCTGGTGGGCGATCGCCGTTAACGCCATGATAAAGCTCCCCAGCGACGTGGACGTGGAGAATACATACGAGGGCGAGGTCACCTGGTACGTCAACCCCACCGACCAGACGCCGCTGCCGGAGGGACAGGAGATGAAGGTCCCCCTGGAAGTCACCCAGCGCATAACGGCCTTGGAAGACGAGTTTGACTCCTCCACCGGCTTGATAAAGGAGACGGTGAACCTCAGCATGGGCGGCTTGCAGCAGCCGGCTTCGGAGTTCGTCTACGCCCTCGACCGCAAGACCATGGAGAACGTGAAGGACGACCGGGCGTACGCATGGGACACGCGGAACACGGTCGATCGCGAGGGTTCCTATTACCCGTTCTTCACCTTCGACACCTCCAAGGACGAGACCTATTCCTTCTGGAAGAGCGAGATCGGCGAGGGCTTGGAGGCGGAGTACGTGGACGAGCAGGAAAAGGAGGGCATCACCGTCTACAACTTCAAGATGTCCTGCGAGGACAAGCCAGTGGTGGACGCCTATGTGGAGAACATGGGCTTTCCCAGTGAAACCACCGTCGAGGAGATGAAGAGTTCACTCAAGGCCATGGGCGTGGACATGGACGCCCTGGCTGCCCTGGCGGCGCAGGTGATGGTCGCCGAGGACCTTCAGGCCTTGAACGCGGCGCTGCAGGCGAAGATCCCCATCGAGTATCTCTGGAGCATGGAGCAGGAGATTTCGGTGGATCCCAAGACGGGCATACCCGTGGATGTTTACAAGAGCGCGGAAACCCTCTCCATGCGCCTGGACCTGAGCGGCATGAGCCAGCTGCAGCCCGTGCTGGCCAAGTACGCCGGCGATGCGCGGCTGGGCCCGGCTATCGCGCAGCTCGCGGGCCTGCAGTCACAGATGGGAGAGGCCAGAAAGGTGTTCTCCTACGAATACGTGTCGACCCAGGATTCCATCAAGGTAAATGCGGAGGACGCCAAGGACGGGGCGGGGGAGATCAACCTCATAAAGGTGTATATCCCCTGGGCGATGCTCATCGTCGGCGCCCTGCTGCTCATCATCGGATTGCTTATCGGGGGAGGCCCCGTTCCCGAGCAGGCGGAGGAGGAATAGCGCGGGCGCGGGCCGCCCTCGGCGGGGCTGGGGCCGAGCGGGCCCGCTGGAGAGAGGCGGCCGCAAGAAGGTGGGAGAGCCGCCGGGTTGCGTAAGGTGGTTCACGAGAGGGCGGGGGGCGCCGGGCCTCCCGCCCGCGCGCGGTGGCGGGAGATGCACGGCCGGCATCATGGTATTTTCCCGGAAGGGGGAGGATAATCTATCCCGTGGGAAACGCGAGGAGGAGAATTGCTCCGGGGGCGGTTCCCAGCCCGGCGGTGAGGGCAAGAGCTGCTGTCGGCGGGGATCGCTCGGGACGGTGAACCCGAGATGGCGGGCGGGAGAGGACTTCGCGGGAGAGAGGATATTGCTGGAAGGGGAAAGCGGACGGCGGTGCCCCCTTTGTAACGCACAGGTGGAGGAGACGGAAGAGCTGGAATGCTTCGCGTGCCCGCGATGCCAAGCAATCTCGCGTTATAGCGGCGAGCAACTGCTCGCCATGCATATCCCCCATTACTACCTGCGCCTGGAGGAGCTCAGGCGGCGCAACAGTGAGCTGGTGGGGCTGATCGAGAGCGAGAGCGGCAGGGGAGCGTCCCGGGATATGCGGGCCCTGCGTTCCCTGCACGAGGAGCGGCAGCGGGTTCTCTCGGAGTACTCGTTTCTCAGCTACTTCGAGCAGTTCGTGCAGAGGTGGTAGGTGGAACGGGAAGGCCGCGCGGTGCGTCACAAGCTCTGTGGGAACATGCGGAAAAAGGGGTGAGGACAAGGCATGCCGAGGAAGAAGATGAGCAACTGGAAGAAGACCGTTTCGTTCCTCAGGCCGCGCAACGGTGTCGTGCGCTGGGTCCTTTTCATCCTCTTCTCGATCGCCGCTTTTCTCGTCGTCGCCTCGGCCGTCTCGGTGTATGCCGATTCCCGTCACCGGGGAGAGATGTTTCCGAGGACGGTGGTGCTGGGCGTGGACGTCACGGGGATGACCCGGGAGGAGGCGGTGCAGACCGTGCGGGAACAGGTCGTGGCTCCCCTTATGATGCCGCTCACCGTGAGGTTCCGGGAGTGGGAATGGGTGATAGACCCGGGTGCCATGGGCCTCGACGTCGACGTGGAAGGCCTGGTGGAAATGGCCTATCGGCAGGGATGGGAGCGCTCCGTGTTTGAGCGTGCCTTACGCCGCGCCCTCAACCGGCCGCTGAGCATCGAGATAGGCTTGGAGTACACGCTGAACAAGGATTTGCTGATCAAGGAATTGAACGGCATCGCCGCCGCCATCGACCGCGAGGTGGTGAACGCCTCGCTGAACTTCGATTTCCAGACCGGCAAGCTCACCTTCCACCCCTCCCAGGACGGACTGTGGATGGACGTGGAGGCCTCCCTCAAGCTGGTGGAGGAAGGCTTGCTTTCCTCCAACCGGGTCGTGGAGCCGGTGGTAGTGGTCAAGCCGCCCTCCCTTTCCAGCGACGACGTGCAGACGGTCCTGGTGGTGGATATCATGGGCAACACCCTCAAGTGGTACAACAAGGACACGCTGGTGAACACATATTACGTGGCCACCGGGGAACCCAAGTACCCCACCCCCCTGGGAAAATATTACATTATCCGCAAGGAGGAGAATCCTGTCTGGATCAATCCCAACGTTGAGTGGTCCAAGGACATGCCGCCGCGCATCGAACCGGGACCCAACAACCCGCTGGGGGTGCGCGCCCTGGTCACCAGCGCCGCCGGCGGCACGGTGCTCATCCACGGGACCAGCAACCTGGTCCCGGGCCTCCACTCCCACGGATGCATAAGGATGGCCAACTGGGCCATCCTCGAGCTCTTCGAGCACGTCAGCGTGGGCACGCCCGTCTTCATCTGGACCTCCAAGCCGGTGCCGCCTCCCCCGCCCGAGCAAGGCCCCCCCGTGGGGCCGGAGGACCCCGGGCTGGGCGAAAGCCCGCAGCAGGCACCGGCATCGGAGCAGAAGCCGACCACGGAGCAGGCACCGACTGCCGGGGGTTAGCGCGTAACCGGGCGTGGGACGGCAGGGGACGGCGTTCATCCAGGTTGTGGCCATATCTTCTCCCTGGATGCGGCGCAAGGTGGCGGTTGGGGAGGAAGCATGAGGATATCCGTCATAGGCGCAGGGGCTGCCGGCAGCCTCGTGGCTTACCTGCTGCATGCCGGGGATTGCGAGGTCTCCCTTTACGAGAAACGGGAAGAGAGAAGGTTGCAGCTGCGCTCGCGGGGGCTTCGCCTGTGCGGCGCCATGGAAGCCGAGGAGGAGTTGCCAGTGTGCGCGCCGGGAGAGGCGGACGCGCCCTTCGACCTCATCGTCCTGGCGGTCAAGGCGGGAGATTGCGGAGACGCGCTGCGGCCGCTGAGCCCATTCGTCCACCGGAACACCCTGTACCTTTCCCTGCAGGATGGCTTCGCGGCGGAGGAACTCGCCGGCATGACGGGCAAGGAAAGGACGCTGGCGGCTATGCCCTGGTTTTCGGCGGAGGAAGAGGAAGACGGGACGGTGCGGGTGGAAGAGCTGCGCTCGCTCGTCCTGGGTGGCCTTCAGGACTGGACGGAGCCCTCAGGCTTGGCCGCGGTGGCGGAAGCGCTGGGGAGACCGTGCGCAACGTGCGTGGGCTTGGCGGAGGATATGCGGGCGGAAGCGTGGAGGAGGGTGCGCGCGGCGGGGGTGGTAAGCGCCCTCTGTGCCTTGCTGGGGGAGGTGCCGGAGGGTATTTGCACGCGGAAGGAGATCGACCTCTATGCCTGCGAGGCGGCAGAGGAATGCGTGAGGGTGGCTGCGCTGCAGGGCACAGATCTGCGGGAGTCGGAATCCCCCTGGGAGGCGGCCGTGTGGCGTTGCCTGAGGCCTCCCATGCTGCGCGACGTGATGAGCGGCGCGGCCACGGAGGCCACGTGGCTGTGCGGAAGAGTTGTGGAGATGGGCGGCAGGGAGGGGGCAAGAACCCCCGTAACCAGCGCCCTGCTTTCCATGGTCAGGGAGTTGGAGAGGGGGCAGAGGTCACCCGGGATGGATAACCTGCGCGAGTTGGAGAGGCGCGTGGGAGAGGAGAAGGGGATGTCCCTGCTTTGAGCCCGTTGCGGTACGGAAACGCGGGGAAGGCACGGGCCGGCGACGCGCATGTTCAGTGCGGGAGGAGGCGGTCGCGCAATTCCTTCCTGGAAACTTTACCCAGGAAGGTGCGGGGCATCACGTCGAGAAAAGTGATGCGGTGCGGGACCTTGTAGTACACCAGGGATCTGCGGGCATATTCGATCAGCTCCCCCTCCGACGCCTCGCTCCCTTCCCGCAATATCACGAAGGCGTGCACCACCTCGCCCCTGATGGGGTCCGGTTCTCCCACCACGGCCACCTCCTGCACGGCAGGATGGGCTTCCAGCACCTGCTCCACCTCCGAGGGATAGAGGTTGAATCCGCCGGTTATGATGAGGTCCTTCTTCCTCTCCACGATATACAGGTACCCGTCCTCGTCGAGGTAGCCTATGTCTCCGGTATGTAACCAGCCGCCGCGCAGGGTCCTTTCCGTTTCCTCTGGGTCCTTGAGGTACCCTTTCATGACGTTGGGCCCGCGCACGCAGATCTCTCCCGGGCTGCCCGCGGGGAGTACGCGCTCGAACTCGTCGCGTATGCTCACCTCCACTCCCCGGATGGGGGGGCCGACGGACCCGGGCTTGAGCGGGATGTCCGGCCTCTGGCATGACACCACCGGCGAAGCCTCCGTCAGACCGTAACCCTCGTAGATGTACACCCCGAACTTCTCCCGGAAGGCCAGGAGCACCTCCTCCGGCAGGGGGGCGGCCCCACTCTGCAGCCTCTTCCAGCTGCGCACGTTGTATTGGGGGGCGCGCGGGTGGTTGAGGAGCTGGATATACATGGCCGGCACCCCCGTCATGGTTGTTATGTGGTGACTTTCCGTGTAGGCGAATATCTCCTCCGCCTCGAACCAGCGCACCAGCACGCAGGAAAGGCCGATGATGCAGGGAAGCAGGGACATGGTCAGCCCGTAGGAATGGGTGAGGGGGAGCGCGGAAAGCGCTACCTCCCCGCGGGTCATGCGGTTGGTTTCGGCCGCCGAGCGCGCGTTGCTCCCCAGGTTGCGGTGGGTAAGCATCACGCCCTTCGGTTTCCCGGTGGTGCCCGAGGTGTAGAGCAGGGCCGCCACGTCGTCGTCGCCAAGCTCGCGGCAGGTGGGAAGCTCGTCCGGTTGGTCGCCGACAAGCTCCTGGAGGGAGAGCACCCCGCTCTCCTCTCCCTCGCAGAGGATGACCTTGCCCTGCTCTATCCAGCGGGGGCAGGCGGCACGCACCTTCGCCAGCAGGTTCGGCGTGGTCACCACGCACTTGGCCTCGCAGTGCTCGGCTATCCACGAAAGCTCCTCGGCGCTGATCAGGAAGAGGGTGGGGCAGAAGATGACGCCCATTTTCGCGCAGGCGGCGAGTATCAGGGCGAATTCGGGGATGTTCTCCGTGTGTATGAGCAGCACGTCGCCCTCACGCAGGCCGAACTCGTGGAGGGCGTTCCCGATGCGGCAGGAGGAGCGGTACACCTCGAGGTTGGTGAAGTCGCGGCCCTCGAAATGGAGGAAGACGAACTCGGGGAAGCCGACCAGGTCCCGGTCGTAGAAATCGGTGAATATGGTCATCGCCTACCGCCTTTCCAGTCGACGGACGGGCAGGTTGCCAGGAACCATCCGGAATATTTATCGAGAATCATCTTACCAATCCCCGGCCCCCTTTTCTATCCGCGCAGGAAAGCCACCAGCCTGCCGACCTTGACGGCTCCCTCGGGACAAAGCTCATAGCAGCAGTAGCAGGCTATGCACTTTTTCGTGTCGAAACGAGGGTAATCGCGTAGCGAGATGGCCTGCACCGGGCAGCCGCGCAGGCAGGATCCGCAGGCCGTGCACCTTTCCCTGTCCACCCCCAGGTGCGGTCGCGAGAGGCGGCGGAAGATGAGCCTCTGCACCGTCCCGCCGGGGTCCAGCCGCGCCATGGTGGAGGGTTTTCTGAAACCGTGCAGCACGGGTATCTCCCCCTCCACCTCCACCGCCCCCAGGTCCTGAGGCGCTAGCCCGCACCGTGCCGCCCACACCTGGGTGGGAACGCGCGCCGGGTCTATCCCGGCCATGGCGCACATGGCCAGGTCGATGACCCCGCCGCTGCGCGAGGAAAGGAGGACGCCGATCTCCCTCAGCTTGCCCCCGGAGGGGCCGTTCCCTTCCATGCCCACCACCGCGTCCATGATCACCAGGTCCGGGGGGCGCAGGGCGTAGACGTCCACCAGCAGCTCGCCGAAGTCCTGCGGGCGCGGGGCGACGGCATGCAGGCGCGCCTTCTCGCCTCCCACCAGAAGGCCGTAGCTGTTCTTCACCGCGCCGGTGATCACCGCGGACATGTGGGTCTTGAACTTGGGAACGGATATCCAGATGTCCACCTCGAAGACCTCGGAACAGACGGAGACGAGATCGACGTGGCGCGACGCCATCCTCACCTGCCGCGGGCGCAGGCCCAGGTTGACGAAGTCCTCTCCCGCCGCCTCCCCGGCCCCGCTCACCTGGGCCATGCGAGCCGTCATGCCGTAACCCCGCACCCCCGGGTTATCCCCTATCATCACGCGGCACCCCCGGCGGAGCAGCTCCTCCCGTAAGGCGCGAATGAGGGATGGATGGGTCACCACCCCGGATTGCGGCGGAAAGGGACCCAGGAGGTTGGGCTTGACCAATACCGACTTGCCCTCCCAATGGAGGCCGCTCTCGTCGAGCGCTCTTGCGACGGCGGAGCGGACCTCGTCATCGCGGTACGCTGAGACCTTGCTTACGAGAAGATAAGCCAACCTCCACTCCTTGGCTCATGGTGGAGCGCGCTCCCGGTGCGCAGTTGCCGCAACGGGCGCCTCCAGGGGAGCTGCCGCGATCCCTTTGCGCCTCCCGGAGAACGTGCTGCCACACGCACGAGGATATCACCCCGTCACTTGCGGTGGAAAGGAGTTTCTCCGCGCACAGCCGGCGACGCGCGGCGGCGGGAGACCATGTCCGATGGGTGGTGGGCCTGCGAGGAATGCAGGCGCTTTATGCAAGGAAGGTAACCAAACGCCGGCGAAGCAATTATAATGATTGGAAATATCGTCGTTGGCATTGCGGGAAGGCTTGCGGCTCGCAGGGGAGCGAGCCCGAAGGAAGGGGAAAGATGAAGTTTTTCGCGCGGATTTGCAGGGATCATGCCCTCATGGTGGTGATCGCATGCGTCGCCCTCACCGTGCCGGTGGCGGTGGGCATGGGCTTTATAGAGGTGAAGGCGGGCCAGAAGGACCTCATCCCCAGCAAGTACGAGACGTCGCGCACCGTCAAGGAAGTCGACCAGCTTTTCGGGGGCACCAACTACGAGATCCCCATGGTGGAGAGCGATTACCTGCTCACCTACCCCATGATCAAGAAATTCCTCCTGCTCGAGAAGGAGATGGAAGAGCAGGTGGGCGAGGAATACTACGTCTACATGGAGCATTTCCTCACCGGGTTCGCCCTCAACGCCTTGAACGAGGCGCGCAAGGCCTACGGGCCGCTGGTAAGCGACATCGCCACCATCATGCGTTTCGGAGAGGGTACCATGGTGCCCGATCCGGCCGATCCCGCGAACACCATCCCCTTCGAGGAGGCCATCGAAAAAGGGGTTTCTCAGTACCTGGCGAACCCGGTGGCCTACAAGTGGACGGTGGAGAAGGAGGGATCCGCGCTCCTCTCCGCGGACGGGAAGTACGCGACCATCTGGGTCAAGGTCAACCCCGACCTTGCCACGGAGGAGATGCGGGAGGCGGCCCGCAGGTTCGAGGATTTCTTCCACGGCTATTTCGAGGATGGCGAGGTGCCGGCGAGGGTGGTGATAAGCGGCGATCCCTCCATAGACCGGGACCTGGAAAATTACGTCTTAGAGAGCACCTGGCTGCTCGCCCTCATCGCCGTGGCGGTGCTCATGGCCCTCCTCTACGTGACTTTCCAGAGGTTCACGGACATCTTCCTTCCCCTGGCGGTGATCGTGATGTCCGCGGTCTGGATCTACGGGCTCATGGGCTGGCTGCACCTTCCCTACACCATGCTCTCCGCGGTCATCGGTCCGCTGGTGCTGGGCATAAGCCTGGGGAACCTCGTCTACATGATGAGCCGTTTCTACGAGGAATTCGGCATCCGCGAGGACCAGCGCGGCGCGGCCTACCGCGCGGTGGTCACCGTGGGCGTGGCCGTCTTCCTGGCCTGTATCACCACCTTCTTCGGGTTCACGAGCTTCCATTTCTCCGACTTCGATGTCATGCGGGAATTCGGTTACATGGGCGCGGTGGGCATAGGCATCTGCTTCCTGCTCAGCGTGACCTTCCTGCCCGCACTGATGATCCTGCGGGAGGACCGCAGGCTACGCCGGGAAGGCAGACGGGCCCCCCGCGGAGTGGCCATCTTTTCATCGCGGGGGGACTCTCGGTTCGACCACGCGATGGGGAGGATAGCGGGGATATCACAGGACCGTCCGTGGGCGGTGGTGACCATCTACGCGCTGGTGGTCCTGGCCTGCGTGCTGGGTTCCCTGCGCCTCACCACCACCCCTGACCTCCGCGCCCTGGCGCCCCAGGACATCCCCTCGCTGCAGGCCCAGTACGAGCAGGAGCGCATCTTCGGGGGGCAGCAGGAGGACGTGGTCCTCCTCACCGGGAACGTGCTGGATCCGCGGGTGCTGGTGGCCATGCGCAACTTCCAGGACGGGCTTGCCGCCACGCCCTACTTCACGCAGAACGGGAGCTCTTGCCTCGCCGAACTGCTGCAGGATTACCGCGTCGAGATGGGCAAGGCCGCGCCGGGAGCCGACTACGCCGCCGCCCTGCCCTCATCCGCGGACGAGGCGGAAGGGGATCTGCGGGAGATAAGCGAGCTCTTCGGGCCGCAGGAGGGCAAGTTGATCTCCGCCGATCACCAGGCCGTCCTGATCAGCATCTTCAGCGAGGGTGCCAAGAGCAACCGGGAAGCCATCGACAAGACCCACGTCCTGAGGGAGACGGCCGAGGCCTATTTCGGATCGCTGGACATCGGGTACAAGGTAGGTGGGATAACCCCTCTCACCTATGACCTCCTGGGGAACCTGGTCCCCACGCAGTTGCGCACGGCGCTCCTGGCCCTGCTGCTCTCGGGAGTGGCGCTCGTGCTGATCTTCCGTTCCCTCACCTACGGCATTGCCACCTTGTCGGTGCTGGTGGCAGGCGTATCCCTGGAGATGGGTTTCCTGGCCCTCATGGGCTGGGAACTGGACATGATGACCGTGCTGGTGGCTTCCATGATCATCGGCATGGGCATAGATTACGGCATCCACGTGACCCATCGTTTCCTGGAGGAATACTCCTCGCGTGAGACAAGTGTGGCCGAAGCCCTGGAGATCTCCGTGATGCGTGTGGGCAAACCCCTCCTGGCCAGCGTGGTCTCCACCGCCGGCGCTTTTCTGGTCATCTCCTATTCCAAGATGGCCCCCATCCGCCGCTTCGGGCTCATCACGGCGCTTTCCCTCGCCGTCTCCCTGGCGGCGAGCCTCCTGGTGCTCCCCTCCATCATCACCATTATCGCCCGCAGAAAGCCGCATCCCAAGGAAGAGTGGGAGCCCGAGGAGGCCGGTGAAGCGAGGCCGGCCGGGATACATGCTCCCAGTTGACCCTTTCCCGCGACGTCCCCAGCAGGCCGGATCTTGAATAGGGGGCGTTTTTACAGAGGATGCGTTCACGGCGCTCGCCCGCTCCCGAGGCCACGCAGCGGGCCTACCATGGAGAGTACCCGCTTCCGGCCGTCCGCTCCCTCGCGCGCGAAACCCGTCCCCCGATGGAAGGTACGTGCATATCCGGGGATGCGTTCACGGCGCTCCCGCAGAGGTGGGACATGTCCTGCGCATGGGCCGTACGTGCCCCCGGAAGGGAAGACGGGGGACGTCGCAGAAAGGTGAATTGAGGAAAGGAGGGGAAGGAAGGAAGAACATGAGGTAAGATAGATAGCGAGCGGATTTTCCGCGTCGTCGGCGCGAAGAAAGAAGGAGGAGTGGCGCAAGATGCTCGGCCTGTATTTCGACGGTGAGCTCCAGCTCCGGGACGACCTCCCCGTGCCGGAGCCGGGACCCGGCGAGGCCCTCATCAAGGTGATCGCCGCAGGCATATGCCACACGGACCTGGAGGTGGTTCGCGGCTATATGCAGTTCAAGGGCATCCTGGGTCACGAGTTCGTAGGGGTGGTGGAGAGATGCGATAATCCCGACTGGGTCGGGAAGAGGGTGGTGGGGGAGATCAACTGCCCTTGCGGCGTCTGCGCCATGTGCATCGAGGGGAGGGGCAATCACTGCCCGCAGCGCACCACGCTGGGGATCAGCGGAAGGAACGGCACCTTCGCCGAGTTCACCACGCTCCCCGTCTCCAACCTCCACCTGGTACCGGACACCATGCCCACCTACACGGCCGTTTTCGTGGAACCGTTGGCGGCGTGCTTCCGCGTCACCGAGCAGGTTCACCTTAACCCGCGCCTGAGGGTGGCGGTGCTGGGAGACGGTAAGCTGGGGCTACTGGCGGCCCAGGTGATGCGCCTGTCGGGCTGTTCGCTCCTTGCCGTGGGGCGCTACCCGCATAAGCTCAAGATCCTGGATCGCCTGGGGGTGAGGACCGCCCTGGAAAGCGAGGGGGCGGGGGAAGAGCGGTTTGACGTGGTTGTGGAATGCACGGGGAAGCCGGAGGGCTTCGAGCTGGCACGCGCCCTGGTGAAGCCCGCGGGGACCATCGTCCAGAAGAGCACCTTCGTCGACAACGTACGGCTGGATATCTCCAGGCTGGTGGTAGACGAGGTGCAGGTGATAGGCTCGCGCTGCGGCCCTTTCCAACCCGCCATACGCGCCCTCATGCGTGGATTGGTCAACGTGCAGGAGCTCATCGACCGCAGGTTCCCCCTGGAAATGGGGGTGCAGGCCTTCGAATACGCCATGAGGGAGGAAGCCCTTAAGGTAATCCTGGAGATGAGGGCCTATCCTGCCGAGGGGCTGCGCAAGCCGGGTGAGCTGCAGGAGGAACCGGTGATCTGACGGCTCGAGGAGGGCGGGATCTCCCCGCCCGGCAAGAGCCGCTCCTTGCCCCGCGGGAGAAACGCCGCCAGGTCATGCATATCCGAAACGGACCGGGGCATCCGCGTCTTTCCGGAGGCGGGAATAGGGAAAAACAGGGAGACAGCGCGGAAGGGGCGCGGCGACGAGAGAGAGCGGGAGGAAAGCGATGGATCGCGATACATGGCTGTCGGTGGCCAGGGGAGAGAGCGAGGCGGAGTTCCTGATCACGGGGGCGAAGTTGGTCGACGTTTTCAGTGGCGAGGTCAGGGAGGAGGAGGTGGCGGTCCACGATGGCCGCATAGCCGGTTTTGGGGAGAGGCGCGCGCGGGAGCGGGTGGACCTGGGCGGCGCTTACCTCTGCCCCGGCTTCATAGACGGCCACGTGCACATCGAATCCTCCATGGTTTCCCTTCCGGAATACGCCCGCGCCGTGGTCCCTCACGGCACCGCGGCGGTGGTCACCGATTACCACGAGATAGCCAACGTGCTGGGGATGGAGGGCATTCGGTACATGATGCGCCTGGACGAAGGGCTCCCCCTGGACGTTTTCATCATGCTCCCGTCCTGCGTCCCCGCCACGCCCATGGAGACGGCGGGGGCGGTGCTGGAGGCGGAGGATCTGGCGCCCCTGCTCGTGGAGGAGGCGGTAGTGGGGTTAGGCGAGGTAATGAATTTCCCGGGGGTGATAAGCGGGGACGCGGCGATCATGGCTAAGATAGAGGCTTGTGCCGGTTTGCCCATCGACGGCCATGCTCCAGGCCTGAGCGGGAAGGACCTCGACGCTTACCTGGCGGCGGGAGTGGAATCCGACCACGAGTGCGTGGCAGCGGGCGAGGCCAGGGAGAAGCTGGAGAAAGGCATGTATATCTACATGCGCGAGGGTTCCACCGCTAGGAACCTGCAGGCGCTGCTTCCCCTGGCCATGGAGACCCCCTCGCATCGCCTGCTCATGGTGACGGACGACCGGCAGCCCGACGACCTCAGACAGGAAGGCCACCTGGACCACGTGCTGCGCCGGGCGGTGGGGCTGGGGCTGGACCCGGTGGCCGCTCTGCGCATGGTGACCCTGCACCCCGCCCTGCGCTTCCGCCTGCCCCGCAGGGGAGGCATCGCGCCCGGCTGGCTGGCGGACCTGGTGGTGCTGGAGGATCTGAGGGACTTCGCGGTGAGGGCGGTGTACAAGCGGGGGATGAAGGTAGCGGAGGGAGGGGAGCTCCTGGTCGACGTGCAGCCGGGGCCCCCCGCCCCCGGCGCCATGAATATCGCATGGGAAAAAATACCAGATGTCGCGGTGCCGGCCGGGAAAGGGAACATCCTGGTGATCGGGGTAGTCCCAGACCAGATCGTCACGGAAAGGCTGGTGGAGAAACCGCGGGTGGAAGGCGGCGTGGTGACAGCGGATCCGGGGCGGGACATCCTCAAGATCTGCGTTTTCGAGAGGCATCGCGGAACGGGCAACGTGGGGGTGGGCTTCATCCGCGGGTTCGGGCTGCGCGAGGGAGCCATGGCTTCCACGGTGGCCCACGACTCCCACAACCTGGTGGTGGTGGGAGCGGATGACACGGACATCATGGCGGCTGCCCGCAGGGTGGCGGATATGGGCGGAGGCCAGGCGGTGGTCAGGAAAGGTAAGGTGCTCGCGGAGCTTCCCCTGGACGTGGCGGGCCTCATGTCCACCCTGCCCCTGGTGAAGGTGACGGAAAGGGTGCGGAAGCTGCGGGAGGCGGCAAGGGGGCTGGGCTGCGGGCTTGCAGATCCCTTCATGGCGCTCTCCTTCATGGCCCTACCGGTTATCCCCGCCCTGAAGATAACCGACGTGGGGCTGTTCGACGTGGCGTCCTTCTCCCACGTTCCCCTCTTCATCGGGTAGGGGGTCTTTGGGAAGGCGGTAGGAGAGCGGGGGGACCGCTGGGCCGCGGAGCGTCGCGGACTTTTTTGCGGGAGTGGTACCTGGTGGAAGACATTTCGGACCTCACGGACCTGGTGAAATCCGCCCACGGACAGTTGGGCACCTTTTCCCACGGAAGGGAGGCTTACCTCCCTTCCCTTTCGCGGGCAGCGGAGATCCTGGAGGGGGCGAGGGGTTTTCTCTCCCGCCCCGCGAACGCCGCCGCGGTGGCCGCCGCGCTGATATCCGCGCTCTGCCTGGTCAATTTCCTGCGCGGATGGTGGAAGGTCATGCGCACAAAGCCGGCCAAGAGAGCCCGCACGAGGTCGCGAAAGTAATGTGATATACTTTTTTCGCGCCGTTTCTCGCGACGCGGCGGGAGGCGCCGGCGTATATACCTCGCAGGTAACTCTTTCACAGCTTGACGGGAAGGGAAGGTCGAACCACGGGAGGTAGCCATGGAGATCAAGAAAGTCTTCGTAGTGGGATCGGGCCTCATGGGAAGCGGCATCGCGCAGGTCACCGCCTTCGCGGGGTACCAGGTGGTCATGCACGACGTCGACGAGGAGCGCACTTCCAAGGGCATGGAAGCCATCCGCGATTCCCTGGGGAAGTTCCTCTCCAAGGAGAAGATCACGCAGGAGCAGCACGACGCCGCCCTGGCCAATATCGCCACCACCACCGACCTGAAGGACGCCTCCGACTGCGACCTGGTGGTGGAGGCGGTTTTCGAGAACCTCGAGGTGAAGAGCAAGGTCTTCGGCGAGCTAGACGACATCTGCCCTCCCCACGCCATCCTGGGGACCAACACCTCCGCCATCCCCATCTCCTCCATCGCCGCGGCCACCGGGCGGCCGGAGAAGGTGGTGGGGACCCATTTCTTCAGCCCTGTGCCGCTCATGCGACTCTGCGAGATCATCCGGGGCCTGCAGACCTCCGACGAGACCTTAGAGACCGCCGAGAAATGGGCGCAGTCGGTGGGGAAGGAGACGGTGCGCGTGCTCAAGGATCACGCGGGCTTCATCGCCAACCGCCTCTACCTCCCCATGGTCATGGAGGCGGCGAGGATGCTGGAAGCGGGGGTGGCCACCCCGGAGGACATCGACAAGGCCATGCGCCTGGGCTACAACCTGCCCATGGGGCCCCTGGAGCTGGCGGATATGACGGGCATCGACGTGCTCACGAACGCCTCCCTGGCCATCTACAACGATACCGGAGACGCGAAGTATTATCCCCCGCCGCTACTGAAACGCTTGGTGGCCTCCGGCCTTTTGGGGCGCAAGACGGGGCGGGGTTTTTACGACTACGGCGGCGGGAAGCAGGAGAGCTACTGGAAACTCTAGGCAAGGGATAGGCGCGCGGGGTTTACCGCGGGGCCCACCGGGGGGAGGACATGGAGGAGAAGGTCATCGCCTGGGAGATCCGGGACGGTGCGGGTTGGGTATATTTTTCCCGGCCGGCCAAGATGAACGCGCTCACCCAGGGTTCGCTGCGCGAGTTGTGGGGCTGCCTCAACGCCCTGGAGGCAGATCCCGGGGTGAGGGCCGTGGTTTTCACCGGGCAGGGCGCGGCCTTCTGCGCGGGCATGGACATGGCGGGCCTGGAGAAGGTAGCCCCCATGGCGGCGCGCCGCCGCTCCCGCGAGCTGCAACTGATCACCGGGCGAATCGCGGAGCTTTCCCTGCCCACTATCGCCGCGGTGAACGGCGTGGCCATGGGGGCCGGGCTGGAGATATGCCTGGCCTGCGACCTGGCTCTGGCAACCCCGGCCGCCCGCTTCGCCTTTGCGGAGGCGAGGCTGGGCATGGTCCCTTCCGGGGGAGGGACCCAGAGGCTTGCGCGGTTGGTGGGCCTGCGCCGCGCCAGGGAGATGGTCCTGGCGGGGAAGGTGGTGGACGCGGAGACGGCGGCGGAGTGGGGACTGGTGAACGAGGTGGTTCCGGAGGCGACGCTTGCGGGCAGGGTGGGGGAATGGGTGGAGAAACTCTCCCAGTGCGGAAGAACGGCCCTTCACATGGCGAAAAGGTGCCTCAACCGTTCCCTCGACCTTGACCTGGAGCGCGGTCTCGAGCTTGAACTGGAATCTTTTACCACCTGCTTCGGGAGCGGCGAGCCGGCCCTCGGGATAAGGAGATTCGCGGGAGGCGGGGAAGAGCCGGAAGAAGCCGGCGGCCCGCCTCGCGAAGAGATCCCGGAAGGCCAGCGGTCCGCGGACGAGAGCGCGGGAGGCGGCGAGGAAGAAGCGGGGGCGGAGGAGGACGACCTTTTCGAGTGACATCATGCGGCCGCGACGTGACCTCGCGGCCGGAGATGCAGCTCTTAGGGGACGCATGGCGGTGCGGGCGATAGGGGGCTTCTGTGCCGCCATTTTGCGGTACGCAGCCATTGGCCGTTTCTTCCGTGGATCTCCGCTCGGGCACGTCCTGTGCGGGGCGGGGAAAAGCAGAGGCAAGTACGCGGTTTTTTTTGTCGGCGGGGCGGGACGAACGCGTGATTGCCTCCGCCGGCGCGGGACCTCGATGCCGGAGCGCGAGGAGAGGGAGGATGCAGGGCAAGGGAGGATGAGGAAAGGGGAGGTAGCAGATGGATTTCGAGCTCTCTATGGAACAGAAGGCCTTCTTCAAGGAGGTGAAGGAATTCGCGGAGAAGGAGATCGCGCCCTTCACCGAGGAGTACGACCGCAGGGGCGAGTTCTTCTGGGATGGATGGAAGAAAATGGGAGATATGGGTTTGCTCGGTCTCCCCTTCCCGGACGAGTACGGGGGTTCCGGTGCCGGAGCCCTGGACACCGCTATCGCCATGGACGCCTTCGGGGCGGGCGGCGGGGACGCGGGGGTGGCCCTCTCCTGGGGGGCCCACACCATCATCGGCGCCGTGCCCATCTGGGTGATGGGCACGGAGGAGCAGAAGAGGAAGTACCTACCCGGCATCTGCAGCGGGGAGAAGATAAGCTGCTTCGGGCTTACCGAGCCCGACGCCGGGTCTGACGCCGCCTCCATCAAGACCACGGCGGTGCGCGACGGCGATTTCTACGTCATCAACGGGACGAAGATGTTCATCACTAACGGGCCCGTCGCCGATTTGTGCATCGTCATCGCCGTCACCGACAAGGAGAAGGGTGGCGCTGGCATCAGCGCTTTCATCGTGGAGAAGGGCTTTGAGGGTTTCCAGGTGAGCAAGGAGCTGGACAAGATGGGCAACCGCACCTCACCCACCGCCGAGCTGGTCTTTAGCGACTGCCGGGTCCCGGCGGAAAACCTCCTGGGGAACGAGGGAGACGGTTTCTACGGGGTGGGCAAGGCCACCCTGGAGTGGGAGCGGGCCATCATGGTGGCTCCCGCCGTGGGTTGCATGGAGGCAAACATAGAGCGCTGCGTCGAGTACGCCAGGGAGAGAAAGCAGTTCGGCAGGCCTATCGGAAAGTTCCAGGCGGTGGCCTTCAAGATAGCGGAGATGAAGTGCCTGTTGGATGCCTCGCGCCTGTTGGTCTACAGGGTGGCCTGGATGAAGGACCAGGGCATCCCGGCCATGATGGAGGCCTGCGTGTGCAAGCTCTTCGTCACCGAGTCGGCCTTCCGTGTGGCCAGCGAGGCGGTGCAGATCTTCGGCGGCTATGGCTACATACGGGAGTACCCCGTGGAGAGGACCCTGCGCGACGCCAAGCTGGGCACCATCGGGGCGGGCACATCGGAGATACAGAAGCTGATCATCAGCCGCCTGTTGCTGGGGAAGTTGTAAGAAAGGCGCTTTGCCGTAAAAGGTACGCCGCGTGAGCGAGAAAGGCGGGAGGAGCGATATGGCGCTTCCGGAGGAGCTCATCGAGTTCAAGCTGCGCACCAAGATCGTCTACCGCGTGGGGTCGGTGGAGGAGCTCCCCTTCGAGCTGGGCGAGCTGGGCGCGAAAAGGCCGGTCATCTTCACCGACCGGGGCGTGATCGAGGCGGGAATCCTCGACTACGTGAAGAAGGCGCTGAAGGAAAGCGACGTCGAGATCGCGGGCGTCTTCGACAAGGTGCGGCAGGATGCCCTGGTGAGCGTGATCAACGAAGCCGCCCGCTTCATCAAGGAGGTGGAAGGGGACAGCATAGTCGCGGTGGGGGGCGGGTCGGTGATGGACACCGCCAAGGGGGCCAACGTGCTGGTCACCGGAGGCGAGGAGGACATCGCGGAGCACGTCGGGGCGGAGCTGGTGGGGCGGCCCATGCTTCCCCACGTGGCCATCCCCACCACCGCGGGGACGGGTTGCGAGGTCACCTGGGGCGCGATCATCAAGAACGAGGAGGAGCAGACCAAGACCGGCTTCATCGAGTGGTATTGCGTGGCCGACGTGGCCCTGCTGGACCCCAAGGTCACCGTCTCCCTGCCTGCGGCGCTGACCGCCGCCACCGGGGTCGATACCCTCACCCACGCCATCGAGGCTTATACCTCTCCCTATGCCAATCCCTTGGCGGATGCCATGACCCTGCATGCCATACGCCTGGTGAGCCGCTGGCTGCGCCGGGCGGTGGAGAAGGGGGATGACCTGGAGGCGCGCGCCTACATGCAGTTCGCGGCCACCGTCGCCGGGGTGGGTTTCTTCAACACCATGTGCGGGGCGGTGCACGCCTGCGCACATGCCCTGGGGGGGATGTTCGATGTACCGCACGGCGTCGCCAACTCCATCATGCTGCCCGCGGTCATGGAGTACAACCGTGACTACGTGGACGGGCGGTACCGGGACGTGGCCGAGGCCATGGGGGTGGACGTGCGCGGGCTGTCCGCGGGGGAGGCGGCGGACGCCGCTATCGCCGCGGTGAGGCAGCTCATCTCCGAATTGGGCCTGCCCGCGGACCTCAAGGGATACGGCATTCGCGAGGAGGACCTTCCGGAGCTTGCGGTGAAGGCGATGGAGGATATCCAGATGGTGTTCAATCCGCGCCCCCCGGAGGAGGAGGAGATAGCCGAGCTCTTCCGGCGGTTGCTCTGATGCGCGGCCCCGGAGCAGCTCGCGACGGGAGCCCTCGTGCGGTTTCCTGGCAAGTAATGGAAATGATGCGGCGATGCAGTCATGTCCGGGAAGAAGGAGGTAAGGGATGAGCCAGTTCTGGAAGGACGCGGAGGAACTGACCGAGACCTTCAGCGAGCTCTTCCGGCGCATGTTCGCCGACCCCGAGCTGTCTTCAAAGGTGGAGAAGCTGGACCAGATCGTGATCTTCAAGTATTTCGACCCGGACGTCCAGTTCTGGTTCGACCTGCGCGGGGGAAAGAACGAGTTCGGCACCGGAGAGCCCCCCGGCGAGTTCAAGGTGCGCATGACGCTCTCCGCCGACGACGGCCACCGTTCCTGGTCCAACAAGCTCAACCCGGTGATGGCCATCGCGCGCAAGAGGATCAAGGTTGAGGGCAACGCCACGGGGCTGCTCAAGCTGCAGCCCTTGCTCAGGAAGGCAGCGGTGGTCTACCACGGGGTGCTTGACGACATGGGCCAGTCGGAGAAGAAGCTGTGACGGGCGCGGGTACCGTGGCGCGGCGCGGTGACTGCGTGGTTCGCGAGAGGAACGCGGGGGCGGAAAAAGAGATGCGGGTAAAGGTGCGTTTCACCGGGATGATACGGCATTACGTGGGGGAGAAGGAGAGGGAATACGAATTGCCCGAGGGCTCCACCGCGGGTGACCTGCTGCGCCTGCTGGGGCGGGATTACGGACCCTGCATGCCCGCGCAGATGTGGGACAGCGAGAGGGAGAAGTTCCACCCCCTGGTGATCGCCATGCGTAAAGGGGAACCCCTTGCAGGCGGGAATGGCCCGCTGCGCGACGGCGACGAGATCTTCCTCCTCTCCCGCCTGGCGGGAGGCTAAGCGCTCCGGTTCGTGCTCCGGCTCAGCAATACGGCACGTTTGGCAATAAGAATGGGGTCAGGCCTCAAGCGCCGCCTTTTTTCGGGGACTTATCAAGCCGCGACTCTACATGAACAGACAACAATAATGAGGCCTGGCCCTGGTGTTGGCTTATGGCTGCCCGCGCTTAGGGGTGAAAGGCTTTATTTATGAATCGGGGTACTTCAGATAAAATAGGCGACATGAGCGGGAAGGGCTTGAAGACGGTGATCATCTCGGACTCCTGGGGTTACGGGCTCCTGGAGACCAAGCCCCATCCCCTGTGGATGGCGGAGTTCTCCTTCCTGCGCAACAAGGCCCTGCTGGTGCCGGAATACGGCGCCATGTACATCGCGGCCTTCCTCAAGGGGCGGGGGTGGCCATGCGAGGTCCTCAACCTGGTGGTCGACGTCTTCCACGAGGAACGGTGGTTCCAGGAACGGGAGGAGGGGCTGCCGGCGGAAGCGACCTCCACGGCGCCCGTCGGGGAAGAGGAGGCCTTGCGCCTCATGCGGGAAAACCTGGAAGATTCCCTGCGGGACCTGCAGCCCGAGGTGGTGCTCTTCCCCATATCCATTTATTACATAGCCCGCCATGCCCGCGGGATGCTGAAGCGCATACGGGAGATGCTGCCGGAGGCTTTCCTGGTCGCCGGGGGCATCTACTCCACCATGCACCCCGCGGAGATCATGGAGGACGGCGCCGCCGACTGCGTGGTGCGCGGGGAGGGAGAGTGGACGGCCTGGGAGCTCCTTGAAACCCTGCGGCGGGGAGGGCGAGATTTCTCACACGTGGACGGGCTGACCTGGCGTGACACACGTGGGAATGTAATCCATAACAGGGATAGAGGCCTCGAGAAGGAGCTGGATCGCTTCCCGCACATCTACACCGTCTCCGAGGAGTTTCGCATAGCGGACCGCCACCGCCTGCTGAAGGCCCTCAACCTCTTCGACGATTACATCCCCGGCAGCGGTTTCCTCACCTCGCGGGGATGCCCCGAGCAGTGCACCTTCTGCCTGGACCCCGCGGTGTGGAAGAGGAAGACGCGCTACCACTCCCCGGCATACGTGCGGGATGTGCTGGATTATTGCTGGGAGCATTTCCCTGAAGGCGAGCGCTCCTTTTATTTCGGGGACGCCACCTTCGCCCTCAACCGGCCCCGCCTGCGCAGGCTGCTGGAGACGGTGCGGGAGGTGCCTTATACCTACCATATCCAGACGCGCGCCGACTCGTTGACTCCAGAGATCCTGCTGGGCTTGAAGGAGAGCAACTTTCACAGCGTGGCGCTGGGGGCGGAATCCCTGGACGACCGCATCCTGAGCGAGGTGGTAAAGAAACGCACCACCTCCGCCGAGATCCTCGCGGCGGCGCGCGCCGCCCGCGAGCACGGCCTGAACCCCATCCTCACCTTCATCGCGGGCCTGCCGGGGGAGAGCCGGGAGAGCCTGCAGCGCACGGTGGAGATCCTGCGTCGGGAGGGCATCCGCGAGGCCACCTTCTTCCCCCTGGTGGTCTTCCGCGGCACCGCGCTCTACGATCTCTTCCTGCGCACCTTCTCGGAGGAGGAGAGGGAACCCCTGCGGCTCAACCAATGGTCGGAGGAGTTCTGCTTCGCCAGCGAGGAGTTCCCCACCATGCAGGAGCTCATCGACTACACGCGGGAACTCAACGACGCCATCCGCTCCTGACCTACCCCTATGGCTGCATGATACCCGGTAAGTTCTTTCGTGGGCATAGAATCGCTCTTTAAAGCGGCATTCGCTGAGGTTTACTCTTAATGCTGCCTGCTTTGGTCGGCAAGACTTCTTCCGGCCAGGCTGAACCTTGGCGGCGATTCCGCAGGAAAAATCGCTGACACCGATTTGCGGGGGGTCACCGGCAAAGACTATCATGGAGATGGCGAGAACATGGAAGCGGCTGGTATCGGCGGCGGGTAGCGAAGCGCCCGGAGGTGTCGATGAACGCCAAAGAGCTGAGGACCTTCGCGAGGAGCAAGGTCCTGACCAGCGTGGAGAGGCGGGCTGCCAGCAGGACGCTGGACTGGAAGTTATGGAAAAAGCTGGCAGACATGGGCGTCTTGGGGATGGCCATCGACAAGAGATACGGGGGCGAGGGTGCGGGGGTCGGCGAGTTTACGGAGTGCCTGGCGCTGCTGGCCGGCGAGAGCCTGGATCTCGGCTTGGCCCTGTGCGTGGCGGACCACGTGATGCTCTGCGCCTATCCCCTGCAGGTGTTCGGCTCGCAGGAGCAGAAGGAGGAATACCTCCCAGGCTTGTGCCGGGGAGAGAGCATAGGCGCGGCGGCCATCTCCGAGCCGAACGCGGGTGCCGACCCCGCGCACATGCGCACCCGGGCCGTGAAGGAGGGGGACGGTTACGTGCTCACGGGGGAGAAAGGCCCGGTGACCAACGCGCCGGTCGCCGACCTTTTCCTGGTAATAGCGGCCACCGATCCCCCGGCGGGGAAGTCGGGGCTATCCGCCTTCCTGGTGGAGAAGGGAGGCGGCGTGCGGGTAGAGGAGGTCGACCTGGGATTCCTTGCCACCTCGCCGCACGGGAGGGTGATCCTCGAACGGGTGCGGGTCCCATCCCGGAACCTGGTGGGGGAGGAGGGTTGGGGGCACGAGCGCGTCTCGCGGTCCCTCTTCCTGTGGGAAAGGGCGGCGGTCATCCCGGTGGTCGTCTCCTTCATGGAGCGCTGGCATCACCTCTTGATCTCGTCCCTGGACCCCAACGATATGTCCCCGGACACGAGGGATGCGCTCGCCCAGAGGAAGGTGGAGCTCACCGCCTACCGACTGCTGGGGGAAAGGCTGCTCGAGCTCACCTTCGATGACGAGGGAGGAGGCAGGGAGCGCCTGGAGTTGCTCCTCTTCTTCGGGAAAGCGCTTCCCGCCTGGGTAGATTCCATGCGCGCACTGGTCGAAGGGATGAGGATACCGCTCGACGAGACGGCCTCCAGGATGCTCGCCGACCTGCGTCTGCTGGAGGTGGGAAGGTCCATCCTGGACTGGCGGTTCCAGAAAGCCCTCTTTTGACGAGGCCCATCACCGGTTTCAGGCGTTCTTTTCCTGCTGCCCCCGGAAGTGCCCGTGCAGGTAATGCGGGCAACAGGGACACGACGGCACGGCAGTTCTTATACCCCCTGGGGGTATAAGAAACCGGGTCCGGCCCCCGTTTGTTTAACGGAAGTCAATGCGGCACGTATCCGATGCGTTATGATGGGTGTGTAAGAGGACATCGAGGCGCGCGCCGGGCGCACATCAAGGGAGTCGTGCGGCCGGCGGCGGCATCGGGAGGTGAGGAGCTTGAGGGAAGAGGATGTCGTTACCCCGGATCTTATCTGGCAGCCCTCGCATAACCTTTCGCCGCGGGTGAGGAAGCTGCGGAAGGAATATTATTCCATCGAGGCAAGGCCCTATTTCCGCAACGAAGTCCTCCCCTTCACCACCGGCACCGCTTGGGACGAGGTGTGGTCCCCGGTGAACTGGGGCATCATCCCGGAGCTGGTGCCCTTCATGGGCGCCTTCGGCGAGTCGCTGCGGGTGCTGGCGCGCAAGGTGGAACTGCCGGAGGGGTTCTGGGAACAGCCCCTCGCCTTACGCCGCGCCCTATTCTTCCGCGAGGTGTGCCGCAAGTACCTTCCGGTGCGCATCCTGGAAGGCGAGCTGGTCGTGGGGGGACAGTTCAACACCGCCCTTTCCAAGTGCCATAACCGCGTTGAGGGGAAGCGATGGCGCAAGGCCGTGGACGGGTGGTGGAAGAGATGCACGGAGATCAACGAGCTGGGGATCGCCAACGCCGGAGCCGTGCCCGGGCACCTCATTCCCGATTACCCGCGGGTGCTGCGCGAGGGATTGCAAGGCATACACGAGGACCTCGCTTCCCGCAGGGAAGAGGCCGATGAGCTCGACTATGCGGATTTCCTCAAGGCCCTCATGGTCTGCTGCGAGGCGGCGCGCGACCTGGCCTCGCGTTACGCCGAGGAGGCGGAGCGGCTGGCGGGTGAGGAGGAGGATGCCGGAAGGTCCGCGGAGCTGAGGGAAATAGCCCGCATATGCCGCAAGGTCCCCTGGGAGCCGGCGGAGACCTTCCACGAAGCGGTGCAGTCCCTATGGTTCACCCACATGCTGGTCATGGCCGCGGAGTCCTATCCCGGCGCCGGCCTTTCCCACGGTCGGTTCGACCAGTACATGTATCCCTATTACCGCGCGGACCTGGAGAGCGGCCGCCTCACCAGGGAGGAGGCCAAGGAGATCCTCCACTGCTACTGGATAAAGCACAATTACGCCTACGACTTCCAGCACCGCGTGCTCAGCAACCAGGGGATCAACTCCGGCTTCGGCCAGCTGATGACCCTGGGGGGCATCGACGCGGAGGGTAGGGACGCCTCCAACGAGCTCACCTGGCTGCTCCTGGAGGTCATCGAGGAGATGAACATGCTGGAGCCCAAGCCCAACATCCGCCTGCACGCCGGGACGCCGGAGCCGCTGCTGCGGCGCGTGGCGCAGATGATCTCCCGCGCGCAAGGGTCGCCTTTCCTCATGAACTTCGACGAGAACTCCATGCGCGGCCTGGAGTGGCAGGGCCTGCCGAAGGAGCGCCTGTGGGACTACGCCCCCGTGGGGTGCCTGGAGAACACCCTGCAGGGGGATGACCGCTCCGGCACCGTGGACGTCAACGTGAACCTGGCCAAGGCGGTGGAGCTGGTCTTCTTCCAGGGGCGGGACGCGGCCACCGGCAGGCGCATCGGGCCGGACACGGGGAAGGTGGAGGATTTTACCACTTGGGAAAAGTTCCGCGGGGCGTTCGAGGTGCAGCTGCGCGCCCTCCTCGATCACGTGCTGGCCATAAGCGACGAGGCGGACCGCATACGCGCGGAGTTCGAGCCCACCCCCTACCTCTCCGCCCTGGTGGGGGGATGCGCGGAGAAGGGGAAGGACATCACGCAGGGCGGGGCGCGCCACAATTACATAACTGTGGAGGGCGTAGCCTTCGCCACCGCAGCGGACTCGCTCACCGCGGTGAAGAGACTGGTCTACGAGGACGGGAAGGTGAGCATGGGCGAGCTGGCGCGGGCCTTGCGGGACAACTTCGAGGGGCACGAGCCCCTGCGCCAGACGCTCCTGAACAAGGCGCCCAAATACGGCAACGACGATGATTACGCGGACGAGGTGGCCCGTTACCTCTCGCGCACCTGGACGGAGATGGTCTTCAAGCGCACCTCTCCCGCCACCGGACGCAGGTACCGCGGGGGTTACCTCTCCTGGAACTACTGGGTGTCCTTCGCCCCCTCCACCGCGGCCACGCCCGACGGGAGGAAGCGGGGCACCTACCTCTCCAACGCCATCGGGCCCGTGGACGGCGCCGACCGCAACGGGCCCACCGCGGTCACCCTCTCGGTGGGCAAGCTGGGCCTGGAGACGGCTCCCAACGGGGCTTCCCACACCATCAGCTTCAGCCCGTCCCTCCTGCGGGACGAGGAACACGTGACGAAGCTCATGGCCTTCCTGCGGGCCTACGGGGAGAAGGGGGGGACGGCCCTGCAGGTGAACGTCATCGACCCGGAGACCCTGCGCGAGGCGCAGCGGCGCCCGGAGGAGTACCGCAACCTGCTGGTGAGGGTGACCGGCTACAACGCCTACTTCGTCGTGCTGGGCAGGGAGATACAGGATGAGATCATCGCCAGGGAATCCCACCGGCTGTGAGGAAAAGGCCCTCGCCGGGATCGTCTTCAACGTGCAGCGTTACTCCACCGAGGACGGGCCGGGCATCCGCACCACCGTGTTCCTGAAGGGCTGCCCCATGCGCTGCCCCTGGTGCCACAACCCGGAGGGCCTGGAGAGGGAGCCGCAACTGGTGTGGTACGAGGTACGCTGCATAGGCGCGCGCGACTGCCTGGAAGCCTGCCCCCGCGGGGCCCTGACCCTCACCCCGGAGGGCATGGTCATCGACCGCGGGGCCTGCGACGCCTGCGGCCTCTGCGAGGAGGCCTGCCCGGCCGCGGCCCTGGAGGTCATCGGCAGGGAGAGGACGGTGGAGGAGGTGGCGGAGGAAGCGCTGCGGGACCGCGTCTTCTACGAGAAGTCGGGGGGAGGTGTGACGCTCTCCGGGGGAGAGCCGGCCCTGCAGGCAGAGTTCTCCGCCGCGCTGATGACAAGGTTGAAAAGGGAGGGCATCCACCTCGCGCTGGACACCTGCGGGGGAGTGTCCTGGAAAAAACTGGAACCATTGGTGGAGCTGGCGGACCTGGTCCTCTACGACCTCAAGGTGATGGACGGGGAGAGGCATCTCCGCTACACGGGATTTCCCCTGGAGACGGTGCTGGAGAACGCGCGCAGGGTGGCGGCGATGGGCAAGGCCATGTGGGTGCGCACGCCGGTCATCCCCGGCTATACGGACGATGAGGAAAACATACGCCGCATGGCACGTTTTATACGGGACGAGTTGCCCGGGGTGGAAAGATACGACCTGCTGGCCTTCAACAACACCTGCGGCGCCAAGTACCGGAGGCTGGACCTTATCTTTCCGCTGGCGGGGCAGGGCCTTGTCCCCGAGGGGAAGATGACGGCCCTGGTGGAGGCGGCCGGGGAGGAAGGCCTTTCCGTGGCCCGCTGGTCGGGGGCCACGGCGAGGGAGAAGGGGGTCGGTTGAGGTGGAGCTTACGGCAGGGGCGCGGGAGCTCTTCGCGCAGGAGATGGCGGCCAAGTTCCTGGCCACCGTGGACGGAGAGGGCAGGCCCAACGTGGCCTTGATAGTGACCTTGCAGCCGCCGCCGGACGGGCGCGGTGACCGCCTCATCTTCGGGGAGTTCCTCATGTGGAGGAGCAGGGAGTACCTGCTGAACAACCCCCGGGTGGGGATGGCCTGTGTCGATACCAAGCTGAGGATGGTCACCCTCAGCGGGGATTTCCGCGGGTTCGAACGCACGGGCATCTATAAGGAGGCCATGGACGCCTCCCCCCTTATGCGTTACAACGCCTATTCCGGCGTGAGGTCGGCCGGGGTGATCGACGTGCGCGAGGCGGGGGAGGAGCGCAGGGCCTCCCTCCTCTCCATCCCGCTTGACCTGCTGCTGCTGAAGCTGCGCGGCGGGGGAGGCCTCCGCCAAGGGGTGGAACTGCCTCGCCTTGTGAAGGAGAAGTTTACCATGATCACCTCCATCAAGGCCGTCGCGGTGGTGGGCGAGGACGGTTATCCGCGGGTGATACCCGTGCTGCCGGTGGTGGAGAAGGGGAGGGGCGTGCTGCTCTTCAAGGCGGCCTCCTACAACCGGGAGCTTGCGGAGGTCAGGACGCCCTGTCCGGCGGCCATGGCCCTGGTGACCATGGACGCCAAGTCCTACAAGGTGAAGGGGGAACTCCAGTCCGCGGGAAAGGGTTTCTTCGCCCTGCGCGTGGACGAGGTCTTCAACGCCATGCCTCCCCGCGTGGGTGAGCGCATCGTCCCGCCGGAGGAGGAGGCTGCCGGCGCCGGTTGAGGTCTTTAGGGCTGGGCCGGTTGGGTGCAGGTCCTTCCTTCTTCCGGGACATATCCTGGGGTCAAACCGCGTTCATGTCTGAGAGGGGTCGTTCCTGGGGATGGAGTGCGTCTCGTCCCTCTGGACGGGCCTTCGCCGCACCCATCCCCCGCAAGCGAGAGACCCCTCCTTCTTCCGGACCGGGACGCCGTGCAGTGGTATCGCTCCGCAGGCTGCGCTGCGACCAACTCGGCCCTTCCCGGGCAAGGTGGGTGGAGATCCCTCCTTCTTCCGGCCCGGAGCCTTGGGGTAACGGCCTCGCTCGGCGCCACCCCCCTCGCTTCAAAGAAGGAACGCCTGGAAAGGCGCCCTCGCTGCGACCGACCCCATAGTTCTCCGGGCAAGTTGGGTGGGAATCCCTCCTCCTTACCGGCCGGCCTACCGTTCAGTGGCATCGCTCCGCAGGCTGCGCTGCTGCCGACCCGGACGTCCATGGCCTGGTGGTAGCGGTTCAGCCAATAGACGTGGTAATTCCCCGTTCATGCCCGGTTTAGCGAACCAGGACACCGCTTAGCCATGCGGGTAGCGCTGGGTTATAATATTCAAGCGGTTGATGGAAGGAACGAAAGAGGAGGAAGCAGGAGATGAAGCACCCCAAGACTTCAGCGATAATGATCGGCGCCTTCGCAGCCGCCCTCGTCCTCTCACTGGGAGGCTGCGCCGTGAACGGCGGGGGCAAGGAGTTCCGTGACCCCTCCGTTCCCATCGTGGTGGAAAAGGGCGAGGAGTTCACCATCGTGCTGGATTCCAATCCCACTACCGGCTACCGCTGGATGCTGCAGAAGGAGCTGGACGAGAAAATAGTGACCCTCAAGAGCACGGAATACGAGGAGCCGGAGTCGGACCTCCTGGGAGCGCCTGGCGAGGAGAGGTGGATCTTCAAGGCGGAGGGGCTGGGACGCACCACCATCGAGCTGAAATACGCGCGGCCCTGGGAGGAAGAGGCGCCCTCGCCCGGTGGCGCCGGCGAGGAGGCGGGCGCGGCGCAGGAAGAAGGGACCGCGCAAGGCGGGGCCGAGTCCAGTGCCGGGGAGGCGGGCGAGGGAACGGCCGCGGGCGCGGAGGCCGGGCGCGCGGAGACCATGGGCGAGGCCGCTGGAACCCTGGTCTTCAACGTGTGGGTGAAGAAGAAGGGCGCCGAGGACAAGGAGCCCAAGGAGTATGAGGACACGGAGGAGACCATCGAGGTGGAGGAGGGCCTGAGGTTCTCCCTCGTCCTGGAGTCCAACCCGACCACCGGTTACCAGTGGCAGCTCGCGGAGCCCCTGGACGAAGAGATCCTCTCCCTGGTGAGCGCCACCTTCGAGAGCAAGGGCGGCGGCGAAGCGGAGGGTGAGGAGAAGCTGGGCGCCCCCGGCGAGGAGGTCTGGACCTTCGAGGCCGTCGGTCCGGGGGAGGCCGAGATAACCCTGGCTTACGTGCGGCCCTGGGAGAAGGAAAAAGCACCCGAGGAGACCAAGACCTTCAAGGTGGAGGTCAAGGCCGTCGAGGAGGAAGAAGCCGCCGGGCATTGAGCATCGGGCGCCGGAGGGCGTGCGCCGCGAGGAGCGCGGCCCGCCCTCCGCGCGTGCTTGAGGCCGGCGGGAAGGGAACGGTACGGCAGGACGGCGACGTGCAAGGACGCGAGGGCTACGGGAGCGGGAGCGGGGCTCATACCCCTTCGGGGAGGAAATGATCTCACGGCGCATGTGGCGCGGTTTACCAAGAGGCTTGCCGCGGGAACTCCCGCAGGAAGGGGTCTACGTCCTCGTGGCCAGGGTGAAGGGCGAACGTTCCCTGCGGCACGGGGTCCTGGGGGACCTGCGTCTCGAGCCCGGATACTACGCCTACGTGGGGCGGGCGCGCAGGGGGCTGCCCGCGCGCCTCGCGCGCCATGCGCGCAGGGGCGGGGAGGGAAAGCGCCTCCACTGGCACGTGGATTTCTTCCTGGAGGTGGCGGGGCTGGAGGAGGTATGGGTCTTCCCGCTCGGGGCGGGGGAGTGCGCCCTGGCGGCGGCCCTGGAGGAGAGCGGCGGCGATCGTCGCGGCCTCAGGGGCTTCGGGTCCTCCGACTGCCGGTGCCCCGGGCATCTCCTCTTCTTCGGCCGCGCGAAGCCGCGCCCTCGCGGCGCCCTGATGGTCCTCCCGGGCAGCGGTTGTGGCCCGCGGCGTTGAGATGATGCGGCACGCGTCGTCGTCATCCCCTCGCCCGGCGGTGAAAAGTCGGCACCGGGCATTGCGTTCCGGCCGCAGCCCCAATAGGCAGCGGGGCTGGAAATAGAGAAGAGGCAAGAGGGGAGGCGGCCTTACTTGAGGCGGCCTATTTTTATCTACCATCCATGTCCTTACCGGCTTTCCGCGAACCCCAGCGGGGGGCTTCTCCCGAAAAGGGAAGAGCGGTTCCGGCGCTCTGCTACACGTATGCGCGGCGCCTCACGGCGCTTTCTCTTGATCTGGCAGGGCCGCCGTGCCTGCGTTCCCCGCTCGGGGAGCGGAAGCGGGGGAAGGCTTATGGGGCCCCCCATGCATGGATGCGGGTCGACGGCCGAGCCGCGGGATAGGGAGTCGCTATGCGTCGCGCGTCCGCCCCTCTTCGGCGTTTCCCCCAGGCATGAAGGAAGGGTGCCCGCTCGGGGCGCCCTTCCGTGCTCCCAGTCAACGCGTTCAGGCCGCGCCGCGGCGGCCGAGCATGATCCCGCCGCCCACCAGGAGGAGGGCGATGATGATGGAGAGGATGATGGCCACCACCCAGCTTCCCTTGCCGCCCGTGGTGTAGTTGTAGGTGGGCTTGGTCTGGAAGAGGAAGCGCACCTGGTTTTCGGCGTCCTCCGCCTCTCCCAGCAGGTGGTCGTACTCCTCGCCGCGCTTGGCGATGGCCGCCACCTGCGCTTCCGTGCTGCTGAAGGCCTTGAGGAAGTTGTACACGCCGCGGGCCAGCTGCCCCGTGCCGCTGCCCACGCTGGTCAGGCCCTCCTTGATGGCGTTGGTCCCGTAGAGCAGGGTGTCCGGAGTGCCCGCGCTGCCGATGCCGGCCACCGCTTCACCCAGGCCCTCGGAGATCAGAATGAGGCCTTCCTTGACGGCGGGGTTGTTCAGGTCGCCGCTGGAGAGCCCGACCTTGATCTTCTTGAGGCCCGCGTCGATGGCGGCCATGGCGTAGAGCAAGGTGTCCTTAGTCCCAGCAGACCCGATACCCGCTTTTACGGAATTCAACCCGCTCTCCACGCTGCTAGCTATGGTATATGCTGGTACAAGGGGTGGTGTGACGGGACCTTGGATAGAGGCTTTGATTTTTCCCGCTAAAGTGAAGATAGTTTCAGCTGCATCAGCAACATCATCATCATCTCTATAGTCAAGAAAGGGTTCAGCTTCACTTTCTATATTGGTGGCAAGTTGCTTAATGCCTCCCGGCCAGGTGGGGCCCAATGCTCCCGCCGGGCTACTCAGTATCAATTTTAACGTCGCCATGCCCTTGAGCATGGTAGAGCCGGAATCAGTGATCCCGCTCCCGATACCCGCCAGTATACCGTTCAAACCGTTTATCACCGCGTTGACGGCATAAAGCAGCGTGTCCTTGGTTGTCGCGGCGCCGATGCCATCCACCATCTGCTGCACACCTGTGATCAGCTTCTGGTCCAGGCTGACCTTGGCGGTGGGAAGCCCCGCGCCCAGCTTTCCCAGCCCCTCGTGCACGGCGGAGATGGCGTAGAGCAGGGTGTCCTCCTTCTCCGGCTCCCCCACGCCCTCGTCCAGCTTCTTTATCCCGGCGTATATCGTTTTCAGACCCTCTCTTAGCAGGTAGGTGGAGTCTTCCTGGTTGGTTTCCGGGATGACGAAGGCGGCGCCCACGGTGAGGGGCGGCATCTGGAAGTTCTTCACGTCCGCCCGCACCCAGATGGTGTGGCTCTCCCGCGTGGCGGGCGGGAAGAGGGGTATGTTCCACTGCACGTTGGTGAAGTCGGGGAAGGGGACGATCATCCCCGTGGGGTCCGTCTCCACGTTGAAGAAGATGCGGTTGTCGAAATACCAGTCGTAGGGGGAGATGACCATGGGGATGTAGGTTTCCACCTCCTCATCCACCATCAGCCCGGTGTCCGGGTCCTTGTAACTCACCCGTGTCTTCTCCTTGCTGGTGTTGCGCAGGGTAAGCTCCAGCTCGAAGCGCCCGCTCTTGCCGGTGATCTCGTTGAGGTCGCTCACCGGCGCACCGTCGAACTTGTACTTGAAACTGAGGTCCAGGGGTATGCGCGTGCGCACATCCTCCACCATGGACTCCGAGAGCTTGGCGCCCGCCACGTAGCTGGCGTTGCCCTTCGCCTTCAGGCCCTCCCAGACGATGTAATCCCCCTCCACCTTGGGCGTGGCGAAGCCGTGCACGCCCTGCCAGGAAATGTCGCCCCCAAGGGACATCTTCTCCCGCACGTCGAAGGGACCATCGCCCTTGAGGTCGAGGATGTCGTATACCTGTACCCCCTCGATGTCTCCCGTCCAGTCCAGGTTGCAGAGGACGAATTCCGAGTCCGTGACCTTCTGGCTTCCCCTGGTGGCGGTCTCGGCGCTGGCCGGGAGGACCATGGTCAGGGAAACGACCATGCCCAGGGCGATGAGCACCACCAGGATCCTTCTCAGTCGCTTCACCGCAACCACCTCCTATTCCGACCCGCCGACGCTCTCCGCCGCCTCCGCCCTCCGGCGCAACACCACCGCGTCGAGGACGGCGGCCAGGAGCATCCCGAAGAGCAGCGAGAGGATGACGCCGAAGAGGGTGGGCAGCACGCGCGGCATGCCCTCTATGGGTTTCTCCGCGAAGAGATACTCGAAGCGCGCCATGGCCGCCTGGAACACGCCCCAGCCCACCAGGAACATGGGCAGCATCTCGCGCATCTTGGGAATGGACACGGCGGCGGCGATGAGGATGAAGATCGCCCCGGCTATGGCCACCGAGAGCCCGTAGTAGAGCGGGAAGACCAGCATGTAGAGCAGGTAGGTGAGGAGTCCCGCGAGAACCCCCAGCACCCCTCCCAGGGTCATCCATGGCAGGGAGCGCGCAAGGGCGGAGCCGTAGGCCAGGCACACCCCGAAGGAGATGAGCGCTGCCCAGTAGGCCTTGGCCCCCAGGTAGTCGAAGAACCAGATCCAGAAGAAAGCCACAATGGCCAGCACCACGGCTAGGATGGCATTGCGCTTGACGTTATCCATACATACCCCCCCTTCGCAGGTAAAGACAAAACCGCCGCAATACGCCCGTCTTGATCACCGAAGATTCGGACACGGTGAAAAAAGACCACCGAAGGAAATTATCCGGACATCACCTCCTCCGGCCGAACCGTTCCCCATATAATTATTAAACTATTCCCGTAAAAATAACAACACAAACTCCCCTGGAGGTTACAGCCGAGGTTTTTCCCGGACAAACCTACCTCCTGCACGTTCATTACAATACGCCTTCTAAATAAGATTCTACGTTTTTCCTCGTAAACCTCCATGCTTTGCCTTATGGTCCCCGCTCGGCTCCCGCCGCGGCGGCCACTGCCGGGCAATGCATCATGCTCGTTCCCGTGAAAACCCTTTTATCTCTGTTTAAAATCGGCTTGAAGGCGCCTATCATTTAGCATTTTTTCCTTCTAATGCCGCCAAGAGCGAAGCAAGTGCCCCATGCGTGCGGTCATTCGGCGGCGCCCGGGAACGGGGATCTACGCGGATGGGCGGGTTATGGGATGTAAGGGAACGAAGTGGTTTGCCCGCAAGGCAATAAGATTGCCTAGGTTCAGAAACATTGTGGACACCCCCCAGCAATACTGGGGGCCAGCCTCATCCGTCGCCTTCTGCGGCCCGGGGTCCGGGCAAGGTGCGGGGTGGGCGGGCACGCGCAGCCCCTGTGCTAAAATTACCTATACTTTGCCCGACAAGGTAAAAGAGGGCATGATCATGCGTGATGACGACGGCGGAGAACTACGCGGGCTCCCCGACGAGGAGCTGGTAAGCGCGTACCTCCAAGGTGACCGGGAGGCCTTCGAGGAGCTGGTAAGGCGCTACCACTCCGTGGTCCTGAACATGGCCTGCCGCTTGCTGGGAAACCGCAACGAGGCAGCCGACGTCTGCCAGGAGGTCTTCATCCTCCTGCTGCGCAAGCTGGGTTCCTTCCGCGGTGAGGCCAAGTTCTCCACCTGGCTGTACCGCGTGTCCCTCAACGCCTGCCACGACCACGCGCGGCGCTCTCGCCGCCACGTCTCTCTCTCGGAGTCCCCCGCCGAGGATATGCCGGAGATGGAGCAACTGCTCCCCGACGAAAGGCTCGAGGGCCCCGAGGAGAGCATGGAGAGGGAGGAGGTCCGCACGAAAGTGCAGGAGGCGATCTCCAGGCTGCCGCCCAAGTTCAAGGAAGTGATCTACCTGCACGACATCAGCGGCTACGACTACAGGGAGGTGGCGGAGATCCTTGACATAAAGCTCGGCACGGTTAAATCCCGCCTCAACCGGGCCCGGGCCCGACTGGCGGGGGAACTGGAGGCGTACTGGGAACAGATGGATTGATGGTTTCATCTAATGGAATGCAGAAAGGAGAACGCAAAGGCCACGGGATGCAGGCATGAAATGTAAGAAAGCGGAAAAGTTCATAGGCCCTTACCTGGAGGGGGAACTGGACTCCGGGGCTGCCAGGGAACTGGCAAGCCACCTGGAGTGCTGCGCCCGCTGCACGCACAGCCTGGAGCGCATGAAGTCCCTGCTGTCCGCACTGGCAAACCTCCCCACGGTGACCCCCACGAGCCTGGAAACGCGCCGCCTTCTCCAGAGCGTGCGTTCCGCCATGCGACACCCCGTCTTGCATCCCCGCTCACGCGTCTCCTACCACCTCCTCCCTGCCGGCATCGCCGCCGCCGCCATCCTGGCACTGATCGCCATGGGAATAACCTGGCCCCTCCTCCGCCATCGTGAGTCCGCCGTAAGCGTGCAGGAGTCCCCGCAGCTCGAGGAAACGGCTACCGGGGAACGGGTCTCGGAGGGGGAAGCAGGGGAAGGGGAAACGGCTGGACTGGAAATTATTCCCACCACGGAAAGCGCTCTCCCGGTGCGTCCCTCCCTGTCCGTTTCCCAGAAGGAATATTCGGCGGATGAACTGGCCGCTTTCCGCAACGACCTCGGGTCGCGCCTGGCTTTCTACTCCGCCTACTGGTACCCGCTCGCGGAAGGCGCCGAGGCACCCCGCCTCGCCGAGCTGCAGGAAGAAATGGTGGAGGACCTGGCCGGGCAGGCGGTCGCCGCGGGTCAGGATGCGGGGGAGCTGAGAAGATGCGTCGCTTCCGCCCTTGACCGGGAAGGGGCAACCCTGCTCCCATGCTACGCGGAGATGGCAAAGGTGAACGGGGCGGAATGCTGGCTGATCTCCCTGAGCGGCCCCGAGGATTACCTCCTCTTCCCGGACCCCCAGTTACCCCCCTCCCTGCACCTGGCAACCATGGGAGGGGAGGAGAGCCTGAAGATAAGCGAGGCCCTCATCCAGGACCTGGCGGACCGCCTTCTTCCCGGCGTCAACATGGGCCCTGCATACTACGGAACCGGCGGGGAGAAGACCGCGGAGAGCAAACCCGCAACGGAGGGAAAAAGCACCGGAGAAGAGACGGTGACCACGAAAAGCGAGGGGGAGCGGAGTAAGGCGGACGCGAAGGCGAGCTTCCAGGCTTTCCTGGAAGAGTTGGCCGCCGGCGGAACCAGCCTCGACGTCGTCGCCTCCCTGCAGCGGTTGAACTACGAGCAGTTGATGCTCCTCCTGCACGGCGACTGGACCTCACTGGCGACTGAGGGGGTCAACCTGAGCGATTTTCTCGTGCCGCCCAAGAGGCTGTGGGCGGTGGAACGCACCAGTGGCGGGATCGTCTGGGAAGCCCCTTAGAGCCCTTGCGCCTCCCCGAAGCCCCACCGCGCCACCCCGCTTCTTCCCGCTCCTCCCCGGTTTCTTGCCTCATTCCCGCGGTCCCCAAGGCCCGCCGGCCCGCGCCGGTGGGACGCCAGGCACGAAGGAGCCCGCAAAAGCTCCTGCCTGTCTCGCCGGGAAAGACCTGCTGGCGTCCAACACTCAGCACTTAAAAACAGAAGAGCTGGCAGGGATCGACTTCCTCGCGCAGCAGGCGCAGCTCCTCCTCCGTGGGCTTGGGGGTCTCCTCCACGTCGTCGGGGATGATGAGCTCGAAGCCGGTGAACTGCTGGATGACCTCCGGGGTCACACCGGGATGGCAGGAGATCAGCTTCATGCGGCAGGTCTCCTCGTCGAAGCCCATGACCCCCAGGTGCGAGATGACCCTCCACGGGCCTCCTCCCACCAGGCCTGCGCGCTCCCGCGCCCCCGGGCCGTCCAGGTACCCCGGGGTGGTTATGTAATCTACGCGCTCCGGGAAGCGCTCGGGCAGGTGCAGGCCCATGAAGATGACCCTCTCGCACAGGGAGGCGATGTCGTTGGCCCCTCCCGACCCCGTGAGGCGCACCTTGGGATGCTCGTAATCGCCGATTACGGTGGCGTTGATGTTCCCGTACATGTCTATCTGCGCGCCGCCCAGGAAACCGACATCGGCGTAACCGGCGCGGCTGTGCCCGAACACCGAGGACATGGAGAGGATGACGGGCGCCTTGTAATGCGTCCAGGAACAGGAGACCGACCAGGGGAGGACCCGCGGCTCCGGGTCCACCGCCCCGCATTCGTAGATGGCCATCATGTTCGGCGCATAAAGCTTCTTGGCCAGCAGCGCCCCCACCAGGGGCAGGCCGGTGCCCACGAAGACGCTCTCCCCGTCATTTATCAACCTCGCCGCCACGCAGGCCAGCAGTTCCCGCGGAGTATATTGGATATCACTCATCTCGCAACCCTCCTTAGATGGCCCGCTTGGCCACTTCCTCGTATTTCCAATCGCGCTCCCCTCCGACCCCCCAGTATCCCAGCCCGAAGTAACTGGCGTCGCAGGAGAGCTGCTCCAGGCGCTTCATGTATTCGAGCACGTTCATGCCCTCTTCATCGGCGATGAGCTGGAGCATCTCATAATGGTCCTTGGTACCCAGGATGTACCTCTCGTACCATTCCCTGGTCGACTCCGCCGTCTTCCACTCCACCCGGATAACCCGCTCCTGAAGGCGGCGATCGAAAAAGTACATGCCGGGCATGTCCCCCGGGTAGGCGCCAAAGGGCACCTCGCAGACCGCGTCCACGCAGTAGTGGGGGATGATCACCTGGTAGGGGTTGGAGCTAATGTCCTCGGTGCTCACGATGCGCTCGCAGGTGACGATGACCTTGCGCGCCGCGACGGCGATGGCCGTGTCGTTGACGGCGGGCCCCCAGATGCGGCTGTTGCCGTACTTGTCGGCGTGGTGGACGTGGAAGATGGCCAGGTCGGGGTAGATGGCGGGCACCAGGCAGACCGGCTCGCCCGTCCAGGGATCCTTGGCCTCCTTGATGTAGGGGTTGGTGCGCATGATGTCCGTGCCCAGCATGGATTTGCAGGCCACGTAGTTGACGCCCTGCTCCGCGGCGCGCAGGGCGAGCGCCAGCCCCCCATGGCTCCACTCGGAATAGACCCGCAAGGTGCCGGCCTGCACCCCTCTCCGGAAGGGCATCAGCAGGCCGCGCATCTCCGCTCCCACGTAGGCCACGTGGGCGCCTTCCAGGCCCCCGAACTCGTGCCAGGCGGCGTTCATGCCCCCGGGGGTGAAGATCCCCACCAGGTTCTTCTTGCGCTGGCGGCCGATCTCCCAGTAGGCGGCCATGGGACCGCGCACGTAGGAGAAGCCGGTCTCAATCAGGGAGTCCCCGTCCTCCACCAGGGTGGCGATGGCCTCCTTCAGGTCCATGCGCTTGTCCTTCTCGGCGCGGGATTTCTTCAGCTTCCACTCGCGGGCCAGCTTGTGGTCGAACAGTCTCTCGTTGGCGTGGCTCATCCTCTACCTCCCGATGTCGGTCTCGTGATGGACGGGAAAGGAGAGATACCGGTCAGGCGGTGATGCTTCCGGCTCCACGGAACGCGGAACCGCGAGGGCCTGCTCCTTGTCCTGCTCCATCGCTTTCCTCGAATGGACTGCGTTTCTGCTGCATCCTATGTTTCATTCCCCATATTAATACCATTTAACGGGGGAATGCGCAATGAAATCCTGGCGGGCGCCGCGGCCATGCCGCGCCCGCCCCAGGTCGAGGACACGGCCCCGCCGCCTTCCCGCTACTCGGGGCGGCCGATGGAGTCGTGGGCCCATGCCTTGCCTGCCCCGCAGACGGACCTCTCGCAGACCACCCCGCGCAGGTCAGGACCTCCACCTTGGTGGGGACGTCCTTCTTTCCCGGCACCAGGGAGCTCAGCTCGAAGGGGCAGCGGGAGTTGCCGCTTGCATACATGGAAGTCCTTCAAGGAAAAGGTCCCCTATCCTGCCAACAACCATTATTTGAAGAGCAACGGTTGCAGGGGGCAAGGGGTCACCGTAGATCCGCAAAAGGGAGAGGGCGAGAAGGAGCGTGTTTCAAGTGTATTCATTTATGCGTCAACGCATCCGCTTTGGAGGAGGTCTTTCATATACGATATACGCAACTGGGTTGTACCTCCTACACGCTGAGCCCGGTCAGAGCTTTGAGGGCGGGTTCGTATTAGTCTATGCTTGAGGAAGTCCGGGCCCGGGCGCCGGGCAAAGGTAGAAGAGAGGAAGAGCGTGCACGAACTGGGGGTCACGGAGAGCATCGCGGGCATCGTGCTGCGCCACGCCAGGATGAACGGGGCCAAGCGGGTGCTCAAGGTCAATATCAAGCTGGGTGAGCTGACCGGCATCGTCGATCACTACGTCGCCTTCTACTGGGACATGGTCACCAAGGACACGGTGGCGGAGGGGGCGGAGCTCAACTTCATAAAGGTGCCCACGATGGCCCGCTGCGCGCGCTGCGAGGAGGACTTCCACATCCAGGAATACGACCTCACCTGCCCGCGCTGCGGGGAGATCGCCTCGGACATCGTCTCCGGCAGGGAGTTCCTGGTGGAGTCCATAGAGATAGAATGAATGGGGAGAGGCACGGGAAGTAACGGTAAGGAGAAAAAGCCGGGAGGAGACGATGGACATAGAGGTGCTGGAAGGGGTCTTCGACGCCAACGAGAAGATCGCCCGCGAGAACGAGGAGCTGTTCCGCTCCCGGGGCGTGCTGGCCGTCAACCTCATGGCCTCGCCGGGGGCGGGAAAGACCTCCCTGGTCATCAGGACCCTGGAGCTGCTGCGCGGCAAGCTGCGCATCGGGGTCATCGAGGGAGACATAGCCTCCAGCGTGGACGCGGAGAAGGTGAAGTCCCAGGGGGTCCCGGTGGTGCAGATCAACACCGGCGGCGTCTGTCACCTGGACGCCGCCATGATCCGCCAGGCCCTCGACCACCTCGACCTGGCGGCGCTGGACCTGGTGATCATCGAGAACGTGGGCAACCTGGTATGCCCCGCGGAGTTCAAGCTGGGCGAGGGGCTGCGGGCCATGATCCTCTCCGTTCCCGAGGGCCACGACAAGCCCCTGAAATACCCCCTCATGTTCAGCGATTCCCAGGTGCTGGTGGTGAACAAGACCGACCTGCTCGGCATGGGGGATTTCGACATGGACGAGCTGCGCTCCACGGTCCTGAGGATGAACCCCCGGGTGGCCATCTTCGAGGTGAGCTGCCGCACCGGCGAGGGCCTGCAGGACTGGGCGGACTGGCTGGAGGAGAGGGCCAGGGAAAACCTCAAGGGCGTGGATGAGGGAAGCACCTGAGGCCCACCCGGCGGGAAGGGCGGGGGCGCCCCGGCCGCCCGCGCGCAGACCCTGATGGCCGCCCAGACCTATAGCATGACCAGCACCACCACCAACACCGCCGCCAGCGCGAGGCGGTAGGCGGCGTAGGGCGCGAAGGTGCCGCTTTTCAGGCGCGAGAGCAGGAGCCCTATCGCCAGGTACCCCGCGACCGCGGCGGCCGCGCCCCCGGCGAGCATGGACCATAGCTGGTCAACGGTCACCCCCTCAAGGAGCATCTTCGCCCCCTCGAACACCGCCGCGGCGCCGATGATGGGCACCGAGAGCAGGAAAGCGAAATCCGCCGCTTCCTTCCTGTCGATGCCCGCGGCGCGGGCGGCGGAGATGGAGATGCCGGAACGGGAGACCCCCGGCATCAGCGCCAGGGCCTGCGCCACGCCCACCGCCAGCGCCTCCCTCCAGCCGGCCTTTCGCCAGTCGCCCGAGCGGCCCCCCCACCTGTCCGCTGCCCACAGCACGACGGCGAAGGCGGCGAGGGTCGCCGCCATGAGGAGGGGCATGCCCTCCATCATCTCCGAGGACGCGGAGAAGACGGCCCCGAGGACGACCCCCGGCACCGTCGCCAGCAGCAAGAGGCCGCCCATGCGGGCCTCCGGCAGCCCGCGCTCCCTGCCCCTCGCCTCCCTCCAGCAGGCGGCGATGATGGACGCCAGCCGGCTGCGATAATGCCACACCACCGCTATCCAGGTCCCCACGTGAAGGGCGACCAGGAAGGAGAGGTCCGGCTCGCCCCAGCCGAAGACGTGGATGAGAAGGGCGAGGTGGGCTGAGCTGGAGATGGGCCAGAACTCGGTGAGACCCTGTACCACCCCCAGCAGCAAAGCGGGAAGGATACCCATCAGCACCCCCGCGACCGCAGGTACTCGCCCCGTGCCGCCAGCATGGCCGCCACCCTGGCCGCCCTCTCCGGGTTGGTGTAGATGCACAACTCGTCCCGCGGAAGGTCGGCAATATCCGCCGCCTCCATCTCCTTCTGCGGCATGCCCACGGTGACGATGGGCTTGCCGTGCTCGCGCATCATCTCCAACACCTTGCGGGCGAAGCGGTTGCTCCCCTCGCGCACGTAAGTGCGCTGCGCCCGCAGGATTTCCCGCTCCTCCTCGGGGCTTTCCTCATCCCTCTCCGCCATGCCGAAGGCGGCGGCGGCGTTGATGGTCCCCAGGGAGATCACCAGGTCGAAGGAGGGGTGCGAGGCGAGTATCTCAAGGCAGCGCCCGTGGTCTTCCAGGTTGACGATGCCCACCATGTCCACCGGGTTACCCTTGCTCCAGTAAGGGGGCAGGACGGATGAGAGCTCCTCCTTGACCTCGGGGGGAAGCGACGCCACCTCCAGGCCGCTGCGCTCGCAGAGGTCCGCTTCCACCACCCCCCAGCCACCTCCCCAGGAGAGGATGGCCACGCGGCGGCCGCGGGGGACCGGCAACTTCGCCAGGGCTTCCGAGAAATCCAGCATCTCCTCCGTGGTCTCCGCCTGCACCATCCCCGCCTGGCGCACCATCCCCCGGTAGATCTCCTGCGAGCCCGCCATGGCCGCGCTGTGGGAGGCCACGGCCCGCCTGCCGGCCTCCGTCCTTCCCGCCTTGTAGATGACGACGGGCTTGCGCAGGCTAATCTCCCCGGCCAGCTCGAGCACGTAACGAGGGCGCTTGAAGCCCTCCACGTAGAGGAGGATGACCCTGGTTCCCTCGTCCGCGGCGAAGTACTGTAGGTAATCGGCGAACTCAAGGTCGCATTCGTTCCCCACACACACGAAGCGCGAGAAACCGATGCCCCGGTAGGAGCCCCATCCCAGCATCTGGGTACCCAGGTTCCCGCTCTGGGCGGCGAAGGCTATGTGGCCGGGACGGGGCCTCACGGGCGGCATGAGGGCGCTGAGGCTCAAGGACGCGGAATATATGCCCATGGTGTTGGGTCCCACCAGCCTTATTCCCCGCGAGCGCGCGGCCTCCACCAGTTCCTGCTCCAGCCCCCTGCCCTCCGGCGAGGACTCGCTGAAGCCGCCGGAGATGACGATGGCCGCCTTTACCCGCGCGCGGGCGCAGTCGTCCATGACCTTGGCCACCTCCTCCGCGGGGATGGTGATCATGGCCAGGTCGATGGGTTCCCCTATCTCCGCCAGGCTGCGGTGCACCGTCCTCCCGTGGATGGTGCCTCCCCGCGGGTTGACCAGGTAGAGATCTCCCCGGTAGCCGTTCCTGAGGATGTTGGAGGGCACGATGTGGCCCCACTTGGCCGGGTTCGCCGACGCGCCCACGACGGCCATGCGGCGGGGGTTGAAGAGGGCTCGTACCGCATCGTTCGATTCCATTTGACGCCATCTCCTCCTCTCGCTCGAGCTTCTTACCAATATTTACCAATTTCCGGGGGGCGTCGCCGTCGGGGCCCCCAGCAGTTCCTGGATGCGCACCGCCAGGCCCCTTCCTTCCTTGATGAGGGCATCGATACAGGAGCCGACGGTGCCGAGGAACCCGGCCACCTCATATTCCATGAGTTGCGCCGTCTCCACCGTCGCGGCGTACTGCCCCCGCAGAAGCGACAGCGCTTGCTGGTCTTCCGGGGTAACCGCCTGCTCCACCCCGACCACCGCTTCCATCACGGAAAGGAGGAAGCTCCGCAGCCTCTTCAGGTAGGCCTGCAGTTCCTGCGGGGGCTCTGCCCCCTCCAGGTCCTCCAGGTACATGTCCAGGGTGCGGTGATCTTCCGCCGCCGCCGCCTTTATTTCTTCCACAGCGGCTCCTTCCGGCAGGGAGGGCAGGGCGAGGTTCTGGACATCCGCCAGCATGGGCAGCACCGCCTGGAAGAAATCGATGCAGCCGACGATCTCTCCTATCTTACCGTCTCCCTCCTGGTAGAAACGGAGCAGGTCCGCTTGGAGGCTTTCGGCTTCAGGAAGCGGCTGCAGGGAACTGGCCTCCCGGTAGGCGGATGTGAAGATTTCCTGCGCCTCGCGGAAGAGTTGCCCCAGCTCCTCAAGGTGATAATAGTCGTCCTTTGGGATGCCGCTCAGCGATTCCAGGACATAACCGAGGTCCCAAGCTACCCCGTCATGAATCTGCGAGATGACTTGCAGGTAACCTGCCGCCTCCTCTGCCTGGTCGTTCCCGCAGCCCGGGAACAGGATGAGCAGTGCAAGGATGGCCAGGGTCACCGCCGCGATCACGGATCCGCGCATGGTGGGTAACCTCTCTTCTACGGACGGCTCGTCGTTCCCCATTATAAACGATGGCCGCGCGATGGCTATCCGGGCGTCCGTCTCGCGGGTCTCCACCATTCACTACCATACAAATATATATATTTTGTTCGCCAGCACTTGCACCCGGTGCTAAAATATTTTTTGTGGCCCGAAAATCACGGGGGGAAGGACGAAAGTTGCACAGGCGCGAATCTCTACAGAGGGGCAACGGCGGCGAGGCCGCCAACAAATCATTCAAGGTGCGCATCAGCAAGGGATTCATCGACGCCTCCTACGGAAACGGTTTCCTGGTCGAGGTCTGGGACTTCCGCAAGCAGCGACTGGTATACGGGGAGAGGTTCAGGGAACTGGAGAAGGCGCGCCGCCGCCAGAAGGAGATCAAGAACGACCTGGAAAGCATGAGCCTCGACCGTTTCCGGCAAGCCTATCTCTCCCGCCAGCCGCGATGAGTCCCCGCAGGAGTAAGATTCCTACACCCGCCGGCCGTCAACGAACGAGGAAAGGCCTCTCACGTGCCGCCCCTTTTCTTCTTCTCGGCGTAAAGAGATAGTATCCTCTCCACCCTGCGGCGCAGGCCTTCCCGCAGCTCACGGGGCTCGAGCACTTCGACCCCCGCACCGCAGCTCAAGAGCTCCCTCTCCAGCCAGGAGAGCTTGTCCGTCTTCAGGGTGCACACGAGAAACGCGCCCTCCTCCTCCACGCTGCTGAAGATGGGCTGCTCGCGCGCCCAGCCGGCGAGCGCCGGCGCGAAGCGCAGGCGCACCGTTATCTCGCCGCCCCCCACCGCTCCGTAGGGCCCCTCGAAGACCTCCTCATCGGGGGGTTGGAACCTCTCCCCGCTCACCGTGAGCTCCTTGACACGGTCCACGCGGAAAACCCTCACCTCGCCGCTGGGCTCGTCCCAGGCGCGCAGGTACCAGTGACCCATGCCGAACTCGAGGGAAAGTGGGTTGACCCTGCGGCGCGTGAGCTCGTCCCTGCCGTAAGAATAGTATTCCATGTCCACCGCGAGTCGTTCCTCGCACGCCCGCGTGAGCTCCGAGAGTATCTCCCCCTCCGCGGCATGGGAGGCCAACTCCAGGCTGCGCTCCACCTCGTCGGGGGGGAGTTCGCCCATCCCCAGCGCATCCCGGATCTTCTCCATCACCGAGCTGAGCCCGGGGGAGACCGGCGCTCCGGCCAGCCTGGCCAGGGCGCTGCAGGCCAGGTACAGACCAGAGAGTTCCGCGGGCGTGAAGCGCAGGGGGCGGGCGAAGTAGTCCGCCATGCCGATGAACACCCGGTCCTCGTCGATGAACACGTCGATGAGATCGGCAGGGGAGTAGTCCGGCTGGCCGCAGAGGAAGATGAGGTTCAAGTCGTCGACCAGCTGTGAGCGGGAGACCTCGAAGACCTCGCAGAGCTCGTCGAAGGTCGCCCCCTGGTGCTTGAGCACGTAGGGGATGAGGGAGAGCAAGCGCCGCAACCTGGCTGCATCAGCCAACTTCATCACCCCCGGCCATGGCCAATATCTCCAGCAGGCGGTCTCTCACCTTGCTGCGCAATTCCGGCGGCGAGACGACCTCGGCGTCCTCGGCGAAGGAGAGGACCCAGTTGCAGAAGGCGTCCTCGTTGCGCACCGTGACCCGCAGCTTTCCGCCTCCCCCCTTGAGGTACCGGAAGGGATACACGTCCCCGAGGTCCCGTTCCACCAGCCAGGCTATGCGCGGCGAGAAGCGCACCTCGGCCCGGTAATGGGTGCCTTCCTCGAATTCCCAGGGAAGGATGCGGGCGTGTTCCCGCAGGCGGAAATCCTCCGGGCGCGCGAAATCCGGACCCTTATCCGGGGTTGAAACCGCCTCCACCTGCGACTCGATGCGGGAGACGCGGAAGGAGCGCACCTCGCCCCGTAGGTGACAGTAGCCGACCACGTACCAGGCCCCCCGGTCGAAATAGAGCCCGTAGGGGTCGATGCTCCTTTCCTGGGATTGGGAAGAGCCCAGGGAACGGTAGGTGAACCGCACCGTGCGTCGCCTCACCGAGGCCTCCCACAGCGTGGTCAAAGTCTCCAGGGACTCCGCGGGATGCGCGAAGCGCAGGGGCGCGTATCCCGTCCTGCCGGACCTCCCAACGTCCCCGAGGTCGGGGCTCAGCTTGAGGAGCGCCGACCCCGCCTCCCGGGAGAGCGGGATCACCCCCCCGGAGGCAAGGCGGTTCACCAGGAGAAGGGCCACCTTCTCCTCCGGGGTGAAGTCGATCTCCGGGAGATAGTATTCCTCCTTGGGTATGCGGTATCCCATCTCCTCCCCGAAGGCGTCCACGGGCTCCACGCGGATGGGCACTCCCATCTCCCGCAGCTCGCTCTTGTCCCTCTCGAACATGCGCTTGAAGGAGGGGACGCTCGCCTGCTGGTAGCCGGGTATGCTGTTCCTTATGCGCTCCAGGGTGACCGGGCGCCTCGCTTCGAGGAGCATGGCAATGAGGTTTATGAGCCTCTCCGCCTTGTTCACCGCCCACCACCCCCGCAGGAAATCACGTCAAAGCCCGGCCGGTCTGGCCGCCCCCGCCGCTTCCTGTCGGTGGGGGGTGGTAACATTTGCGCGGTGGCGGCCGGAGTGAGCACAAGCGGCATGCATAAGGAGAGTATGAAGATGAACGGAGCGCGTACGACGCTGCTGGTGGCTGGGTTGCTTCTGGCGAGCGCCAGCGAGAGCACGGGACCGCTGGGCCTGGTGATAGCCCTCCTGTGCCTGGCCACCTTCGCCCTTCTCCTCGTCCTTTCCCTGTGGGGACGGGAAGAGAGGAGCGCCTCCGGGGCCGGGCTTCCGCTCACCACCTTCCCTCACCCCCTCGACCTTCCCGGGGAGAGGGCAGGCGAAGCGGAGGGAGGGCTTTGCACGGTACCTCCGGGCTGGATGTCCGCCGAAAGGCCCCTGCAGGCATCCGCCCCACAACGAAGCTGCCGTGCCCCCTGACCGTGGCTATCCTGCAATCCCGGAGTGGCGGTGAATCCTGGAGTGGAGAGGGGGTCCTCCCGGCCACCCCGCCGCAGCCCACGGCGAGGTCGCCCCTCACCGCCGGGACGGCGTTGAAACTCCCGCCGTGAGAGGGGTTGAAGCCCTGGAGAGAAAGCTCCCTGCCGAGGTGGGAGAGCTGTTCCGGCATGCCCCGCTTCCTTCCCTTTCTTACGACGTTTTCCGGACGTTTTCCAAGACCGTCTCCTGCCCGATCCCATTTCGATAATAGCACCAACCGCCGGGGGTGGCTCTTCCTGCCGCCGGGCCCGGACGACCGGAAACCACCTTGGCTGCGTACCACCTACCGCCGGGGCAGCGCCTCACGGCGCCGTGGCGAACCAGCGTGGGGCA
>CAKZMC010000009.1 GCA_937128055.1 uncultured Actinomycetes bacterium | reverse complement strand
CAGGCTGGAGCAGCGCAACACCGGCAAGAGCAGGAAGAAATCGGCGGAGGGAGGTGATACGAAAAAGGAGTCCAAGCAAGCATAACAAGCTGGATAAAACGGGAATTCTAGTTGTCGCCGAAAGGAAGATCTAGTTGACGTCAATCAGGCTTGCTCGCAAATTACCTGCCCCTCAGAGCCCAAGAGCTGGCGGACCTGTTAAACGGAAACGCGAGCGACAGGGTCGTCGCGTTCAGGATAACCGGACCGGGAACGTCGTTCTATAGAGAAAGCCTTCGCCTGGAATGGGCGGAGCTACCTTCCGAGGAGGTTTCATTTACGACCGCACGGAGCGGCAGATGATAACTCGCTTGCGGCGAGTTGGATGACGAGTGTTTCAGCCGCCGGCGGCGTAGGGGATGACGTCCGCGAACACCAGGGTCAGGGTGCCGACGAGCAGCACCGCCTGCGCGAGGCGGTCCCACTTGCGCAGGCAGAGGAAAGGGAACACCCACAGCAGGTACCAGGAGAGGTAATAGGGCCGCGTGAGGAGGAAGGCCAGGGCCAGCAGGAACCAGGTGTTGGGCATGTCGGCGGCGCGCCGGCATTTCAGGGAATAATGGGCGAGGAAGGCGAGGAACCCCCCGGTGAGCACCAGCGAGCACAGCACGTTCCCCACCGTTGACGCCGCCCCCGGGGGCAGGCGCAGGGCTGCGCGCAGGAACCAGATGACGGCGGCCACCAGCCACCCCGCGGGAAGGGTGACGTTTCTCAGCTTCAAGTTGTTGAAAAACGGCGAGAAGGTGCTCATGCCGCTCCAGAAGGGCAGGTAGAAGGCGGAAAACAGCACCAGGAAGATGAGGGCGAAGGCGAGCATGTCCCTTATCCAGGCACGCGTTGTCCCCCGGTTCATATACAGGTAAACGGCATACGATACCATGAAGATCACCGTCACGTATTTCACCAGGAAAGAGAGGCAGAGGAAGACGAAGCCCGAATACTTGCGGCCTTTCATGATCAGGGCAAGAGCCGCAAGCGCAAGCGCGGCCATGACGATGTCGTTATGTCCGCCCCCGGCGGTATGCATGAGGACCAGGGGGTTCCACGCGTAAAGCATGGTGCCGAAACGCTGGCGGCGGGGGGCATACTGCCCCAGCAGGTGCCATATGAGCAGTATGCACGCGAAGTTGAAGAGGATGAGCACCAGCTTGAAGAGGTAGATGTTCAGGGTGATGTTGTCTCCCGCAGGCCAGGTTATCAGCATGGAGAGAAGGGTGAAAAAGGGGCCGTAAACTGCGGGCGTGTTCTTCCAGAAAAGGCTGGTGAAGGAGAAAAGCGGGTCCGAGAGGAATTTCTGCGGGGTCACCAGGTAGGGGTTGTTCTGGTAAACAACCGCGATCCTCCCGTAATAGATGTAGGAGAACATGTCCCGGCTCAGCAGGGGCGGAGTGAAGAGCAGCAGCAGGCTGAGGACGGCCGCCAGGAAAAGGATGGAGGAAAGCCCCTTGTCCCTGCGCCGGGAGAAGATGAGGATGGACCACAGGTAGCAGAGCCAGATGAGCGCGATGAGCGCATAGAGCAGGACTCGCAGCTTCATGGGGCTCGCCGTGTAGAACCCCAAACTTTCCAGCAGCTTCCTGAGGAACATGTTGTTCTGCACGGAAAAGTGGATGGTGCAGAACTTCCCCACCACGCCGCTTGGCGAGAGGGAGGAGAGGGCGAGCACGGCGTAGAGGAATAGGGTGGCGCTGATCATCCCCAGGTAGGCGAGCTCGGAGGAGAGTGTTTCCTGCCAGGATCTCTCCGCCTCCCTCCTCCGATTCGCCCGGTTTTTCATCGCCGTCCTCTTTATCGCGGGAACGGGGCGGAGCCGAGCGGCATCCCATCCGACGTCACGTAAGCCCTTACCACGTTGTCCGGGGAAACGGCGAATACCCGGCCGTCATAAATAAGGGGCGTGCCGGAGAAACCGGAGGGTGCGAGGAGCACTCCCCTGCGTCTTCCGGAGGATGATTCGATCCAGGTGATTACGCCTCCGGGAGCGAAGGTGTAGAGGCGGTCGGACGGAGAGCCGGGAGCGTCCGCGAGCTCGCCTGCATTCGCCAGGAACCACTGGGGCTCGCCGTTTTGCAGCGAGAGGGCGGTCAGCCTCCCCTGGTAGGAACTGACGTAGAGGTTGTCGCCCACCGCCAACGGCGACGTGGGGGTGAAGGCGGAGATGTTGCGCTGCCAAAGCGGTTCGCCCGTCGCCGCGTCGAGCGAGTAAAGCCAGCCGTTGGCCGTCGAGAAGAGCACCCTGTTGCCGTCAACGCATGGCGAGGTGAATACCACGCTGTCCACCTGCCGGGACCATAGCATTTCTCCGGTGTGTTTCTCCAGTGCCTTGACCTCCGACTTGGAGCCGCCGATGAAAACGGCGCCACTGTCGACGGCGGGGGGAGAAGCGGTCCAGCTCTTGGTGTCGTAGGCCCAGAGCTGCGCTCCGCTGCGCGCGTCCAGGGCATAGAGGCGGTTGACGAGGTCGAAGATGGAGTCGTTATCGGCGAAGAAGAAGACGACACCGCCGCTCTCCACGGGGGTGGAGAGTATCTCCCCTTGCGCCTGGAAGAACCAGAGCAGGGCGCCGGTCTGCGCGTCGAGGGCATAGAGAAAGTGGTTCGCCGATCCCACGTACACGACCCCCCCGCTCGCCACCGGCGGGGCGGAGATCCAGCCCCCCAGGTTGTAGCTCCACTTAACGGCGCCCGTCGCCGCGTCTATGCAGTAGACCGCCCCGGAGGAGGATGAAGCGTAGAGGGTGCCGCCGTCCGCCGCCAGGTAGACCTCCCCGGGGATGCCGAGCTGCCATATCTGCCTGAGGTGGCGGACGCTGAAGCTCTCCAGTTCCTTGAGGGTGTCCAGAAGGGTGGGGCTCCGCGAGCCGATGCCGTTGCCGCTGGCAGCTCCATTCCCGTTTTCCTCCGCCGGGGCCGCGGGCTGGCGGAACCCCGACACGGTCATGACGGTGAAAAAGGCGGCGATGGCCAGGAAGGAGAAGATGACGAGAAGCTTGAGCAGAGCAACAAGCCGACCGTTCATGCTTCCTACCTGCCGTTTAAAATCCGGTGGCCGCGCGATAGATCTTGTCGCAACGCATGTCTGCAATAATAGGCGCAGGCGGTTAAGGCTGGCCGGTACGCAGCAAGCCTGCCGCCGCATCCCAGATAAATGTAATCGTTGAATTGACGGGGTTCAACCGCAAGCGGCCGCTTTCCCGGGGAACGGCCCTGGACCAGAGGCTCGTTTGCCCTGCTGAGATCGCTTACGCGCCATGCCGTCCGAGACGCTGCGCGAGACCGCGGCTACGCGGATTCCAAGACGGGGATCCTTGCCGCAAGCTCCTGCAATCTCTCACAGATCTCCTGCAGGCTCTCCAGGTAATCGTCCAGCGCCCGCAGCTCAGGCAGCAGGCTTTCCTCCCCGCGGCTCTTTTTGTCCACGGCGCGCCTGATGCTTCCTTCCACCGCTCCCATGGTCTCGTCCACCATGTCGCGAACCCGCACGCGGAGCGAGTTGAAGCTCTTCTGCAAGCGGAGGTAAAAGTCGTAGCGTACGCGTCCGCAGTGGCGGTCGAACAACTCGAGCAGTTTTTCCCGGTTCTGCCTGGCCAGGATGCGGTGGGACAGCTTGCGGGGGAGATTCTTCGTCACGGCGCCGAAAAACATCTCTATGTCCGTGGGGCGGTCCTCGAGCTTGAACCAGAATTCCCCTTCCTCCTCGAGGGCGAGGTCAGCTTCCATGGCGGAAAGCCCTATCTCGAAGATGTCGCCGGCCTTTTCCAGGATACGCCTGGCTATGGCGTTTGCCTTGTCGCGGTAAATATCCTTCAGTTCGTTGAATCGTGACGAGAGGATCTCCTCCTCCTCCAGCCTCCACTCGGTGAAGGAGTCGAGGATGAGGTTCTCGACGAAACCCCACAAGGCTTTCTGGAAGGAGGACCCGTCCAGGTGGGCGTTGCGCGCGCAGAAGTCATTGTAGCTTTGCAGGAGCGCGGGGGCGGTATTCCTCTTGAACTCCTCCACGTGCATATCCAGGACCTCGTTCACCAGGGACTTGAAATCTCCGTCCACGAGGTACATCATCTCGTCCCTTTCCCTGCGCAGGAGCGCCATCTCCTCCTCGAAAGCGGAAAGGCGGGAATCGAGGTCTTCCCAGGGGCGGGTGAGGAGGCTCCTCTCCAGCTCCTGACCGGAGATCTCGTCGTTTATCAGCTTGAGGAGATTCCGCAAGGTGGATTGCAGCAGGAGGGCCCCTTTCTCCCGCAAGAGGAAATCCTCGAGTCGCCGGGTGAAGGCGGGGAGCCCGCTCTTTTCCAGGGAGACGGGATCATTTTCCAGGGCAGCCTTGAGGGCCGCCTTGGCGGAGAGGGGGAAGATCTCGACCCTCTTCCCGCCCAGCGCTTCCGAGATTACGGATGCGTTGAACGCCAGCGACTCCTCCCTCTCCTCCTTGTCCAGGTAATCGATCTTGTTCTGCACGAAGAAGACCTTGCCCACGAAGGTCCTTATGTCGTGGAGGAAATCGAGCTCGGAGCGGCTGATGGGGGGATCGGCCGAGATCATGAAGATGACCGCGTCGGCATTGGCCAGGTAGGAATAGGCCATCTGGTCGTTGTGGAGGAAAGTGGAGCCGACACCGGGGGTGTCCACGAAGCAGACGCCGTCCTTGAGGTAAGGGGAAGGCACGGCCACCTCGGCCGCCTTCACGCCCAGCCGGTTTTCCGGATTCCCCCGCTCCGTGACGAAATCGGCCAGCCGCTGCGGCGGGATCTGCTCGCTCCTTCCGTCGAGGTAGCGAACCTCCGCTACGGGCGTTTCGCCGTAACGCAGCAGGGTGTTGACGGAGGTGAGGGGGATCACGGAACTGGGCAGGATATCCGACCCCAGTAGGCCGTTGATGAAGGTGGTCTTCCCCCGCTTGAACTGGCCCATGACCACGATGTGGAAGTGGTCCGCGCGCAGCTTCCTCTCGAGGTCCCCCAGGCGTTCCAACGCGGACGGCGATCCACGCTCCCCCGCCTTGCGGGCGAGCAGGGACATGTTTTCCAGCATCTCCTGCGAGATTTCCTTGAAGGCCTCCATCTTCAGGTCTTTCTCCACAACAAGAAAAAGCCTCCACCGCGCTCACGGTAGAAGCTATCAGCCACTTCACGGCACCTGGTGAGCTTCATCACCGAGGCGGCTTCGAAAAGCCTCCTCCATCAAGAGTATAACACACGGGCTCGCCTGGGGGTATGCCGTGCCCTGGGCTCCCGCGCGGCGTGGCCCTCGAGCGGGAAGAGGGGCTGCCTTCGCGCGTCGGCGCGAGGTCGTGAGGGGTCAGGCGGTGTTATCGCCCGTTTCCCCCGCCTTCCCCGTTTTCTCCAGCTTTGGCGCGATGACCAGGCGGCAGTATGGTTGCCGGGGGTTCCTCTCGTAGTAGCGTTGGTGGTAGTCCTCGGCCGGGTAGAACGCCTCCAGCTTTTTCACCTCCGTGACTATGGGCCGCTCGTAGCGTGGCGCCGCCTCGCGTAGGAAACGCTCGCTTTCCCGCCGCTGCTCCTCATCGGTGTAGAGGATGATGGAGCGGTACTGTGTCCCCACGTCGGCGCCCTGGCGGTTGAGAGAGGTGGGGTCATGGGAGGAGAAGAACACCTCGAGCAGCCGCCGCAGGGAAACCTTGCCGGGATGGTACGAAACCAGCACCACCTCGGCGTGTCCGGTATCGCCCCCGCAGACCCGGCGGTAAGTGGGGTCGGGGACGTGGCCGCCCGCGTAACCGGGGGTGACGCCGACGACCCCGGGCACGCGGCTGAAAACGGCCTCCGTGCACCAGAAACAGCCGCCGCCGAAGGCGATGGACTCGTTCTTCAACGCTCCGCCCCCCGGCTTTCTTCACCGCGCGGGATGAAGGCGAGGGAGATGGAGTTGACGCATTGCCTGGTGTCCTTGGGGGTGAAGCCCTCGCCGTGGAAGACGTGCCCGAGATGTGCCCCGCAGGCGGCGCACACTATCTCCGTCCTCCTCCCGTCGGCGTCGGGGCGCCTCTCCACCGCGCCCGCGATCTCGTCGTCGAAGGAAGGCCAACCGCACCCAGAGTGGAACTTGTCCTCGGAGCGGTAGAGGGGCGTTCCGCACCTGCGGCAAGCGTAGGTGCCCGGCTGGAAATGGTCGTCATATTCACCGCTGAAAGGGGGTTCGGTGCCCTTATGCACGATGACCCGCTCTTCCTCCGGCGTGAGTTCTCTACGTTCCATCAGGCTCCCCTTCTCTCTGCGCGAGGAGCGGCGCCGCGCGGTTGCGGCAAGGGGCATGAGCTGCCTCGTCTTGCGCCTACCCTGTAGACCTCGATTGTTCCCGTGTTGCCGAGTTGCGGCAAGGGGCATGAGCTGCCTCGTCTTGCGCCTCCATGCCACGTCCCGTTCTCCTTCCCGCCCGGCGCTACGCTACGCAAGAGCGCTATCGCCGGCGGCACCACGGTATTAGGGTATTACTTGCCGGTGCATCGCGCCATGGCGTGAGTCAACCGCGCGTGCCGACGGAAACTGCCGCGGCTGCTCCTGCCTCCCCGCCGCCGGTTACCGTTCCGGCAGGGAGCAGGGCGCCACCGCATTCCCGGTCGCTACCTCTCCGGGGTAGGCCCGGAAAAATGCCGGGGCTGCGGCGACTGTGGCGGGGTCTGCATCCTCGGGGAGCGAAGGCTGGAGGCGCAAGAAGCGCGGGCCGCGGACTGCCAGGGCTACGGACTCTACGCCCGTTCCCGTCCCAACCAGGCCAACTACATAGTGACACGCCGCCAACCTCGGAGCGCGTGGCGCGGCCCGGGGTCATGAACGGGCGCCCGCAATGCCCGGTTTTGCACCTCGCTTTGTGGGGGATGATCAATCCTCATCTCTCGGAGCCGGGGATGGACTTATGGCGGGATCATGACACTGCCGTTAGAATTAGAAAGGCATTGCCCGCATGTGCCCGAAGCCCGAGATCCGTGCGGGTGGCGGCAGGATGAAGG
>CAKZMC010000008.1 GCA_937128055.1 uncultured Actinomycetes bacterium | reverse complement strand
AAGGAAAAGAGGAGAGACGGGGAAGGCGCGAGGAAAGCATGCCCTGGAAAAGGAAGGGTACGGAGCAGCCGGAGACAGGCTTCATCACCACCCTATCCGTCCCCATGGAGGGGAGCGTAGGCAAGACGGGGTCGTGGAGGACCTTCCGCCCCGTGCTGGACGCGGAGAGATGCAATAAATGCCTGCTCTGCTGGATATACTGTCCCGAGGCCTGTATCAGCAAAGAGATCGTGATCAACTACGACTACTGCAAGGGGTGCGGTATCTGCGCGGAGGAGTGCCCGACCAAGGCCATGACCATGGTGAAAGAGGAATTACAATGAGACTGGTCGAGACCGGCGACCACGTGGCCGCCTGGGGGGCCCGCCTGGCCCGGGCGGAGGTGGTGTCCGCCTATCCCATCACGCCGCAGACCCAGGTGATCGAGGAGATCTCGCGCTTCATCGACGAGGGCGAGATGGATTGCTCCTACATCCCGGTGGAGAGCGAGCACAGCGCCATGGCGGCCATGATCGGGGCGGTGGCCATGGGCGTGCGGGCCTTTTCCGCCACCTCCGCACACGGCCTGGCCTACATGAACGAGCTCCTGCACCGGGCGTCGAACATCCGCCTTCCCATGGTCATGGTCAACGTCAACCGGGCCCTGGGGCCGGGTTGGAACATCTGGTGCAACCACCAGGATTCCCTGGCGGCGAGGGACACGGGCTAGATATAGCTCTACTGCTCCACGCACCAGTAGATCCTGGACACCATCATCCAGGCCTACCGCGTGAGCGAGGACCCGAAGGTCATCCTGCCGGTTACGGTCTGCTACGACGCCTTCATCATGTCCCACACCTACATGCAGGTGGAGATCCGGGACCAGGAGGCGGTGGACCGCTTCCTCCCGCCCTTCCGCTCCCTGTGGAAGCTGGACCTGGAGTATCCCTTCACCCACGGGTCGGTGATCTACCCCGACGACTACGAGGAGGTAAGGTTCTCCATACAACAGGCCATGAAGAACGCGCGCCGCGTGATAGTGGAAGCGGCCGAGGAATACCGTGACCTGGTGGGAGGCTATCACGGCGGGCTGGTGGAGACTTACCGCATGGAGGACGCCGACTGCGCCCTGGTGGCCATGGGGGGCGGTGGCCTCGGAGTGCCGGGTGGCGGTGGACTTCCTGAGGGAACGCGGACACCGCTGCGGACTGGTGCGCGTGCGCTCCTACCGGCCCTTCCCGGCGGAGGAGTTGAGAGGCCTTCTTGCGACGCTGAAGGCGGTGATGGTGGTGGACAGGGGGATCTCCTTCGGCCTGGAGGGCGCCCTCTATTCCGAGGTGAAGGCGGTCATTTACGGGCACAGCGACTTGCCCCTCTACGACCTGGTGACGGGCTTGGGGGGGGCGCGACGTGCCCTACGACGTCATCGCGGAGAACATGGAGGCCGCCCTGCGAGGAGAGCTGGCCGCGGAAAGCCGCTGGCCGACGGTGCGCCTGAACGAACACCACGAGCTGGTCCTGAGGAGCCTCGAAGACGACATCGGCATACAGGCTCTCTCCGGCGCGGCGGAGCGCAACGCCGACTTCATCTACGTGTGCTACAACAACGAGGCCTACTCCAACACGGGAACGCAGCGCAGCGGCGCCACCCCTTATGCCGCCTGGACCACCAACACCACCAAGGGGAAGGGGGAGTGGCGCAAGGACGTGGCACAGATCGTGGTGGCCCACGGCACCCCCTACGTGGCTACCGCCTCCCTGGCCTACCCCACGGACATGTTCCGCAAGTTCGCCAAGGCCAGGGAGATCAAGGGAACTCGCTACATCGAGATACTTGCCCCCTGCCCGCCGGGATGGAAGTTCCCCTCCAGCCACACCATCAAGGTCGCCCGCCTGGCGGCGCAGAAGGGGATGTGGATGCTCTACGAGCACGAGAACGGGCGCACCACCTACACGGCGGGCACCCAGCGCATCATACAGGGACAGGCGAAGCTGGTGCCCGTGGAGGAATACCTGCAGATGCAGGGGAGGTTCCGCCACCTCTTCCAGCCCGAGCGGGACGAGAAGCGCATCGCGGAGATACAGGACCGCATCGGCAACATCTTCGAGACACTCCAGTTCACCCACAAGATGAAGGAGCACATCATGGACATCGAGATGGCGCTGCCCCGCTGAGGATCCCGTCCCCCACGTCTGGAAATCAGCTTTGCCCTGGTTCGAGGGCGCTTATAACAACAGCGAAACCCCAAGACCGACGAGTATCATGGCGAGGAGAAACGGGTCCGAGCCACATCACGCCCATCACCCTCGGAAAGACGGTATACTGGTAAACGGCGTCGCCCAGTTCCCTTCGCGACTCGCTTTCCCGGTAGACCCTGCTGTTCATCCTCATCATTCTCCTGAGCTTCCTGGGCCGGAAGAATAAGACGATTGTGCCCACGCCCGCGATGATCAGCAGTGTGCCGCCGGCGATCCTAAGCCCCGCCACGTGACTCCCCCCTCGAACCCTGAGTCCCTGAAACATGGAGCCGGCGTGCGGACTCGAACCGCAGACCTGCTCATTACGAGTGAGCTGCTCTACCTGCTGAGCTACGCCGGCTTTCCATACATTATATAAACAACCGAATAGCCCGGAAAGGCCGTGCGCATCTCCTTTCCCGGAAGCTCCCCACCCTTTCACCCTCCTCTTATGCCCGTTTGTCCTTGAAATATCGCCGCTCCCCGGGTGAACGCGCTTGTTTGCCGGATATTTGTTTAACGCTGCTTGCAGGTGATCGACAATGAAGGTGAGAAGTATCTCAAGGATGACAGTTCTCGAAGATTTCACGAAGGAGGTAGGAAGATGAGAAAGAGGATGAGAGTGCTGGGGACGCTGGGGGCGTTGGCCATGCTCACGCTCCTGCTAGTGGGCGCCCCCGCGAAGGCCGACAACCCGGAGAACGTGGGCGTGTCGGCCAGCGTCGCCGGGGCGCTGCGGCTGACGGTGGCTGGAGCACCCGTGGACTTCGGCGGCGGAAGCCTGCTGCCCGACGGCGGTTCAGGCCAGAACGGCGTGTACACGGACGCGATCGGGGCCACAGTCTCCGCCAACCGGTCGTGGAGGCTCCAGGTCAGCAAGAACAGGGATCTCACCAGCGGGTCCGACACCATCCCCTCCAGCCGCCTGACCTTCGCAGCCACCTCGAGCGATGGGAGGGTCACGGCGACAGGGAGCGGCGAGTTCGGCACCGGCACCATGGTGGCGGAAGGCAACCGCGGCGGCAACATCGCTGTCACCGTGGGCTACACCGTGGACATCGAGTGGGAGGATGCGGTAGGCAATTACTCCGCCACGCATACCTACTCGGTGGTGGTGCAATAACATCCTGCGAAAACGAAGAGACAAGAAGGAGCGGCCCGGATACCATCCGGGCCCTCCTTGCTTTTCGTGCTGGTATAATTCACGGCAGTAGTCACCTGCGCGCCCCTCGCCTTCGCACGCGCATGGCGCGGGGCGCGAGGGCGCTTTCCGTCTGCGCTTGCTCGTGCAGCCGCCGGTCTTCTTACGCGCTGTTCGCCGTTGGACCCGGGGCGCGGGGAAGAGATGGCGGGAGGGGGCTGCGGGGAGGATTCTAAGGCTTATGTGAAAAAGAAATACAGGATGGCCGGTGAGGGGCCGAATGTTAATAGGGCGGCATGGAGGTAGGGAGGACGGGGGCAAGACGGAAGGCCGCGTTGAGGATGACGCGCGAGCGGCGCTTGAGAGGTTGAGCTGCAGAGGCATGGCCATGAGAAGACTGGGGATCGCATCTATCTTGCTGGCGGCGTCTACGTCTTTGATGCTCTTGTGCCCGTCGCCTTGCGCTAGAGCACAGGACTTCGACCTCACGGTATCTCCGGTTAAGAAAGAGCTGACCATGGACCCCGGTGGGGAAATGGACTTCACCGTCACCCTCATCAATCACACCCAGCACGACCAGGAGCTTCTCGTTTATACCATGGATTTCTTCATCAACCCCGACAACAGCTATGATTTCCGGGAACCAGGTTACTACACCTATTCCTGCTCCCAGTGGATCACCATCCCCCGCCAGCGCCTGACCGTCCCGGCCCGCTCCCAGCACGAGGAACCCTTCCACCTGCGGGTCCCTTCGGACGCGGAGCCCGGGGGGCACTTCTCGGTGCTCTTCTTCCAGGACGCAGCGGAGCCTCCCCCGGGGCAGGGGGTGAAGCCCAGCTACCGTATCGGGTCGCTCATACTGGTCACCGTCTCGGGGGAGATCGTGCGCGAGGCGAATATCCGGGCCCTGTCCGTGGAGAGCGACTTCTTCTCCCTTTGGGGGCCTCCGGCCGGGGGGGAGGCGGGATGGCCGGCACGCGACATCCGCTATCACCTGGAAGTGGAAAATACCGGCAACGTGCACCTCACCGTGCAGGCCTCCCTGAGTTACCGCTCAAAGTTCGGGTTCGGATCCGGCTCTATCGACCTGGGGGAGATCACCTTGCTGCCGGGCGCCGTACGCTACTTCGACGGCAGCCTCCCCAGCCCCCCCTTCCTGGGCGTCTACGAGGCGGAGGCGGAGATCAGGTACGGTCCCCAGATGAACGTCTTCGACACCGAGAAGCGGGAGAAGGCGGGATTCTGGGTCGTCCCGCTGTCCTGGATCCTCTTCCTGGTGCTGCTCGGCGTGGGGGCCTGGTGCCTGGTGCGCCGGATGCACCGGCGCTAGCCAGGCTTGAGGGCGGCGTATCCGCCGGCGGTAGCTTCATCTCGGGGCCGGAAGGCTAGCGTGAATACGATGATGTGCCCCCATGCCTTCCCATGTAATCCATGGTTATTAAAACCGTTGTTGCGGGCGAGGACGGGCGCCGTGAGGGCCAGCGGGTCAGGTGGTGCGATTCATCAAAAAGATGATGAAATCAAATGTTGCGGGCGTGGGTGAGCGCCAGGAGGGTCAGCGGGGGAGGACGGTGAGGAGATCCGCCGGGTGGATAATGACCGTGGAGATGTTGCCCCCGACCAGGCCGTCCGCACCCACCCGCACGCAGGGGGCTACGGAAACCTCGACGGATACCGTGCCCGCTTCCCGCGCCGCGGCAGGGAGGGCAAAAAAGGCGAAGAGGGAAAAGAGGGCAAAAAAGGCAAAAAGCAGGCCCAGGGCCAGCCTCCTTTTGCTTGTAAAACCCATCTTACGCATCTCCGCATGCCTCCCTGCCGACCCTCTTCTCACTTAAATTAGCGGGAAAAGGGGAGGCGGCGAACATAAGCTGGGGGTATGATTATCGCCTGCCTCTGGTATTATTGGCGTGACCCAGGCAGCCCGTAGACCGTTTCGCCCGGTATAGCCCGCATCAGGGGGAAGACGGGGCTGCGCGCGCGCCTCCGCGGCGTGTATCCCAATTCGCCCGGCGGGGACTCTCCAGGCCCGGCGCCGGGAGGGCGCCCTTCCGCGGGAACCTGCTCTCCGGGAGGGTTCGAAAGGGACGAATGCGCCTGCTCAGGGTCGTTTGGCGAGACGCCGACGCGGTCAACGGCCGGGCGCCGTGGAGCGCAGCCGCAAACCTTAACTTGCGGGTAACGCTCTGCTAAACTTGACCTCGGCGACCCCCGGAAGGGAAGTGACCGTTCCTGCCGGGGGTGGTGCTCCAGTGAGGGGCGTTGAAGGGCTTTTCTGGTTATGGGGATGTGGTAAGAATATCAGCTTTCGGGGGACTTCAGGGAGGTGGCGCATGCGGCCCGTTCTCTTCCATATAGGAAGCTACCCCGTATATTCCTACGGGGTGATGCTCTTCACCGCCTTCCTGGCGGGGGTGCTGGTGGCCGCGCGGGAGCTGCGCAGTCGGGGCAGGGACGGTTCCGTCATGTACACGGTGGGGGCGGTGGCGGCCATCACCGGCGTGGCGGGGGCACGCGCCTTCTACGTGCTCGGTCACCTGGAAGACTTCTCCGGCCGGTGGAGCTTGGTGTTCGACCTCAACATGAGGGGCCTGGTCTTCTACGGGGGGCTCTTCCTGGCCGTGCCCGCCTGCGTGCTGGTGGTGCGCCGCATGGGGGTCCCCGCGGGGGCGGTGGCGGACGCGGTGGGCCTCGCCCTACCCCTCTCCCTGGCCATAGCGCGCGTCGGTTGTTTCCTCAACGGCTGCTGCGGGGGGAAGCCCTCCGGCTTGCCCTGGGCGGTGACCTTCCCGGGGTCCGACGTCGCCGTGCACCCCACCCAGCTCTACGAGCTGGTGCTGGATCTCGCGGTGTTCTGCGGCCTGCTGTGGTTCCGCAAGCGGCTGCGACGGGGCTGGAGCCTCTTCCTGCTCTCGGTGGCCTGCTACGGGGCGGTGCGCTTCACGGTGGAGTTCTTCCGTTACCACGAAGACGCATCTGCTGGTATCTTTTTCCAGGTAGTGAGCGCGCTGCTGTTCTGCGCGGGTGTTTCCGTGCTATTCTTCCGGGAGAGGAGGTCGATCGCAGAAGCGCCGGAGTCCGCGGACATGGGCGAGAGCGGGAGCGATGGCGGCGGCTGAGGCGGCGTCAAGGTCGGGCGGCGGGCCGCGGCAAGGCCCTGTATTTTTCGAGGGGAGAGACCATCGCGGAGGGATGTCGTGGCATGAGCGGGAATGAGCGGGAGAGCGGGACCATCTTTCGCGAGGTGCAGCGCTTTCACCAGTGGTGGATATACCTTACGGTACTGGTGGTGACGGGTTTCGCCTGGTATGCCCCGCTGCGGCAACTGTTCGCCGACGCGCCCGCGGGAGAAAAGGAGGCGCCCGACTGGGCGATGTACCTCATCTGGCTGCTCATGGGCGTGGGGTTTCCCGCCCTCTTCCTCTCCGCCCGGCTGGTGGTGGAGGTGAAGGAGGATGGCCTGCACTATCGTTACTACCCTTTCCATGCGCGATTTCATCACATCGGCGTGGAGGAGATCGAGGAGGTGGAGGCGGTCACCTACCACCCCATCCTCGAGTACGGCGGCTGGGGCATAAGGTGCGGCTTGAAGGGAAGGGCGTACAACGTGTCCGGCAAGCGCGGGGTCCAGTTGCAGCTGCGCGAGGGCAAGAGAGTGCTTTTCGGCTCGCAGAGGGCCGAGGAGCTCGCATCCGCCATGCGGGAGGCCATGGCCCCGTCTCACAGGCCGTAGGAGCGGGCGATGATCTCGCGCATGATCTGGTCGGTGCCCCCGCCGATGGGGCCCAGGCGCATGTCGCGGTAGGCGCGCGCCAGGGGATACTCCTCGCTGTACCCGTAGCCGCCGTGGATCTGCAGGGCGCAGTCGGCCACCCGGCAGGCCATGTCGCAGGTGTAGAGCTTGGCCATGGCCACCTCCTTGACCGGCTCCTTGCCCTCCACGTAGAGCTTGAGCACGTGGTAGGTGAAGGACCTGCCCAGCTCGATCTCGGTGATCATGTCCGCCAGCATGTGGGAGATGGCCTGGAACTTGCCGATGGGCTTGCCGAAGGCCTGCCGCTCCTTCGCGTACTGCAGGGAGATCTCGAAGAGCAGCTGTGCGCCGGCCACGGAGCCCAAGGCCATGATAAGGCGCTCCCATACGAAATTTGCCATTATCTGGAAGAAACCGCGGCCCTCCTCGCCCAGCAGGGCGTCCGCGGGGACGCGCACGTCGATGAAGGAGAGCTCGCCGGTATCCGAGGCCTTCCACCCCAGCTTCTTGATCTTCTTGGAGGTCTCGAAGCCGGGGGTTCCGCGGTCCACGATGAACTGCGAGATGCCCGCGTAGCCCTTCTCGCGGTCCGTCTTCACCGCCAGCACCACCCAGTCGCAGCTCACCCCGTTGGTGATGAAGGTCTTGGAGCCGTTGATGATCCAGTCCGAGCCGTCGCGCACGGCGTAGGTCCTGATGCCCGCCACGTCGGATCCGGCCTCCGGCTCGGTGATGCCCAGCGCCCCCACGGTCTCGCCCTTGATCCCCGGCACCAGGTATTTCTCCTTCTGTTCCGGGGTGCCGAAACGGTTTATCTGGGGCATGGCGATGCCGATGTGCGCCCCCAGCCCCGCCGCCACCCCTGCCGAGCCGCAACGGGTGAGCTCCTCGTGGAAGACGGCTTCCGCCAGGCGGTCGTCGTCGCCCCCGTACTCCTGCGGGTAGGACATGCCCAGGAATCCCAGCTCCCCCATGCGGGAATAGACCCAGCGAGGGAACTCCTCAGCCTCCTCCCACTCCTCCACGTGCGGGGCGAGCTCGTTTTCCACGAATTGCCGCAGGCTGCGGCGGAAATCCTCATGCACCGGTTGAAAAATGTCGTAACTCATCCTGCCTCCCGTGTCCGCTCCGCGGGCGGGCGAGCGCCCAACCCAGCCGGCGATGATGCAAGGAGATTATACCATTACCGGGAAAAGTGCCCCGCCTGCCCGCGGCATCCGCGGGAACGGCCCGTTCCCCGGAAGGGAATTTGCTCGGGCAGGTGGAATAATTGATTGTTTGCGGTTCGGGCGAGGGGACAGGTAAAATAAAACGGAGCTATAAGGAGGTATATGGCTGCTCGCGTGCTGGTGGTGGACGATGATCCCATGGTGACCCGCCTGGTGCGCATCAACCTCGAGCTGGAGCATTTCGAGGTGGAGGAGGCCTGGGATGGGAAGACGGCCATGAGGATGATGCATGAGGACCCCCCCGACCTGCTGGTCCTGGACATCATGATGCCCCAGATGGACGGCTGGGAAATCCTGAGGATGATCCGCTCCGACGACGACCTCAAGGAACTGCCCGTGGTGGTGCTCACAGCCAAGGTCCAGGACGAGGACATCGCCCGGGGGTGGAGGATGGGCGCCGACGGGTACATAGTGAAGCCCTTCAACCCGGTGATCCTGGGAGATGCCCTGCGCAAGGTGCTGGAGGCCACCGCCGAGGAACGGCGGGCGCGGCGGGAGGAGGCGGTCGAGAGGTACAAGGACATATACCTCGAGGATATGCCCTGACCCGTGCCTCCAGAACGGCCCCGCCGGCGCCCCCCTCCGCAGGCAACGGCTGCCGAGGAAGGTCTGGGCGACCTTCTTGCCTCTCGCGCGCCTCCCCGTCAAATCACGCCCCCCATTCGCGTACCGGCGGACCTTTAACGCTGCCTCCCGTGCGGGGACCTTCATGGCCGGGCTGGCGCGGCGAGTTTTTCCGTGGCGAGCAAGGGGAATACATAAAATGCTTGCCCCGCGCAATGCAAGACGATAGCGGTTCGGAGCCGCGGCCGCCTTTCGCTTTGCGCGCTCACGCGATTGAGCGAGGGAATCGCGCAAGGGGGAGGGCAGGAAGGCCGCCGGGCGAGCAAGGAAGGGAGCTGTAGATGCCGAGGATAGTGGTGCTTTCCCCGCTGTCCCAGGATGCGGTGCGCGGGATGCTCGCGGGAGTGACCGGGCGCGAGGATATCCTGGTGGAGGTCTATAACGGGGATGCGGGTCCCGGCCTGGAGGAGGCGGTGCGGGGAGCGGACGTCATCATAGGGGACTTCACCTTCCGTCTGCCCATCGACGCCGCGGTGGCGGAGGCGGCCCGCGGGTGCCGGCTCATCCAGCAACCGAGCATCGGGTACCAGCATATCGACCTGGAGGCCACGCGGCGGGCGGGCATCCCGGTGGCCAACGTGGGGGCGGCGAATGCCGTCGGGGTGGCGGAACACGCGGTCATGTTCATGCTCTGTCTCCTGAAGCGAGCCCTCTACTTCCACGCCAAGACGGCGCGCGGCGAGTGGGGGCAGCAGGACATCTTCACCCTCGGCCTGGGCGAGCTGCACGGCAAGACGCTGGGCATCGTGGGCATGGGAAATATCGGCAGGGAGGTGGCGCTGCGCGCGCGCCCCTTCGGGTGCCGCATGCTCTATCACGATCTCCGGCGGCTGCCCGAGGAGGAGGAAAGGGAGCTGGGGGTAGAGTTCGCGGAGCTGGAGGGGCTGCTGCGCGCCTCGGACATCGTTTCCCTGCACGTGCCCCTCACCCCCGAGACCCGCCATCTCATGGACCGGGAGAGGCTGGCCATGATGAAGCCGGGGGCCTACCTCCTCAACCTGGCGCGGGGCGAGGTGGTGGACGAGGAGGCCCTGGCCGAGGCCCTGCGGGAGGGACGCCTGGCGGGCGCGGGAATCGACGTCTTTGCCGAGGAGCCGGTAAACCCCGACAACCCGCTGCTTGCGTCAGACAGGGTGATGCTTTCGCCCCACGTGGCGGGCGGGACCGACGAGAGCCGGGTGCGCATGCTGCAGGTGACCGTGGAAAACGTCGTCGGCGCGCTCTCGGGCGGGAAGCCGCGCTTCGTGGTCAACGGCGTGGAATAGGCGGGCCGGCGGAAGGAAAGCCGGAGGAAGGGGAGAGGAACAGAAGGCGGGAGGGAACAGGCAGGCAGGCACGAGGGAAGGAAGGGAGCATGAACTGCGCTCAAATGCTTATCGAGGGCCTGAAGGCCATGGGGGTGACCAGGATCTACGGCATCATCGGGACCTCCAACTTCGCCTTCGTCAATGCCCTCTACGACCACCAGGGGGAGATAAGATACATTTCCTGCCGGCATGAGCAGGTGGCGGCGAGCATGGCCGATACCGAAGGCCGCCTCACCGGGATCCCGGGAGTGGCGCTCACCCATTCCGGTCCGGGAACCCTCAACGCCCTCATCTCCGTGGGCAGCGCCTACAAGGATTGCAGCCCCATGCTCTTGCTCAGCGGCGCGGTGAAGAGGAAGCTGAGGGGCGGCGACGGCATGCTGGAGGCGGAGCACACGAGCATCTTCGCTCCCCTGTGCAAAGGCACCTTCAGGCTCGAGGAGGCGGACTTGGCAGCCTCCGTCCTTACCAAGGCCTACACCCTGGCCGTCTCCGGTGCGCGCGGGCCGGTGCTCATCGAGGTTCCCGAGGACGTGTGGGAGGAGGAGGTAACGCTGGAGGCTCCCAGGTTCCGCTTCGCCGCCGAGTACCGTCCTCCCATGCACGTGGAGGACGTCTGGAAGGCACTGGAAATCATCAAGGAAGCCGCGAAACCCCTTATACTCTCCGGGGGCGGGGTAGCCTATTCCGGTTCCGCGGATCTGCTGGTGCGCCTGGCCGAGAACCTGCGGGTACCGGTGGCCACCACCGGCAACGGGCGGGGGACCATCCCCGAGGACCATGACCTCTGCCTGGGAAGGGCGGGTTTCGGCGGCGGCAACATCGTGGCGGATGCCGCCCTCACGGAGGCGGATGCCGTGCTGGCGCTGGGGTGCACCGTTTCCGACATGACCTCCTACGAATACACCCTCCCCGTCCCCGGGGAGCTGGTAATGGTGAACATCGATATGGAGGCCATGCTCTCCAGCCGCCTGCGGCCGCACGTCCCCATCGAAGCGGACGTGAGGGATTTCCTCGTCGAGGCCCTGGACGCGCTCAGGGAATATCGCGCACCGGAAAGGAAGGAATGGTGGGAATTCCTGACCTCCAGGCGGGAGGACTGGGAGGCCATGGTGCGGGAGGGCAGGACCTCCGGGCGGGAGCCTCTCTCGGGAGCGAGGGTCATCCACGAACTGGCGCAGCTCCTGCCGCGGGAGAGGGTGGTGACCGTGGGGTCGGGCACGCACCTCCTCTACCCCATGGCTTACCTCCCCTGCCTCGAGCCCCTCACCTACCTCTCGGCGGTCAATTTCGGAGCCATGGGATTCGGCTTCCCCGCCGCCATGGCCGCGAAGCTGGTGCATCCCGAGAGAGAGGTGGTGGCCATCCTGGGAGACGGCGATTTCATGATGACCCTCCAGGACCTGGAAACCGCCTGCCGGGAGTCCATCAAGGTGCTGGTGCTGGTGATCAACGACAACATGTACCGCGTGCTCAACATCCGGCAGCGGGTGCAGTGCCAGGGGAGGATAATCGGCACCTGCCACGGGAACCCGGATTTCGCTGCCCTGGCCCGCTCCTTCGGCGCGTCGGGATGGCGGCTGGAGAGGGTCGCCGACATCCGGCCGGTGCTCGCGGAGGCCCTGGCGGCCCCGGGGCCGGCGGTGGTGGACGTGGTCATCGATCCCGAGGACCTGCCGCCCTTCAACATGGAAGCCTCGCTGCGCATGAGCCTGGGGTGATAATATATGGAAAAATATACCTTTGAGGTTTCCACCGCCTCCAGGTCCCAGATGGTGGACATCACCTCCAGGGTGCGGGAGGCGGTGCGTGAGGCGGGCATAAGGGAGGGGCTCTGCGTGGTCTACATCCCCCACACCACGGCGGGGGTCACGATA
>CAKZMC010000007.1 GCA_937128055.1 uncultured Actinomycetes bacterium | reverse complement strand
CTTCTCCCTCAAGTTCCTCTGCGTCCCGCCCCTCTTTCACATGGCCTCCTTCGGGGGCATCATGGAAAGCCTCTGGATACAGACGGGGCTCTTCACGCTGGTCCTCACCGAGAACCCACGTTTCGACGCCCGAGAGGTCCTGGAGGTGATCGCGCGCGAAAGGCCGTCCTGCATGTGGATGGTCCCCACCATGTGGCAGAAGCTGCTGGCGGTCGAGGGGCTACGGGATCACGACCTCAGCAGCCTCATGTTGCTCATCACCGGCGCGGGGGTTTGCCCCGCCAAGCTCAAGGCCGAGATCCTGCGACACTTTCGCAACGCCCTCCTGCTGGACGCCTTCGGGCAGACCGAGATGACCCCCGTCGCGACCATCAAGATCGACAGCGAGGCGGAACGCTTGCGCGACCGCAGCGTGGGCCGTTCCCTCCCCGGCCTGGAAGTGCGCGTGGTCGACGAGGAGGGCGCGGAGGTGAAGGCCGGGGAGATCGGCGAGATAATCTACCGCAGTCCCTGGATAATGCAGGGGTATTACAAGGAACCCGAAAAGACCGGCGAGGTGATAAGGGACGGCTGGTTCTACAGCGGCGACCTGGGTTACCTGGATGATAACGGCGAGATAAAGGTGGTGGAGCGGAAAAAGGAAGTGATCTCCACGGGGGGCGAAAAGATATTCCCGCACGAGGTGGAGGAGATCCTCGAGGAACATCCCAAGGTGGAACGCGCCTGCCTGGTCGGCCTTCCCGACGAAACCTACGGACAGGTCCCGTGCGCCGTAGTTCAGCTCAAGGAGGGGGAAACCTCTTCACCGGACGAGATCATGCAGTGGTGCCGGGGTAAAATGGCCGGCTACAAGAGGCCGAAAGCGGTCAGCTTCGTGGAGCAATTGCCCCTCAACCCGGTGGGCAAGGTGTTGCGGGCGGCGGTCAAGGAGATGCTCGCGGAAGATTAAGGCGCCAGGGATCGGTGCATTGGCAAGGAGTTCTAGAGGCAGTAAGGAGGTTGGGACATGGACTTCGGCTTCAACGAGAGTCAGCGGATGTTTCGCGACAACCTGAGGGATTTCCTGGAAAAGGAGATAGAACCCCTGGTCGAGCCCCAGGAGAAGAAGGGCCCCATGAGCAAGGATGAGGCGATCGACCTCATGCGGCGCTTCAAGAAGGTGGGCATCGGGTTCGACCTGGAAAGCCTCAAGGACCTGGGCTCGGATCCCTTTACCATAGGTGTCATGGTGGAGGAGATGTTCCGCGTGTGGCCCAGCGCCGCAGCCCTCGTGGCCCTCTCCTTCCCGGCGGGCCTGGTGGTCATGGGTTCCGAGGAAATGCGCAAGCGCTGGACAGAGCGCGTGGAGAACAACGAGGTCATCGGCTGCTACGCCATAACGGAACCGGAAGCCGGGTCCGACAACCGCGCCATGCGCACCAGCGCCATCCTGGACGGTGACTCGTACGTGGTCAACGGCACCAAGACCTGGATCAGCAACGCCCCGGTAGCCGACCTCTGCCTCCTGGTGGCCAATGACCAGAACGGCGAGAGGGTCTTCCTGCTGGTGGAAAAGGAGGTGTCGCCCTTCGATTGCAGTGACCTGCACAAGCTGGGCTGGAGGGCCGCACCCACCGGCGAGATCTATTTCGACAACTGCAGGGTTCCCCGCGAGAACAACCTGATGACCATGATCGCCAGCACCATGGGGGACGCGGACAGAATACGCGAGCTGGGCGGGGATCCGGCAAAGGTCTCCGACATCCAGTCCTCACGCTTCATAAGCACGGCGCTGAACATGGGCATGGAGAACATCATCTTCGCCTTCCTGCGCAGCGGCATGGCGCTCTCCGCGGCGGGCATCTCCCAAGCCGCGCTCGATGCTTCCTTGAAGTACGCCAAGGAAAGGGTGCAATTCGGCAGGCCCATAGGGAAATTCCAGCTCATCCAGGAGATGCTCTACAACATGACGGCTCTCACGGAGACCTCCCGCCTCCTGGGCTATAAAGCCCTGTGGGCTGCTATAAGCGGGGATCCCCAGGCGCGTATGTATTCATCGCTGGCCAAGGGGTACGCCTGCGACGCGGCGGTGAAGGTGGCGTACGACGCCATACAGATCCACGGGGGCGTGGGGCTTTCGGACGAGTATCCCCTGGAGCGTTACTTCCGGGACGCGAGGATGCTGACCATACCCGACGGGACCAGCGAGATCCAGAAGCTCATCGTCGGGCGCGAGCTCCTTGGCAAGGGATTCGCTGCCTACGCGTGAGGAGAGTCCGCCGAGTCAGGGCCGTGGCGCGGGGCCAGCCTCATACCCAGGCAAGGGATTCGCTGCCTACGTGCGAGGAAGGCGGTGCGCAGGCTCGCGGGCACGGTTGCGGCGTAACCGGTGACCGTAAACGGCGAAGATCATTGGGGGTGACGTAGCGATGCCGGAAATGGCGCAGAAATCAATGCTGGGTTTGCTGAGGGCTTCCCCCTCGCTGCTCCGCATGGAGGAAACCCGTGGATTCGGAAAGTCACTCTACAGGCAGTGGGGCGGGGGGCGGAACGTGCTCCGCATCGTGGGTCACGCCCTGCGCGGCGGCGAGGGCCTCGCCGCAAACCTGAGATACCTGGCCCGCAACAGGATGGGGAAGATCATGCCCAACGCCATGGCGGGCATGTGGGCAACCTTTGCCGGGCGTGAGGCCGTCGTGGACGGCGAAACGCGCTACGACTTCGAGCAGCTGAGGGAACGCGTCTTCCGGCTGGCCAACGCCCTGCGGGAAATGGGGGTGCGCCCCAAGGAGGCGGTGGCGGTCATGCTCTACAACTCCGCGGAGTTCCTGGAGGTCTTCTGGGCCTGCTCCTTCGCCGGCGCGCCCATGCCCTTCGTCAACTGGCACCTGCGGGGCGAGGAGCTGCGCGTGGCCATCGACCTGAGAAAGCCGAAAGTGCTGGTCTTCGACGCGGAGTTCCTCGGCGAGGTCCTGAAGATCAGGGACGGCCTGCCCAGCGTGGAGCATTACGTCATGGTGGGCGGGGAGGCGCCTCCCGAGGGCATCCAGGCCTACGAGGAGCTGTTGCGCCGGCACCCCGACAGGCAGCCCGAGGCCGACTTCCTCGTAGCCCTCAACCCTTACACCGGGGGGACCACCGGCATTCCCAAGAGCTCCAATTTCTTCGACAGCTTCGGCTACCTCCTCTCCGACCTGGCGGAGCCGCCGCGCACCGACTTCGCCTCCTTTCTCAAATACAGCATAAAGGCGTTCAGCTTCCTCTACTGGTTCGGGGGAGAACACATCGAGGATGAGAAGACGGGAAACATACGCAGCCTCATCGTCACTCCCATGTACCACGCCGGCACCATCGTCGCCTGGGCCCCCTGGATGCTGCTGGGGGCCACGGCGGTGATCATGCGCCGCTTCGACCCGGAGGAGTTCCTGCGCCTCATCGAGGCGGAGAGGGTGAACTGGACCTTCGTGGCCCCCACCATCCTGCAGAGGGTGCTGG
>CAKZMC010000006.1 GCA_937128055.1 uncultured Actinomycetes bacterium | reverse complement strand
GGGTCACGACGTCGCTTGGTTAAACGATATCCTTTGCGAATGGAACGAAACCTACAATTTCGTGCGTCCCCATCAGGCACTTGGTTACCTCACTCCCATGGAGTTTCTTAATAGCTGGTATGATTCGAACAAGCATAGGGATAATGTGTCCACCATGTAGTGAACCAGCGCAATGTGTAGACCCGCCTCTAGAGGATGGGGTAGCATGGTTAGGAACGCACGGAGCACGGGCGAGAAGGGGAAGCGACGCGGAGGCGGCGATGCAGGAGCCGGTCATCAGGACGGAGGCGCTCACCAAGTACTACGGCAGGCAGCGCGGGGTCGAGGACCTCGACCTCGAGGTAAAACGCGGCGAGGTCTTCGGGTACCTGGGCCCCAACGGGGCGGGAAAGACCACCACCATCAGGTTGCTCCTGGACCTCATACGGCCCACGCGGGGGCGGGCAGAGGTCTTGGGGATGGACGCGCACGCTCAGGGGGTGGCCATCCGCGAGCGGGTGGGGTACCTTCCGGGGGAGCTCTCCCTGTACGACAAGATGACGGGAAGCGAGTTGCTGCAATACCTGGGAAACCTGCGCGGAGGGGTGGACCGGGGCTACGTGGCCTCGCTGGCCGAGCGCCTGGAGTGTGACCTACGCCAGCGCATCAAGACGCTCTCGCGCGGAAACAAGCAGAAGCTGGGCATCATACAGGCCTTCATCCACCGGCCGGAACTGGTCGTCCTCGATGAACCCACGGGCGGGCTGGACCCCCTCATGCAGCACGAGTTCCACCGCATGGTAAGGGAATTAGTCGCCGAGGGCACCACCTTCTTCATCTCCTCCCACAACCTGCCGGAGGTGGAGAGGATATGCGACCGGGTGGGCATCGTGCGGGAGGGCTCCCTGGTCGCGGTGGACGAGATCGAGAGCCTCAAGGCGAAAGCCCTGCGCAAGCTGGAGATCCATTTCGCCTCGCCGGTACCCCTCACTCTCTTCCAGGAACTGCCAGGCGTGAGGGACGCGCGGCTGGAGAACAACACCCTGAGCTGCAGCGTGGTGGGCAGCATGGACGCGGTGATCAAGACCGCGGCGCGTTTCGAGGTGCTCAACGTGGTCAGTCCGGAGGTGAGCCTGGAGGAGATCTTCATCGAATATTACCAGGGGGGCAGCGATGCTTAGCAATATTTTCCTGAAGACGTTGCGGGATCAGCGGGTGTCTTTTACCTGGTGGTCACTGGGGGTGGTGGCACTGTGCGTTTTCTTGGTCGCCTACTATCCCTCCGTCACCAGGACGCCCTCCCTGAGTGAGTTCTTCGAGGAGGCCCCCGAGTGGATAAAGGCATTCGTGGGCGAGAGCATCGAGGATTACACCTCCCCCGCTGGATACCTCAACGGGGAGCTGTTTTACATGATGGCGCCCCTGATCTTCCTCATCTTCGCCATCGCCAGGGGGAGCGCCGCCATTGCCGGGGAAGAACACGACGGCACCCTGGACCTGCTCCTTGCCAACCCCCTTCCCCGCTGGCAAGTGGTGCTCGAGAAAGCGGCTTCCTTGGCCGTTTCCACCGTGGCCCTGGGGGCCGTCTTGTGGCTGTCGTTGATTGTGGCGGCGCCGGCCGTGAACATGGATATCAGCCACGCCAGACTCGCCGCCGCCATCCTATCCTGCGTGCTCCTGGGCCTGGTTTTCGGCGCCTTTGCCCTGGCCCTGGGTTGCGCCACGGGCAAGCGGGGAACCGCCATCGGTGTCGCCACCGCCCTCGCATTCGCCACCTTCTTCCTCAACTCCCTGGCGCACGTGGTGGGGGGCCTAAAGGGTTGGAACAGGTTGTCGCCCTTCTACTATTACATAGAGGCCGAACCCTTGAAGTACGGTTTGAACGGTCTTCACGCCCTGGTGCTCTTCTCGGTGGCGCTCCTCCTGGTCGGGCTCTCGTCCGTTTTCTTCGCACGCCGCGACGTGCTGGTCTGACCGCCTTGAACGGCGGCCTTCAGTCCACGTCTACTGCCTCGCCGCAGGAACGGCAGCGCTTGGCGCCGCGGAAGAGTCTGTAGCCGCAGGCCGGGCAGTGGTAGCGCGCTTCTTCCGACTCCACCCACCGCTCGGTGCCCCGCTCCCTCCAGGCGGGAATGGCGCGCAGCATGACCTTCTTCCCCACGGGTAATGGGAAATTATGGATGTAATCGCAGGGCCAGTCGGCGCACTGGTGGCAGCCCTCGATCCCCTTGCCCTCGCAGCAGTCCCGTATGGGGCATACCTCGCAGTAGAGGAAGCGGTCTTCGGAGAGACAGCCCTTGCAGCGCACCTGCTCCGTGGAAGCGAGGCCGTAGACGCCGAGGAGCCTCTCCTTGAACTTCTCATTGTTGTCGCGGTAGGCGATGAGCACGGCGCAGACGCCGCAGTACAGGCCGCATGGCGCAAGCAGCTCCCGTTCCACATCCATCCTCCTCACTGTTGCCGGGGACGCCCCTTCTCCCGTGACCTCGAATTTGGCCCCTGATGACACCATATTACCTTGTACGGGTGATGGCCGGCACCATTCCTGACACGTTCCGCCCTGCTTCTTCCCGCACGCTTCCGCGCGGCCGGGGGGCGAGCGGGCTCGCTAAATGATTTCAGCGTGTGATAGCCTTGAGCTGGAGGAGCCAACTGACCGGGGGTTTCGCTTCGGGTGGCTGGGCGGAGAGGAGGGTGAATTGAGTAGCAAGCGGGAGAATATGGCGGCCTACTGCGGCCTCTACTGCGGGGACTGCGCTTTCCACGTGGGGACCATCCCCGACCTGGCGCGAGACCTGCGCAAGGAGCTGCGCCGGGTGAGGTTCGAGAAGGCGGCCGAGGTCATACCCTTCATCGACGCGGAGGAATACGGGAGGACCTACGAGTTCCTGGGCTCACTGGCCAACCTGAGGTGCAAGGGTTGCAAGGTCAGCAACCGTTCGGAGTTCTGCCATATCGCCCAGTGCGCCAGAAAGGGCGGTTACCGGGGCTGCTGGGAATGTGCCGACTTCGCTTCCTGTTCCAAGCTGGACTTCCTGGTGCCCGTGCACGGCGATGCCCACCTGAAGAACCTGCGCAAGATAAAGAAGGTAGGGCTGGAGGAATGGGTGGCGGGAGGGCCGCTCTGGTACAGCCCGGCAAGGAAACCGCGGGGGAAGGTACGGCGGTAGCGATAAGGGTATCTCTCCGGCGTGGTCGATGCCGCAGATGTCCGGCATATCGGTAAAGAGGGAACTCGAGCACAACCTGGCACTCCGTACGGGAAACACGCGCAGGGCCGCTCTCGGGGTTTATTTACACTGCGGATGCGGGATATGTGCGCTTGCGGTGATTGTGCCTTTCTACCGGGCGGCGGAAGCGAGCTGGAAGGTTGACCGCGTACGGTGAGTGGAGTCTGCCGGCTGCGGCGCTGGCATTGACCCGGCTGGCTTGAAATCATATAATTCAGAAATATAAGAATAATCTTAAACATAAGAACTTCTTGAAAGGAGAGGTCATGGGTCCGAGGTCCAGGGTGAAGGATGGGGAGGCGTTATGCTGCCGTGATGACGCAGGGACCCCTTGTCGCGTGGAATCCCTCGTCAGTGTGGACGAGCGTGGGCAGATGGTGCTCCCTAAGGAGTTCAGGGAACGGGCAGGCATCAAGGCCGGGGACAGGCTTGCGCTGGTAAGCTGGGAAAGGGACGGGAGGATATGTTGCGTGGTCCTCATGAAGGCCGAAGAACTGGCAAGCCTGGTAAGGGAGAGCCTGGGACCCGCGCTGAAGGGGCTGCTTTGAAGACGTAAGCCGCGCATGGCCTTGGATGTTTTTCCTGCCTGGCGGCCAGGAATCGCCGCTTGCGCACGGCGGCCCGCGCGGCGGTGATGAGCGGAGAGGGAGAGCGAGGGAGGCGTGGGCATGGAAGGTGAGGATATCAAGAGGGTCGTGCGGGAAGGTTACGGGGCCATTGCCCGTAAGGACAGCCTATGTTGCGGTCCGGCGGAACCCTGTTGCGGCGGGAACCTTGCGGAGGGGATCAGCGAGAAGATCGGGTACAGCAGGGAGGAACTGCAGAAGGTCCCGCGGGGAGCGAACCTGGGCTTGGGTTGCGGCAACCCGGTGGCCCTGGCTTCCCTGCGCGAAGGAGAGACGGTACTCGATCTCGGCTGCGGACCGGGGCTGGACTGCTTTCTGGCTGCAGAGAGGGTGGGCAGGCAGGGCAAGGTGATCGGCGTCGACATGACCCCCGAGATGCTGGACAGGGCGAGAGACAACGCACGCGAGGGGGGTTACGGGAACGTGGAATTCCGCCTGGGCGAGATAGAGAACCTCCCCTTGGCCGACGCTTCCGTGGACGTGATCATCTCCAACTGCGTGATCAATCTCTCGAGCGACAAGCCACGCGTCTTCCGCGAGGCCTTCCGTGTGCTCAAGCCGGGCGGGCGCCTGCTGGTTTCCGACATCGTCCTGGAAGAAGAACTCCCGCGGGTGGTCAGGGAATCAACGTCTGCCTACCTCGGGTGCATCGCCGGTGCCGCCCTGAGGAGGGACTATGTGCGCATGATAGAGGAGGCTGGGTTCGTGGAAGTGGAAGTGGTGCAGGAAGGCCACTTCCCCCTCGATTGCATGTCCAACGATCCATCGGCACAGGCTCTCGTCGCCACGCTGAACCTGCCGGTTGAGAGGCTGGAGGAGATGCTGCAGGCGGTGACCAGCGCCGCCGTGCGGGCGGTAAAGCCCGCTTGACGAAGAGGCACGCGTCAGGAAGGACGCGAACAGGGCGAGCTCGTGCGGTACGCCATCGAAAAGATCGGGTGGCCCGTCTTCGTGCTCGGGATGTATGAAACACGTGGATGAAGAGGGGACGAAAGGCGTTGCCTCCTGCCGCCCCGGCCGGTCAAGGTTTACCTGCAGGGGACCAAGAATATTCGTGAAGATGCAGGTGGTATGAAGGTTAGGGAGGGGAAGAGCGCCGCCGTCGCCTGCCACGCTCTATCCACCCGCTTACCATGCTCCCGTACCCCGGCAGTCCGGCGGCTCATGGAAAAAATGGTAGCTATCATCGTGGCCATCCTTCTGGTCCTGGGAGTGGGGGTGGCGGTGGCGGGTATTTTCATTTTCCGGGCGGTAAAGGAGCCCGTGGACGTGACCAACCGGTACATAGGAGCCGTGAACGAGGGGAACGCCGGGGAGGCGTGGGGGCTACTGCACTCTCAGTCAAGGTTCAAGAGCGATTACAGCCGGGGGAGTTTCGAGGAAGAGGTGGTTAAAGGAAGCGAGGGCAAGCTACGGCGTTGGAACGCCCACGAGGTGAATATCAGCAGCTCCGAGGCGCGCGTCGGGGTGGATATGGAATTCACCGATGGCAGCAAGACGAAGCTGGAGTTCGAGCTGCGTAGAGAGGGGAACGACTGGCTGGTATTCGATTATGGCGAGGCCTGACGGGAGTGCCGGCATTCTTGCCGATGAGGGTTGCGCCCGCGGCGCGGCGAAGGAGACTGCCGCGGCCCCGGCAGATCGATGCGTCCGCCGGGTAAAGCGTGGCAGTAAGGTCGAGGAGATCGACGGGGAGGATCAGCGATGAGCAGGTGTGGGTTCTGCGGGGTCCCGTCGTTTATCGGGCGGGAACACCGATGGGAGGATAACGGGGTCATTTCCCTCACCGCTTCGCCGCATAACCACATGATCTTCTTCGAGTGCGAGATCATCGACCAGGTTTTCAGGGGAATAGAAAGCCTTGTAGGCATCCCCATCGAGCATATCGTCATCGAGAGCCGTGCGCGGGAGACCAAGCGTTACGTCGAAAGGATCTTCCCCCCCGAAATCAAGCACATGGGACGCAGATACCATGAGATCAGCGGCGAGGAGTGGGAAAGATTGAGGGCGATCACCAAAGCCATCGGCCAGAACATCATCGACATAGGGCATCTTTACGGTTATGGAGACCCGCGCCAGGGGAAGCTCTGGGATAGCGGTGATCCATTTCCCTGGCGGGTACATACCACCAGGAACTCTTATTCGGTGATCCTCGCCTCGGGTGATTTCCTGGGCTCCGTCGAGGTGTCGGAGGGAAGAGAGGTGTGGGTCAGGTACGAGGAGATCGGAGATGACACCTACCGCATAGAGGTCTATCCGGGGAAGCACCCGGTGGAGCTCGGAGAGCGCCTGCGGAGAAGGAGATATCACTTCAAGCCCGGGAACCTCTATTACGACAGATGTCCCGAGTGTTGCGTGCCGCTGGAGATCGCCCGGTACCGCTGGGATCTGGGGAGCGGCGTGATCACGAACCCGGATACGGGGCGCCGCATGGCTCTCTTGGGGCCCCTGGGCATCGACGCAATCTTCGAAGACCTGGAGGGGGAACTGGGAGAGGCCATCCAGGAGACGGTCATCGAGGCCATGCGCCGCTATGTCCGCGTCGCCTGGGCGGTGGATGAATGGAGGAGGGACGCGGAGACCTTCCGGCACATGATCGCCCTGCGCGGCATGGGCAACCTGGTCACCTTCGAAGGCGACCGCAGTCGCCTCACCATTACCCTGGAGAACTCCGCCCTGCACCTTCCCGTGGTGGGAGCAGTGCAGGCTCTGGTTGAGATGGCCTACCGCGTGGACCGCTCCCGGATTGAGTGGGAACTTGCCGAGGACGGGGACCTCACCGTGACCACGCGGGTGAGATGAAGGTCATACCCCGTTGGCAAGACGGCCCGAGTCCATAACTGCCGGCTTGTCATATCGGTTGCCGGCCGCCATGCAAACCGGCTAACGACTTGCGCGAGAGCGCGCAGGGCGATGTTCGCGACATGGAGGTTTGCCGCCCAAGGATGAATAATGCGGAGGCAATGCGGCGCCTCATGCCTGCTCAAGGTAAGTGAGGCTGCTGGCGAAAATGTTATTGGTAGCATGTTCTCAGACAGGGAGCGGGTCGCTACGCCGGGAATTACAGGACTTTTTGAATGTCTTCTCGAAGTTTTGGGATATTATCACAATAAAGCTGCATGAAGGCTGGGAAACCGCGGATCGGGTGGGTGGTCAGCGGCAAAGGGAGGTTTCTAACGAGAAAGGAAGCGCCTGCGATTTGACGGGCGTGAGCAAATCGCCCCATTGCTGGGATTTAGCTGGCGTGCGCAGCGGAGCACGAAAGGCTGGCAGGGTTTTGCGAGGAGGGTATGCGATGGAAAGGTGCGCATACTGCGGTCTGCCCTCGCTTGTCGGGCAGGCGCACAGGTGGGAGCCCAACGGGGTGATCACCCTGACCAATTCGCCGCACAACCGTGTCATCTTCTTCGAATGTGAGGCCATAGACGGCATCTTCCGCGGCATCGAGAGTCTAGTCGGAGTCCCCATCGAGCATATCGTCATCGAGAGCCGCGCCCGTGAGACCAAGCGTTACATAGAGAGGATTTACCCCCCCGAAGTCATGCACGTGGGCGATGTAATTCACGACTATGGCAGCGAGGAATGGGAGAAGCTTAAGGCAACCATCAGGGCTGTCGGCCAGAATATCATCGACATAGGGCGTGTTTACGGCTACGGATACACCCGCCAGTCGGAGCTTTGGGAGACCGGAGATCCCTATCCATGGAGGGTGCAGACCACCACGGACCCTTATTCAATCATCTTCTCCGCCGCCGATAACCTCGGATCCATAGAGGTCATAGAGGGCAGGGAGATGTGGGTACGTTACCAGGAAATCGAGAGAAACACATACCGCATAGAGGTCTTTCCGGGGGAACACCCGGTGGAGCTCAAGGAACGCCTGAAGGCCAGGAGGTACCCTTTCAAGGCGGGGGATATCGAGTACGAGCCCTGCCCCGAATGCGGCATCCCGCTGGAGGTCTCCCAGCGCATCTGGGATCCGGAGGGCGGGGTGATTAAAGACCAGGACACCGGGCGCCGCATGGCCCTCTTCGGACCCCTGAGCGTGGACGCCATCTTCGACGACCTGGCATTGGAGCTGGGAGAGGCCATCCAGGAGACGGTCATCGAGGCCATGCGCCGCTACATCCGGATGGCCTGGGCAGTGGAAGAGTGGAGGAGGGATGCGGAAACCTTCCGACGCATGATCGCCGTGCGCGGCATGGGAAACCTCGCCCGTTTCGACGGCGATCGTAGCCACCTGACCGTTACCGTGGAGAACGCGGCCATGCACCTGCCCATGGTGGGCGCGATACAGGCCTTGGTCGAGATGGCCTACCGCGTGGACCGCTCCACGGTGGAGTGGGAGATGGCGGAAGACGGCGACCTCACCGTGACCACCTGGGTGAGATGAAGACATGCCCCGAAACGCCGGTGAGCTGGGGGCGAGCACCCGGGAGCCACAACTTTAGGGATGGCTGTATCATGGTGCCGGGAAAGGAAGTTACGGGACGCGCGGTGAAAGACATGGCAGGCTGGTATGGCGGTTTCCGGAGGGTTCTGATCGGGAGGACGTGACCGGGACATGGGAACTAAGAGGCGGGGAGGTCCTCGATGAAAAAGGTTGAACTATGCCCGCAGTGCCGCATCCCCCTCATGATCAGCAAGGAGCTCCGGTGGGAGGACAACGGGTTGATCACCGTAGCCAGGTCTCCTGCCAACCGTATGGTGCTTTACGAGTCACGGGTCATCGACAATCTTTTCCGGGGGATAGAGGAGCTCATCGGCATGCCCATCGAGCACATCGTCATCGAGAGCAGGCGGCGTGAGGTGAGGAGGTACATAGAGAAGAAGTTTCCGCCCTGGATAAGAAGGTCTTTCCTTCTGCTCAAGGATCACATGGTGGGGGAAGGGCTCGTCACGCGAGCCGTGCGCAAGCCCGTGCTCCTGATTGCGAAGAAGGTAACCATGCGGGTCATGGAGATAGGCACCATGTACGGTTACGGTTACTGCGTGCCCGGCGAACCGTGGGGAACGGGCGATCCCTTTCCCTGGAGGAATAACGTCATCAGCAGGCCCTATTCGGTTCCCTTCTGGGTGGCCGACGCCCTGGGGTCGGCGGAAGCCATCGAGGGAGAAGACCTGTGGGCGAGGTACGAGAAGTTGGGAGAGGAGTCCTACCGCGTTGTGGCCTACCCCTCTGAGCACCCCGTGGAGTTGAGAGAGAGGCTGCGAAGGCGGCGTTATCCCTTCAAGCCCGGAAATATAGCCTACGAGCGCTGCCCCGCTTGTGGGCTCCCCGTTGAGCTTGGACGCTACCGCTGGGATACGGAGGAGGGGACGATAACCGATACGGAAAACGGCTGGAGGATGGCGATATTCGGCCCCTCCGCCCTGGAGGCAGTGCTCGACGACCTCCAGTCCGAGTTGGGAGAGGAGATACCGCAGGTGATCGTCGAGGCGCAGAGGCGCTATGTGAAGGAGAGGACCAGCGAGATGAACTGGAGGAGAGGAGGCACCACCTTCAACCGCCTCGCCGCGCTGCGAGGAATGGGAAACCTCACGTTCTTCGAGGCGGACGAGAAACACCTCTCGCTGACCATAGAGAACTCCTGCCTGCCCCACCTCATGGTGGGCATGGCCCAGGCCCTCTACGAAATCGCTCTGAACCTGGAAAAAACCACCTGCGAATGGGAGCAATCGGAGGACGGAGACCTGCATATAGAGGTCAGGATATGACGGTTGCGGAGGTTGTGCCAAGTGGTGACGGAGATCGAGAGATGCGAGGAATGCGGCGTCCCCGTCTTGATAGGGGAGGAGCTGCGCTGGGAGGACGGGGGGGTCATCAGCATGGCCCAGTCCCCAGGCAACCGCATGGTCATCTACGAGTCGAACATCATCGACAACGTCTTCCGCGGGGTAGAGGAACTGACGGGGGAACCCATCGAGCTCTTGGCCATCGAGAGCAGGCGCAGGGAGACCAGGAGATTCATCGAGAGGAGCTTCCCCTTCGAGGTCAGGAACACGCTTCTTATCGGTGAGCCGGATAGGGATGACCAAAGCACTCAGGCGGGCAGGATGCTCTATCAATCCGTGCAGAGGATAAGGAAGGACCTCAGCGAGAGGGTCATCAATTACGCCCGCACCTTCGGATACGGCGATGTCGCCATGGACTGGGAGAGTGGGGAGCCTTATCCGTGGCGCAAGCTGGTCATAAGGAACCCGTATTCGCTCTCCCTGTGGAAGGCCGACGTGCTGGGGACGGTGGAGGCCTTCGAGGGCGTGGACATGTGTGTGGAGAGCGAAGAAATGGGGGACGACGTCTTCCAGGTGCGCGTCTCTCCCGGCGAGCATCCGGTGGCCTTGCGCGAGAGATTGGGGCGCAGGAAGGGTTACGAGTTCAAAGAAGGCGACATAGCGTACGAGATGTGCGCCACCTGCGGCATACCCAAGGATATCGCGGGCTATGAGTGGGACCTGGCGCGGGGGACCATCACCGCCAAGGATACCGGAAGGAGGGTGGCCATCTTCGGGTCCCTGGCCGTGGATGCGGTGCTCGACGACGTGGTTGCGGAGCACGGGCCTGCCGTCGAGCAGGCGGTGATCGAGGCCCAGAGACGTTTCGTGAAGGCAAGGGTGGATGCCAGCCAGGCACGGGAGGTCGCCGCGTCGTTGAAGTTTTACCTGGCACGGCGGGGGTTGGGGTATCTCAGCGAGCTGCAGGCGGACGCGCGTAGCATGAGCGCGAAGGTGACCAATGCCTGCTTGCACCTCCTCATGGTGGGCATGGCCCAGGCCTTCTTCGAGCTTATCCTGGAGAAGGAGAGCGCCGCGCCCCAGTGGGAGTTGAGCGAGGATGGCGTACTCCATATCGCCATACAGGCGAAATGAAACCCCGCGCTTTTCCGCCGCATCCCCCGCGCCCAGGTAAGTGACGCTCTTCAAGGTGCCCAGCGTGCCGCGGGCAGGCTGTTGTTGAAAATGAGCCGCCCCCATTTAGAGGGGAGTGCGAACCTTCGGGCCGGGCAGAAGGAATACGGCAGCAGTTCCCGGAAAGGAACGCAGCATGGAAGAGAGCAGGGTGTCCGACTACCTCATGATCGCGGGAGCGGCGGTGCTATGGGGCTCGGTGGGGGTGTTCCTCAGGTGGGTGGGCTTGCCGGGGCAGGAGCATTTCGTTGTCTTTGTGCGTTCCGCCGTCGGCGCGGCTTTCATCGCCGCGGTGATCGCCCTGGGGGGGAAGCGGGAACAGTTTCGCCCCGGAAAACATCCCCTGCTGCTGGTAGGAAGTGGTGTGCTCCTGACCCTGCACTGGGTCCTCTTCCTCAAGGCCCTCAACAGGCTTTCCATCGGCGACGCTGAGTTCATCACCTACCTGGCCCCGGTCTTCGTGGCCTTCCTGGCCCCGCTCTTGCTCAAGGAAAAGCTGGAAAGAGTGACGGTGCCGGCACTGGTTCTGGCATTGAGCGGCATGGCCCTCATAACCCTCACCGGCAGGGAGCAAGGCGCGGGCCTGCTGAGCATGGGCACCCTCTTCGCCCTTTCCGCGGCAGTCTCCTACGCTTTCCTGCTCTTGGCCCTAAAGAAACTGCGTGAGAGCACGCCCACCCTGACGGTGACCCTTTACCAGACGGTGACCAACGCGGTGATCCTCTTACCCTTCTGTGCCTTCCGTGACTTTCCCGTGAGCGGCCGCGGGTGGCTGTCCCTCACCGTCTTGGCTACCGTCCATACGGCGCTTGCCGGCCTGGTTTACGTGTATGCAGTGAGGGGAGTGAAGGCCCAACACGTGGGGATCATCGCTTACCTGGAGCCGGTAAGCGCCATGGTTTTCGGCCTCCTTTTCCTGAAAGAGAGGCTGGGCTGGCAGGACCTGGCGGGAGGGCTGTGCATAGTGGCGGCGGGGGTCATGGTCCTGAGGGATACGTGGGGCGGCGGCTGAGCGGGAAGCCGCGGGCCTTGCTCAGAACATCTCCTGTTCCACCCAGCGCGTGTGGTAATTGCCTGCGCGGAAATCCGGGTTCGCGAGCAGGCGAAGGTGGAAGGGAATAAGGGTTGACACACCCTCGATCACGAATTCCTGTAGGGCTTGCCGCATGATACGCAACGCCTCCGCGCGGTCCCCGCCGTGCACGACCAGCTTGGCAAGCAGGGAGTCGTAGTTTGGCGAGACCACGAACCCCTGGTAGCAGTGGGTATCCACGCGGACGTGCGGTCCGCCGGGCGGCACCCATTTCTCGATTATGCCGGGTGTGGGCAGGAAATCGCGGTGGAAGTCCTCCGCGTTGATGCGGCATTCGATGGCATGACCCTGCAGTCCCACGTCTTCCTGGTTCAGGGACATAGGTTCACCCATGGCGTTCTTGATCTGTTCCACGACTATGTCGATACCGGCAACCATCTCCGTGATGGGATGCTCCACCTGTATGCGGGCGTTGAACTCCATGAAGTAGAAGTTGCCTTCCTCGTCCAGGAGGAATTCCATGGTGCCCGCCGAGCCATACCCTATGGAGGCCGCTCCCTTCACCGCCGCCTCGCCCATGCGCTTGCGGAGATCCGCGTCCACGGCGGGCGAGGGGGCTTCCTCGACGAGTTTCTGGTTCCTCCTCTGTATGGAACATTCCCTTTCGTTGAGGTGGATGACTTTGCCGTGCAGGTCGCCCAGGACCTGGATCTCCACGTGGCGGGCTCGCCGCAGGAACTTTTCCAGGTATATCTCCTCGGAACCGAAGGCGTGCCTGGCCTCCGCCTTCACCAAGGGGAGAGCCTTTATCAGCTCCTGGCGGTCATTGACTATGCGCATCCCCTTGCCGCCGCCTCCCAGGGATGCCTTGATGAGCACCGGGAAGCCCAGCTCGTCAGCCACTTTGAGGGCGGTGGACTCGTCAAGGTCCTGCGAGGTTATCCCGGGAAGGATGGGCACGCCCGCCGCGGCCATGGTCTCGCGGGCCCTTGCCTTGTTCCCCATCATGGCCAGGGCCTCGGGTGAGGGACCGATGAAGACGAGGTCGTTTTCCAGGCAGGCGCTGGCGAAGTCCTCGTTCTCGGCCAGGAAGCCGTAACCGGGATGCACCGCGTCCGCTCCACTGATCTCCGCGGCCCCGATAATGTTGCGGATGTTCAGGTACGATTCCCCGCTGGCCGGAGGCCCCACGCAGATCTTGTGGTCCACGAAATTCAGGTGCAGGGCGTCCGTGTCCGCCTTGGAATAGACGCCCACCGTCTCAAGGCCGAGCAGCTTGCAGGCGCGAAGTATGCGCAGGGCGATCTCGCCCCGGTTGGCGATGAGGACACGCTGGAACAAGGTTCTATCCCCCCACGGGCTCGATTTCCATGATTATTTCGTCGTATTCCACGCCCTTGGCGTGTTCCGCCAGGATGCGCTTCACCCGCCCGTTTACCGGGGAGGGGATCTCGTTGAAGAGCTTCATGGCCTCGATGATGCAGAGGGTCTGGCCTTCCTTGACCTCATCCCCTTCCTCAACGTAGGGAGGCGCTCCGGGAGAGGGGGTGCGGTAGAAGGTGCCCACCATGGGCGCGCGGACCAGCACCAGGCCGAGCTCCTCCTTTTCCAGCTGCTGCACCGCGCCCCTCCGGGCCACGGGAGCCGCCACGGCAGCCGCTTCCATGCCTGCGGCCTGTCCGCCCAGGCTGATGGTGACGGAAAGGCCCTGCAGGGCCTGGCTCACGCCCTCGCTGACCACGAAGGCTATCCTCTCGGACAGTTCCTCCAGGGACGACCCGTCGAGAAGGGCCTTTTCCCGGCGCTCCATCTGCCGTTGCGGCGGTTCCTCCTCGCTGATCACCGGGTTCTTCCTCCATTCGAAGAACTTGAGAGCGATGTCGGGGAAGATGGCGTAGGATATGTAATCCTCCTCCTTCTCCACCAGGGAGGGGTCAAGCTCCTGCTTGGCCTTAGGGAGCTCCGGTTCCAGGAGGTCGGCGGGCCGGCAGGTGATGGGTTCCTCGCCCTTCAAGGCCTTGCGCTTCAGTTCCTCCCCGATGGGACCGGCCGGCATCCCGTAATAGCCCTTCACGTAGTTCTCTATCTCGCGGGGGATGATCTTGTACCGTTCCCCCAGGAGCACGTTGAACACCGCCTGGGTCCCCACCAGTTGGCTGGTAGGAGTTACCAGGGGCGGGTAGCCCATGTCCCGCCTCACGATGGGGATTTCCTCCAGGACCTCCTCCAGGCGGTCGAGGGCGTTCTGCTGCTCCAGCTGAGCTATGAGGTTGGTGGCCATGCCCCCGGGGATCTGGTGGGAGATGACGGTGATGTCTATGAGGGGCTGCTCGGCCCCCATGAGCATGCGGTTCTTGGAAACCACCTCGAAGTATTCGGAAATGTCGCGTATGGCGTCGAAGTCCAGCCCAAGCTCGTACTTTGTCTCCTTGAGCGACGCCACCAGGGTCTCGATGGCCGGCTGGCTGGTGTAGAGGGAAAGCGGTGCGGCGGCGCAATCAACCACGTCCGCCCCCGCTTCGAGCGCCTTGAGATAGGATGTGGTGGCCATGCCCGTGGAGGCGTGGGAGTGGAGCTGAACGGGGACCTCCACCGTCTCCTTGAGCCTTTTCACCAGGTCGTACGCCACGTAGGGAGACAGGATGCCGGACATGTCCTTGATGCAGATGGAATCCGAGCCCAGCTCCACCAGTTCCCTGGCCAGGGTCACGTAGCTTTCGATGTCGTGCACGGGGCTTACGGTGTAGCATATGGTCCCCTGGGCATGGGCGCCCTCGCGCTTGGTCACCTCGATGGATTTCTGCATGTTGCGTATGTCGTTGAGGGCGTCGAAGATGCGGATGATGTCGATGCCGCCTGCCACCGCACGCTTGATGAATTCCTCCACCAGGTCATCTGCGAAATTGCGGTAGGCGACGAGGTTCTGTCCCCGCAGGAGCATCTGCAGCTTGGTGCGCTTGAACTTCTCCCGGATGCGGTGAAGCCTTTCCCAGGGATCCTCGTTGAGGTACCGCATGCACACGTCGAAGGTGGCTCCTCCCCAGACCTCGACGGAATGGTAGCCCACCTCGTCGATGCGCTCCGCTATGGGGAGGATATCGGTAAGGCGCATGCGGGTCGCCCACAGCGACTGGTGGGCGTCCCGCAGGGTGGTGTCGGTTATCCCGATAAGGCGCTTTTTCTTTTCCATGATCACCTCTTCCCGAGACCAACGGTGCTGCATCTATTATTGTAACGGTTCCTGTCTGATCGATACCAATGGACCGGCGTGCGGTATATAGCTGCCGTGCCGGGGACCGCATTGCCGCCGCCTCCGGCACGGAATGACTTTCGCAGCGAACGCATGTCTTGCACCGAATACGATTGACAATAGCTTTTTCAGCGCCGGCCGCGATGCCGGCAGGCGCGACTTACTGCAAATACGGCTGGCTCCTGGGTAGTGACAGCGCCACGACGATCGCCGCCGCCGCCTTGGCCAGGTCTACCGCCAGGAAAGGTCTCACCCCCAGCCGGAAGGCCAAGGACGCACTCTTGCCATTTATTTCCAACCAGCTACCCAGCCAGGAGGCGCCGCACAGGTAGAGGAGGGCTATCCCCGCCAGGCAACCCGCGGCGAGCGCCATGCCGCGCGCCGCTCCCTCTCCCTTGAGGCGGCGCGACAGTCCGCTGCTCACCATCCCCGCAGCCCAGGACGCGACGAGAAAACCCCAGAGATAGCCTCCCGTGGGACCCAGCAGGACGGCCGGCCCGGCATAGGGGGGCGCGGCGAAAAAAGGCGCCCCACAGAGACCCATCAGGATGTAGAGCGCCTGGCTGAGCGGTCCCCAGAAAGGCCCCAGGAGCAGTCCGGAGAGAAGCATGAAAAAGACCTGCATGGTCACCGGCACCGGGGAGAGCGGTATCCTGATGATGGCTCCGATTCCGGTCAGGGCGGCGAAGAGAACGGCGTATGCCAGCTTCCCAACCTCTGCGGAGACAGGCTTCTCCGCCGCTGCGATGAAAGAGCGCTGATTCATGGAAATCCCCTTAAGGATTTTGATATTATTTTATATAGAAAACAAGCGGTAATGTCAATAGACAAAGGTTGGAATATTTTTAGTAAAAGTGAACATATTGAAAAGCAACGGTCGGGGGAAGAACGAGCCCTCGCGCCGGGAGGAGAAAGCCGGTATGAGAGGACGCTCTTGGGACCTGAGAAGATGCGACAACATCGACTCTACCAACCTGGAGGCCAAGCGCTTGCTGGCAGGGGGCGCCGCCGCGGGGTTGGTGGTCACCGCCAGGCACCAGACCGCGGGCAGGGGGAGACTGGGCAGGGAGTGGTTGGACCTCCCGGGCAAGAGCCTCATCGTCAGCATGGTTCTCGAGGATGTCGAGCCCTTCGAGGCGGTGATGCTGGTCGCCGTTTCCGCACGCGCTGCCGTGGTGAGCCTGGGAGGCGGCGGCCCTCGCATCAAGTGGCCTAATGACCTGGTTTACGGCCGCCGCAAGGTGGGTGGCATACTCAGCGAGACGTGCGCGGAGGGGCTCGGGAGATACGTCGTTGTCGGGTTGGGCATGAACGTCTCCTACCTGCCGGAGGAGCTTAGCCTGGCGGCCAAGCTTCCGCCCACCTCCCTGCTTATCGAGGAGGGGATGATCCTGGGCACGGAGGAACTGCTGCAGGCCCTGCTGAGGGAGGTGGAGGCGAGGGGGTCCCGGGACGGCAACCCCCTGCGGGAGGAATACCACCGCCACCTCGCTTACCTGGGGAAGAGGGTCAGGGTGGAGCATTTCACACGGCATCCCGAAGCCTCTCCGGACGCGGCAGGCCGCGCAGCGGAGGGAGGCGGGCCGGACTTCGTGGAGGGCGTGCTGGCAGGCGTGGACGAGCTGGGGAACCTCCTGCTACGGGCAGAGGGAGAAACTCACCGCCTGATCGCGGGAGATCTCATCCCCCTGCCGTGAGCCGGCCTCACGGCGATCCCGGAAGCGGCCTCCGCGGGAAGGCCCGTCCCGTCAGCCCTATACTCCGTCCATGCATACCACGCTAGGCGATCGCGGCTGCACGCAGCCCGTTTCGTGTCCTGTTGCGAGGAAACGCTCAGGCGAGATTGACCGTATCGGGGAGTCCAGGCAACACGCCTTCCCGCCGAGCGAGAGGGCTGCTCCCGCTCCCCGCGACGTGCCTTGCGAATGCGCCTCGCTCGTAGGTGGATGGGTTTCGAGCGCAAGCGAGCGGCCAGCCGCGGGTTCTCTCCCAGGAATGCCTGTCTCGTGGCTTCGGGAGCGAGCAAGCGCCGTAAACCCGAACCCTGGCGCAGGCGGTACTTCATGGACGGGATCCGTTCAGCTACCAAGCTCCTGCACGCTGCGGGCGATGATGGTGTCCTGGGTCTTCTTGTTGAGGTCCACGAAGTGAGCGCTGTAGCCGGCGATGCGCACGATGAGCTCGGGGTACTTCTCGGGCTCCTTCTGGGCCGCCTTCAGGGTCTCGTTGTCCACCATGTTGAACTGCACGTGGTCGATGCCCATATCCGCCCAGGTCTTGATGTAGGAGTGCCAGATCTGGAAGCCCTTCTCCCCCGCGAGCTGCTGGGGCGATAGCCTCTGGTTGAGCAGGGTGGCGCGCACGTCCCCGATGTGGTCGAGCTTGGCCACCGAGCGCAGCACCGCCGTGGGGCCCTTCTTGTCCAGGCCGGCGCCGGGCGAGCA
>CAKZMC010000005.1 GCA_937128055.1 uncultured Actinomycetes bacterium | reverse complement strand
CTCTCTGAAGCCGCTTTGTGACGTAAATTACAATATAAATGCGTTGCCTGGGAGAGGCAAGCGAAAGGGGGCTGCAGGGAGGGGGCCTCCGCGGGGGCGGGAACGGGTTTCAACGGTAAGCGCAAGCGCCGCTCTTGCCGTCTTCCCAGGATAAGGAGCCTTGTTGCGGAGACCTGGAATGGGAGGCGCCCGGCCCTGTCAGGCCTGAAGCCTCAGCATGAACTCCGAACGCTCTCGGGTCAGCTCCACCACGCGCGAGGAAACCTCCTCGCTGATATCATCCAGCGCGATGCAGAAGGCCACCTGGCCGCGGCGCAGGGTGTCGAGCAAGCGATCGGGGCCCTCGCATAACTCGAATATGGTGGACCCGTCGGTGACCAGCTTGCACTCCGCGAGGGGATGGGAATAGTCGGCGCTCTCGCGCAGGTAGGCCAGGGTCTTGCGGATCTTCTGCAGGCTGATGCCTCTCTTGAGCATGCCGACGACGGTCCGCAACTCCACCAGGTTGCGGAAATCGTATCCCTCTTCTGAGCGGTCTTCATCACAGGCCTGCTGCAAAGGCTGGATGATGCCGGTCTTGCTCCAGTAGCGGAGCTGACGTACGGTACATCCACATATGCAGGCCGCCTGTTCGGCGTTGAAAATCATATAGGACTCTCCGGCTTTGGATCTGCGAACGCATGCCGTTTAGGGTGTGAACTGCGTTGACCGGTAACCATATTTTTATTACAACCCGGGCGGGGGTTCAATAGGTTGGGAGAAAAAAGGCTGCCCCTTTTTAAAAATCTCTTAAGCGCCTCCACCGCCGGGCCGAGGGGGGTGGGCGGCGTACCGCGGGGATTGTCCGGACCGCCGGAAGGTATACGCGCTACCGCCGGCGAAAAAGTGCGTGGATGGGTTTTTGAGGCGGGGTTGGCACCCGGGCGGCATTCGCGGGTGAAGCGGGACAAAGAGAGGTGATCTGGCTTGCATCGCGTATACAAGGAAGGCGGCTTTGGTTATAATGTTGCAGATAAAGATGGGTTAGCCGATGGAGATATGGTAAATTATGGGAGAGATTACATGGCGACGCTGAGGGCCTTCTGCGGCCTCTTTTTCAACAGCGAAGTGGTGGGAGACGTGTCGCGGGTTGTCGCGCCGCCCTACGACGTCATAGACGAGGCAAAGAAGCGCAGGCTGCAGCAACGCTCCCCCTACAATATCGTACGCCTCATAATGCCCCAAGACCCCGGGGACAGCGCGTTCTGGAACACCTCCGTGGCCGTCTACCGGGCCTGGAAAAGGGGCGAGGTGCTGATACGCGACGAAACGCCCTGCCTCTACCTGCACCGGCAGACCTTCGATGCTCCCCAGGGGAGGGTCACGCGTACCGGGATAATCGGCGCCCTAAGGTGCATGGAGCTCGGATCCGGCGGGGTGTTGCCCCACGAGATGACCTTTCCCCGCACGCGCTCGCAGAGGCTCTACCTCTTGAGGTCCTGCCGCGCCAACTTCAGCCAGGTGTTCATGGTCTTCCGGGACGGCGAGGAGAGAATATTGCCGTCGCTGGAGGCGGCGGCCTCCAGTCCGCCCTTCATGGAGTTCCTGGACGACGAGGGCGTGGAACATCAGGTATGGCGGTTGGAGGACGCGGAGGAGATCGCCGTTATTGCGGAAGCATTGCAGGGAAAGAAGCTCATCATCGCGGACGGGCATCACCGCTACGAGTCCGCGCTGGCGTACAGCGGGGAGGACCCCTCGGTCAGGGACCCCAATCACCCCCGCAAGTTCGTCTCCGCGACGCTGGTGCGTTCGGGCGATCCGGGTCTGGTGATCCTGCCCGTGCATCGGGTCCTGAAAAGGCTCCCGCTGCCCCTGGAGGAGATCTATCGCAGGCTGGAGAAGTACTTCGAGCTCGAGGTCGTGCGGCGGAGCGCGGACGAGAGGCGCGGTTCGCTGGCGGCCGGGCTGCGGGAGGGAGGTAGCGCGCGTTTCCTCATGGCTACCGGCGAGGAGGTGATGCGCCTCGTGCTGCGCCGGCGCGTGGTGCCCGACAAGGTAATCAAGGGCGGGGAGAGCAGCCGCTGGAAAGGGCTGGACGTCTCCATTCTCCACGCGCTTATCCTGAGGGAGGCCATGGGGTTGAACCCGGAAACCTTGGCGGAGAACGGGGAGCTCTCGTTCACCCCCTGGGAGAGCGTGGCCCTCGACGATGTTGCTTCGGGGAAGGCATCTGCGGCCTTCCTGGTACGCCCCACGCGCATGGAGGACATCTGGTCAATCGCCGAGTCGGGGGAGAGGATGCCTCACAAGAGCTCCTATTTCTACCCCAAGCTTCCCTCCGGCCTGGTGATCTACGATCACGAGACGGCATTCGCCTGAGGCACTTGCCTTTTGAAAATAACAATCTATACTTAATATATGCCAGCCAAGAAGAAAGCGTCCGTAAAAAAGACGTCGCAGGGCAGGAAGAGCAAGGCGCCCGACACGAGGAACCTAATGAAGGTCTCCCAGGTGGCCAGGGCGACCGGGGTTTCCACTTCCGCCATCAACTACTACGTGCGCATCGGCCTCCTGCCCCCTCCGGTGAAGACCCACCGCAACATGGCCTATTACGATCCGTCCTACGTCCAGATGATCAATTACATCAGGAGGCTGCAGCTGCAGAAGCATCTTCCGCTGGAGAAGATCAAGGAGGTCATGGCGGCGAAGATAGAAATCTGGAGGGAGATGGACAGGGAGGCCCAGAAGGAAGCCCCGGCGAGAACCGCCAGGGCCGCCAGGGCCAGGAAGTCGGAGATGAGGGAGAGGATAATGGAGGCGGGGGTGCGGCTATTCTCCCGCCAGGGATATCACAATACCACAGAGAGGGAGATCGTCGCCCTGGCCAAGGTCTCCCTGGCGGATTTCTACGAACTCTATTCGGGAAAGGAAGAGCTCCTCCTCGACCTCGCCGAGGAGGGGGTTCACGTCTTCCGTTCCAGGGTGGCCAAGAAGATTGCCTCCGTGGACGACATGCTGGAACGCATCCGCATAGCCATCCCCGTGGCCTTCAAGCTGATCGTGGAGAACAGGGAGATCTACAACCTGTACATGGATGGAGCGGTGACGGGGGAGCCCTCCTTCGAGAAGAAGCTCTCCCAGATGACGGTGACTATCTCCGAGGACCTGAGGAGGACCATCGCGCGCGGCGTGCGGGAGGGCAGCATACGCGAGGTCAACCCCGAGATAGCCGCCAACGCCATCATCGGGCAACTGGTCCGCCTGGCCAACTACTGGATGGAGTCGCCGCTCAAGCGGAATATCGAAGAGATAACCGAGGAGGCCGTGGGTTACGTGACCCGCGCCCTGCGCCCCGATCGCACGGGGGAAGCCGGCTCTAATGCGGGCAAGAGGCTCTGAGCCGCAATCCCGGCGGCCGCCGCAATCGCACAGGCACCCATACGCCACCCTTCCCGGCCCCGGGCCTTGCACGCAGCGCCGCCGGTAGAACAGGTGACACGGGCGCTTGGGAAAGAACCTCGGGCATGGTGTATTATCGTGCGCAGGAGCCTCGCCCGGAGGGGGGAGCGAAGGGGGCTAACGCGCATTCTTTTCGCCAGGAAGTCCCCATATGCGACGACAAGCCGCTTCCGCCGCGGCGAGGGCAGGGAAGAAGGAGAAACGGCGGGAAAACCGCCGGGACGGCGGAGAGCCGTCCGGCCGGGAGAGAAAGGCGCGGGAGGGATAGCATGGATCTCAGGGTGAGGCGGCACCCCGTCCTGGGCGACATGGGCGGAGGGGATGAGGTGACCATATTCGTGGACGGGCGGCCGCTTCCCGCGCGAGCGGGGGAACCTATCGCCGCCGCCCTCTACGCGGCGGGGATCAGGGCCACGCGCTACTCGCGCGGGAAGGGCGAGGCGAGGGGGCCTTTCTGCATGGTGGGCAGGTGCACGGAGTGCGCCATGACCGTGGACGGAATAGAAAACGTGCGCACATGCGTGACGCCGGTCCGCGACGGCATGAGAGTGGATACCCCGGGGGTTCGCCGGCATGGCCCTGCCCGCGTATGAATGTCCCATGGTGGTGGTGGGTGCCGGCCCGGCCGGCCTTTGCGCGGCCCTGGAGGCGGCCGAGGCGGGCATAAGGGCGCTGGTCATGGACGAGAACGAGCGAGGCGGTGGGCAGCTCTATAAGCAGATCCACCGCTTTTTCGGTTCCCGTCACCACGGGGCGGGAAAGAGGGGCTTCGAGATAGCCGCCGAGATGGTGGAGGGTTGTGAGCGGGCGGGCGTGGAGATCAGGCTCTCCTCGGCGGTGCTCGGCTGCTTTCCCGGGGGTGAGCTCCTGGTGGACGGGCCGGAGGGGGTTTACCTCCTGAGGCCGCAAGCCACCGTCCTCGCCACCGGCGCTGCGGAGAGGTGCTTCCCCTTCGCGGGATGGACGCTCCCCGGGGTGATGGGGGCGGGCGCGGCGCAGACCCTGCTCAACGTGCACGGTGTCCTCCCGGGGAAACGGGTTCTCATGGTAGGGGCGGGCAACGTGGGCCTCATCGTCGCCTACCAGCTGTTGCAGGCGGGCGCGGAGGTGGCGGGAGTGGTGGAGGCGGAGAGGGGATCCAGGGGATATGAGGTCCACCTGCAAAGGGTGCGGCGCGAAGGGGTCCCCGTCTACTTCCGGCACCGCCTTCTGGCGGCGGAGGGCGACGAGGGGGTGGAGGCGGCGCTGGTGGAAAGCGTTGACGAGGGCAGAGTAAGGCGCTTCCGCGTGGACGCCCTTTGCCTGGCCGTGGGCCTCGTCCCGCAGGCGGAGCTCGCGGCCATGCGCGGCTGCCGCATAGCGTACGCCGATGAGCTCGGGGGGTTCCTGCCCTGGCATGACCGTGAGATGCGTACCAGCGTGCCGGGGGTCTACGTCGCGGGAGACGCGGCCGGGGTAGAGGAGGCCTCGGTGGCCATGGATGAGGGAAGGCTGGCCGCCGTGGCGGCGGCGGAGGATCTCGGAGCCCTTGACGGCGCGCGGGCGGCGGCGAAAAGGAAAGAGTTGCTCGCCCGCCTGGAGGGGCTGCGTGGGGGTCCCACCGCGAGTCACATAAGGAGGGCGAGGGCGAGGCTCAACGCCGGCTGAAGGATGCTTGGAGCGGGGAGATGAAGGAGAGGAAGGAGAGGAAGGAGAGCAAGGAGAGGGAGGAGGGGAAGGCCACCGGAGAAGGCGGGCGAGGGGCTGCGCGAGACGCTCTGCAGGGCGGGAGGGACGATCCCTGGACCGCGGCATGGGAGGTTTCGCGCCGCAAGGCGGTGGCCGTGGTGGATTGCCGCCAGGAGATTCCCTGCGATCCCTGTGAGACCGCCTGCCGCAAGGGAGCGATCAGGGTTGGGGATGATGTCTGCGCCCTTCCCATCAGCGAGCCGGAGACCTGCGACGGCTGCGGGAGATGCGTGGCCCTCTGCCCGGGCATGGCCATTTACCTGATCGATCGCAGTGCCGACGGCGGCAAGGCGGCGGTCACCGTGCCCTACGAGATGGGGGAAGAGCCGCGGGCGGGGATGGAGGCCCGGGTGGTGGACGGGGAGGGAAAGGAGCTGGGAAGGGGGAAAATATTGGAGGTAAGGGCCATGGGAGGGGCGGCCGCCACCCTGCTGGTGAAGGTGGAGGTTCCCGAAACATGGGCCCTAAAGGTAAGAGGAGTGAGACTCCGACAAATGTTCATAGAGGAACCCGAGGAGGTGGAAGGTTACCGCGGCACGGGGGATTGCCTCATCTGCCGGTGCGAGGAGATCGCGCGCGCCGAGGTGGAGAAGGCGGCCGGCTCCGGTTTCCGTTCCCTAGCTGCGCTGCGCAGGGCATCCCGCGTGGGCCTCGGGTACTGCCAGGGTAGGTTCTGCCGGGAACCCCTGCGCGAGGAGCTGGCGAGGAAGTGCGGCCGCGGGGTGGAGGAGTTGGGTATCGGCAGTCCCCGGCCGCCGCTGCGGCCGGTGAAAATCAGTCGGTTAGGGGGAGGAGATGTCCGAGATACTCAGTTCTGAGGTGGTCATCGTCGGGGGAGGGGTCATCGGCGCCGCCACCGCATACTTCCTGTGCAAGGAGGGCGCGGAGGTGATGGTCATCGAGGCGGACGACCTCGCCTCGGGGGCTTCGGGAGCCTGCGACGGTTTCGTCTCGCTGCAGACCAAGATGCCCGGGGTCCACCTCGCTATGGCCCTGGAGAGCGCGCGGCTCTTCCCCTCGCTGGCGGAGGACCTTGAGGTGAACATCGAGTACAACCCCTGCGGCGGTCTTATGCTGGCCACCTCCCAGGAGCAGATGAAAGAGCTGCGAGCGAGGGCCAAGGCCCTCAAGTCGGGGGGCCTGGAGGTGGAGATGCTTTCTCCCGCGGAGCTCAAGGAATACCTTCCCGAGGTGGGCAAAGGCATAAAGGGAGGCTCGTTCTGCCCTCAGGACGCCCAGGTCAACCCCATCTCGCTCACCCTGGGGCTGGCCCAGAAGGCTCAGGAGATGGGGGCGACCATCCTGCGAGGCTGCCAGGTGGAGAACATAGTGGTCACCAATAACCGGGTGCGGGAGGTGCACACCACGGCGGGAAACATCCACTCGCGCCGCGTGGTCTGCGCGGCGGGAATCGGCTCCAACCAGATCGGGAAGATGATCATCGTGGACGTGCCCGTGTTGCCACAGCGGGGCCAGATCCTCGTCACCGAACAACGTGACCCCATCCTGAAGTGCCTCGTTTCGGGAGCGGAGTACCTCGGCACCAAGGCGAACATCCCGGAACTGCTTCCCACGGACGAGGAGGCGGCGAAGCTGGGGCTGGGCTTCACGGCCGAGCAGACGGCGAGCGGCAACGTCCTCCTCGGGAGCACGCGGGAGTTCGTCGGGTTCGACAGCAACACCACCCCCGAGGCCATGAACGCCATCGCGCGGAACGCCATGCGCTTCCTGCCCTGGGTCGAGGACCTTGACGTCATCCGCAGCTTCGCGGGCCTGCGGCCCTGCTCCCCCGACGGGCTTCCGATCCTGGGGACGGTCAAGGGGGTAAAGGGGTTCTACCTGGCGACCGGGCATTCTGGGGACGGGGTATGCCTGGCCCCCATCACCGGGAAGCTCCTGAGCGAACTGGTCCTGGACGGTGAGACGAGCCTGGACATCGAACCCTTCTCCCTTTACCGCTTCAAGTGAGGGGAAGAGCGGGCCGAGCGCCGCGGGGCCTGGACGGTAATGGTGTCCGGCGGGAACATTCTTTCGCGAAGATATCCCCCAACGCAAGGCGGGCGGTCATGCGCCGGAAGCGGAGAATGGGGTAATATCTTAAGCGCGGGCCGCTTCCGCCAGGAGGTAAGTGGGCATGAGGCGGGAGGCGGTCGGCGCGGCGTTTGCCGGTGAGCGGCGCGCGAGGGACGCGCGTACCGGGAGTGTTGGCGTAAGCGAGGCGGGCTCTTTACGGAGACGCTGCTGGAAAGCGGGAAGGTGACTTGAAGGTACTTTTCGTCTACCCGGACTACAAGGTCAACGTGGACCCGTACAGCGGGCGCATGCTGGGGGTGGAGGAGGGCGGCTGGTACATGGAGGGGGTGGCAAGCCTCTCCGCGGTGCTCAAGGAAGCGGGCCACGAGGTGGGGCTCTATCACCTGACCTCTCCCGTGGAAAGGGAGGAGTTCCAAGCCGCCTTGCGGCGTGAGGGACCGGATCTGCTGGGGTTCGTCACCATGACCAGGGAGTATCCCCAGGTGAAGGAGTACGTGGGGTGGGCCAGGGATTGCCTGGAGGTCCCCGTGATCTGCGGGAGCTATCACCCCACCACCCTGCCCGAGGAGGTCATCGCCACGGAGGGCGTGGACATGATATGCCGCGGGGAGGGCGAGGAAGCCCTGCTGGAGTTGGTAAGAAGGATGGACGCGGGGGAGGATTACCGGGACACCGCGAGCATCTGGGTAAAGGATGGTGGGGAGGTGCGCCGCAACCCCGTGCGGCCGCTCATCGAGGATATCGATGTCCTCCCCCTCCCGGACTTCGCCGTCTTCGATTTCTCCAGGCTCATCTCCACCCGCATCAACACCGGGGTGGTCATCCTCTCCCGCGGGTGCCCCTACAGCTGCACCTATTGTTCCAACAAGAAGATGCGCGATATATACCCGAACAAGAACCGCTATTCCCGCTTCCACAGCCCGGAATACAGCATCGAGTATCTCAAGAAGCTCCTCTCCATCTGCCCGCAGATCCAGTATCTTAATTTCCGCGACGACATCCTTCCCTGGAAAGGTGGTTGGCTGGAAAGGTTTACCACGCTTTACCGCAAGGAGATAAACCTCCCCTTCATCTGCAATTACCGCGCAAACCTTGTCACCCCGGAGGTGGTGCGCATGCTGAGGGAGGCGGGTTGCTACCAGATGTTCTTCGGCGTGGAGAGCGGGAACGATTTCATCCGCAACCAGGTCCTCAACCGGCACATGTCGAGAGAAAAAATATTGGCGGCCTTCACGGCGTGCCGGGAAGCGGGCATCAAAACGGTGGCCTACAACATGGTCGGCCTGCCCTACGAGGACAAGTCGCGGGTCCTGGATACCATCAAGCTGAATGCCGAGATAATGGCGGACCATTCCCTGAGCCCCATCTACTACCCCTATCCGGACACCGTCCTTTTTGAGACGGCGGTGGAGGAGGGGTGGGTCCCTCCCGTATATGACTACCGGGAGGACCGCTTCGTGGACCAGCCCACGCTTCCTCGCGAACAGCTGTACTTCGCGCGCTATTATTTCCGGCCATTCGTGCGCCTATACCGCGCGCTCAAGAGCCTGCCGGGGCCGCTTGGACCGTGGCTGGAGAGATGGGTCGACAAGATATTCGTGAGCCCGCGCCTTCCCCATGCCGCCCTGGTAAGGGCGGCACGCTCCCTGGAGAAGGCGCGCAAAGGGGTCAAGGAGCAGTTCAGCCGCCGGGCGCCGGGGCTGTACCTTTTCGTGCGTGACAGGGTGCGAGGCGTCTCCCGCCGCAAGGGAGGGACGCCCGGCGTTTGACGCGGCGAGAGGGATGGCGTGCACGATGCGCCCTTTCGCGACCTGGAGGCCGATATGGCGAATTGTGTCAGCTGCGGCAGGGAAATAGAGCCGGGCAGCCTCTTCTGCGACCAGTGCTACGCAAAGATGAAGGGGCGGCGGGGTCCCCTGCGCGACATCGCGGGGACCGCGGCAGGAAAGCAGGATGCGGGCCGGCCAGCGGGCGCTGCCGAGGAAGGAGCAGCCCCCCCGCCGGCAGCGGCGGCGAGGAGGGCAAGCGGATACCTGACCCCTGCGGACCAGAAGAAGGTCGTCTCCATCCGGCCAGACCTGGATAAGAACGCAAAGGAGAAGCACGGCAGAAGCAAGAAGAGGTTCACCATCACCATCACTTTCAGCGAAAGAACCTACCAGATGCTATATCGCCTTAGCCGCAGGAAGGGCGGGAAGGAAGCGGGTGTGACGGCAGCGGGCGGGGAAGAGAAGGCTCCCGCGCCCGCTGAGAGCAAGCCGGCGCGCCGCCGCAAGGGCCTGTATGGCCGCCCTGCGCTGACGGCGGTGGGCGGCGGGAAGGTTGCGGGGTACGAAGGGAGGACGAAGGCAGTGGGGTTAAAGGGCTGGATCGCTCACCGCGAAAGGAAATGGGACCGCAGGGATTACGGGGCGCTGGCCCTGGGGGCGGCAGCCGGTGTCCTCATACTCGCGCTGTCCTTCTTGGGCTGGTTGCGGGTGAGTTGGGGGGCGGCGGAAGGACCCTCCTTCTACGACGTTTCCATCAAGGGGATAGACCTGGGGGCCCTGGCTTACCTCATCATCGCGCTGGACGTGGCCGCCTTTCTTTACATCCCCGCCGCTCGGCTCTTAGGGCGTCGCCTGCGTCACCTGGATTTCGGGGTGGTGCTGCTGCTGGCGGGGATACTGATAATCATTATCTTCTATGCCGCCATAGCCCCCAACGACAGGATCATGGATATCGCCTACCGCCTCGCCGAACAGCGGGGTTTAGTGCCTGCGGGCGAGCTGGCCCAGAGGGAGACGCTGGCGTCGGCTTACCTCATGGCCCTTCTGGGCGTGCTCATGGCCTTCTCTGGGCTGGTGCGCCTCTCCGAGCGCAGGGAGACGGGAAAGGCGGGCGGAGGGGTGGCATAAGGCATGTCCGGTAACGAGAACGCCTACGACCTGTTGCAGGAGGCGCGCAAGCTGCTGGGCCAGCGCAAGCCCGCACAAGCCGCCTGCCTCCTGGAAAGGGCCAAAGCCATGGAGCCCCACCGCGGTTCCATCATCGAGGCGCTGGGGATCGCCTATTACAACAGCGGCCGCCACGAGCAGGCCTCCCGGGAATTCGAGGAAGCCCTCGAGATCGACCCCACGAACCATTACGCCCGTTTCGGCCTGGGGAGGTGCCTGCACCGCGCCGGCCAGCTCAGGTTGGCCATAGGCCAGGTTAAGCTGGCCGCGGCGATGGCCCCGGAGATGGAGCTTTACGGGGAGACCCTGCGCCGCCTGCAACGCGAGCTTGGGGCCCGCGGGGGTACGGGGGCATGAGCTCCGAGAAACGGCCGGCGCCGCTGGAGAGATACGACGTCCTCCTCATGGACATGGACGGGGTCATCTACCTGAACCGCGAGCCCATCCCGGAAGCGGTGGATTTCATCTCCGTGGCGCGCAAACGGGGGAAAAAGATCGTCTTTCTCACCAACAACTCCAAGTACAGCCGCGGCGAGTACCGGGAGAAACTGGCCGCCATGGGCGTCTCGGCGCGCGAGGAGGACATCCTCACCTCGGCAGGGGCGGCGGCGCAGTTCCTGCTGGAGAACTGCGAGCTGGAAGGGCGCTCGGCCTACCTTATCGGAGGAAAGGGGTTGCGCGAGGAGATCGGGAAGACAGGCCTGCGCCTGCTGCCGGGAGAGGAGGGGGGGGCGGCGGACTACGTGATAGTCGGCTGGGATACGGAATTGACCTACGACAAGCTGCGCATCGCCTGCCTGGCGTTGCACCGCGGAGCGGTTTTCATCGGGACGAACGCTGACGCCACCTTCCCCTCTTCGGAGGGTTTATGGCCGGGGGCGGGGGCGATCCTCGCCGCCCTGGAGAAGGCGGCGGGCAGGGAGGCGCTGGTGGTGGGGAAACCAAATCTATTCATGATGCAGGCGGCGCTGCACCTCTCGGGTGGGCTCGCGGACCGCACGCTGATGATCGGGGATCGCCTGGAAACGGACGTCCTGGGGGGATGGCGCGCCGGCCTGGACACCTGCCTGGTATTGACCGGCGTTTCCGGGAGGGAGGACCTGGAGGGGTTTCAGCCACAGCCCGACCTGGTGGTGGAGAGCCTTTTGGAGTTGTTATGAGGGCGGCCTTGGCCAGGGAATGGACGCGCGAGCTGCACCGGCGGTGGCTGCCGGATGCACCCGACGGGCACGCAGCCTACATGGGCCTGCTCAGCGACCTCTGCCCCGAGGGAGGCCGCGTGCTCGATCTCGGCTGCGGCGAGGAGGCCTTTCTCTCCTTTCTCCTGCCGCGGGCGGAGGTGGTCGGCTTCGACCGCGAGGCCGTCTCCGGGCCTTATCATGCATACGTCCGTGCCGACTTGGAGAAGGAGCTCCCGCTGGAGGAGGGGAGCGCGGACTTAGTCGCCTGCAAGTTTCTCCTCGAGCACCTGAGCCAGCCCGCGCGGCTCCTGGCCAACGTCTTCCGCGTCCTCAAGCCGGGAGGGCACCTGGTGATCATGACCCCCAACGTGATTTATTACCCTTACGCGCTCAACCTCGCCCTCTCCCGCTTGCTCCCCCAGGAATGGCGCATGGGCTTGGTGGGGAAGCTGACGGAGAGGGAAAGCGGGGAGATCTACCCCGTCCACTACCGCTGCAACACGCCGCGCCGCATGCGCAAGGAACTCCAGGCAGCCGGCTTCGAGGTGCGGCGGCTGGAAACCTACGGAGACTTCCTGGTAAGCGCCTTCTGCCGTCCGGCCGGGTTTCTCGCCGTGGCCTACGAGGCGGCGGCGGCGCGGTGGGGGTGGCGCGAGGCGGGAGGGTTCATCGTGGCGGCGGCGCGCCGGCCCTGAGAGAAGAGGAACCGGCATTGCTTCCCCTCTACGACAGCAACCCGACCCGGCGCGTCCCCATGGTGACCATCGGTCTAGTGCTGGCCAATCTGGCCGTTTTCCTCTACCTGCTCATGCTCTCGGGGACCAGCAGCGACCTTTTTTACTACCGCTTTTCCGTGGTTCCCTGGGAGATAGCGCATGCAAGCAGGCTGCCCCTCGGCGCTCTCCAGCAGGCGCTCGGCTACCCCGTTTCCGCCGTGCCCTCCAAGCAGGTCTACCTGCCCCTCTTGACGTCCATGTTTCTCCACGACGGCTGGTTGCACATCCTGGGGAACATGCTTTATCTGTGGATATTTGGCAACAACGTGGAAGACGTCATGGGGCACGTGCCCTTCGTCGGCTTCTACCTGTTATGCGGGCTGGGCGGCATCCTCGCCCACGTCGCCATCTATCCCCAGAGCATAAGCTTCCTCTTGGGAGCGAGCGGGGCCATCTCCGGGGTCCTCGGAGCGTATATCCTGCTTTATCCGAGGGCTCTCATCTACACCGTTTTCCTCTTCTTCATCGTGCCCATACCCGCCTTCGTGGTCATCGGCTTCTGGATACTCCTGCAGTTCGTCGAGGGCGTCTCCTCCGTCGCGGGCGGTATGTCGGCGGGTACCGCCTGGTTCGCTCACCTGGGGGGCGTGGCCACAGGCCTTATCCTTACCGGGGTTTTCCTGCCCGCGCTGCGCCGCCGCCGCGATGCCTTGCTCGCCATCCCCCCGCGCCACTGGTTCCAGGGCTGAGGCGGGAAGGCGGCATCGCTTGGCGAAGGCCAAGCTCGCTTGCGCTTTGCCGCCACGCTGCCGGGCACGGTGACGTCGTGTACGGTGCGCTCTCGCCGCCTCGCCTGTCACCGGTAGGCGGCGAGCAGGATGGGGTAGGGGTTGACGGCAGGACCCCCACCCGGGTGGAACTCGAAGTGCAGGTGGGGAGGGCCCCCGAGGGCGTTGCCGGTGTCGCCCACGTAACCTATGACCGTGCCTGCGCTCACGTGGCCGGTGGCCCCGAAGCGCTGCAAGTGCATGTAGTAATAGACGTTGCCGTCGTCGCCGACAAGGCGTACGTAAAGGCCGGCGTTCTTGCCCTCTCCCTGGTTCACCGTGCCGGAGACGCAGGCCACGCAGGGCGTTCCCATGGCGGCGAAGATGTCGTTCCCCTGGTGTAGGTGGCCGGTGCGCGGCGCGTGCCAGTCGTTGGAGAAGGAGCACGGCCCCTGCACCGGGAAGACGAAGTTGCCGATGGGGGTACTCCGCGGCGTGCCGTAATAGAGGCCCTGGGTCAGCAGCTCGAGTATCTCCTTGTTCAGGCTATCGAGGAGCTTCTGCTGGTCCTGCAGGGATGCCTCCAGGGCTTGCCGCTTGGCGTTGACGGAAGCCAGGGTCTGCATCTGCTGCGTCTCCTTCTCCTCGAGCTGCCGCTGCCTCTCGCCGATCTCCTCGCGCAGCCGTTTCACCTCGCTGAAGATCTGGAAGTCGCGGCTGCCTATGTAGGAGAAGAAATCGTAGCGGCTTAGGAAATCGTCCAGGCTGGTGGATTCCAGGAGGAGCTCCAGCGAGCTGACTTCACCCGACTTGTAGATGGAGCGCAGCCTTTCGTTGAGGATGGTGCGGGCTCGCTTGTAATCGCGCTGCACTTTCTCCAGCTCTTCCTTGTTGCGCTCCACCTCGCCGCGTATTACCTCGTAAGCGTCCTTGGCGGCGTTATATTCCTGGGCCAGGCGCTGCGATTCCGCCTTCATGGCCTCTATCTTTCTCCTCACCCTTTCCGCCTCGGCCTGCTTTTCCTGCAGGGTGGCGGAGGGGGAGAGGGGGGAGGAGAGGAAAAGGAGAGACGAGGCCATGATCATGACCGCCGCCGTCCTGCATGCGGCGTGCCGACCACAGCGCCGGCCGTATCCTCTTCTGGTCATGTGGCGCATGGCTTCACTGCCTTCCTTTTGCTTCCCCGTTGCGATCTCCCGTCACTTTACCGGTCATTCATAGTATAGCAATAAATGGAGAGTCCGCTACCGCGGCCCCCAGGCGTTCCCCCGTCCTGTTGAACTTGCAATATATTGTTATCAAATCATATTATTGTTAATATTGTCAACATATGTAAAGATTATAGCGACTGCAGCAGTCGGCCAACTATTGTATGCTTGGCTAAACAGGCGGCCGTCGAGGCTTCTTTTCGCTTTTGGTGGAGAGGAAGGACGTGACCAAAGGCAACGTGGATGAGGGTAACGGGGCGGTCATAAGCGCCCGGGGTCTCGGCAAGGAGTTCAACGGCATCTGGGCCCTCAAGGGAGTGGACCTCTCCCTCGAGAGGGGCGAGACCCTGGGGGTGATCGGGCCCAATGGGGCGGGCAAGACCACCCTCATACGCGTGCTCACCGGCCAGATATCCCCCAGCAGCGGGGAGATCCACTGCGAGGGGAAGGTGGTGGATCCGGCGAGGCTGGGCTTTCGCATGCGCATCGGGCTGGTGCCCCAGGAAGCCTCCTTTTACGGCAGGCTCACCGCGCGGGAGAACCTGGCCTTGCTAGCGAGGCTCTACGGGTTGGCCGGGGAGGAGGCCGCTGCGCGGACGGACGAGCTCCTGCAGTGGTCCGGCCTCCTCGAACATTCCCGGCGGCAGGTGCGCTTTTTCTCCCGCGGGATGCAGCAGCGCTTGAGCCTCGCCATGGGGCTGGTGCACCGACCCGAGATAGTCTTCCTGGACGAGCCCACCTCGGGGCTGGACCCGGAGGCGCGCAGCGCGGTATGGGAACTTATCCTGCGCCTGCAGGAGGAGGGGAGAACGGTCTTCATGACCACCCACAACATGGAGGAAGCGGATCATATCTGCACCCGCCTGGCCATCCTGGTGAAAGGGGAGATAAGGGAGCAGGGCACCCCGCAGCGCATAAAGAGCCTCCTGGGCACGGACCGGGTGGAGCTGCGCCTGAGCGAGGAGAGGCAGGGCGAGCTGGAGGAGCTCTGCTCGTCGCTTGGCATTTACTGGAAAAAGGAAGGGGAGGCCTACGTGCTCACGGGGGTTGACCTCCCCGAAAAGCTGCCGGCCATAATATCCCGCCTCGCGGTGGGGCTGCGCGACATGCATTATCGCGAGGTTACCCTGGAGGACGCTTTCCTGCGCTTCATGCGGGAGGTGGAAGGTTGAGGGGCTGGAGGTCTCTCCTCGCCAAGGACTGGAAGATGGTGGTGCGCAACCGCATCCTCCTGGGGGTGCTCATCATCTATCCTTTCCTCATCATGGGGGTGATAGGGGCCGCCTTCCAGGAGACGGGCAGGCCGGTCCCCGTGGGCCTGGTCAACCTGGACGAGGCGAGGGAAGCGGGGAGCCTGTGGATATGCGGCGAATCGGGCAGCCCGGCGGGCTGGCGCAGGACGTTGCAGCGGCGGGCGGAGGATTTCGTGGCCTACGCCTCCGGAGAGGAGGCGCTCGCCGCCTTCGAGCGGGGCGAGGTGGATGCGCTCCTGCTGGTGGCGGAGAGCAGCGGGGGGGAGGAGTGGTGCGGAGCCCGCATAGCGAATGACCGGCTGGAGGCCATGGTCGGCGATCTCGAGGACGGCTGGCGAGGCCTGCGCTATTATGCGACGGCCGGCGAGGCCGAGTCCTCCCTGCGAGACGGCGAGTGCGACGCGGCCCTAGGGCTCTTAGGCAAGGCATATCCTTACCTGGCGGAGACGATCTGGCTGGAGGGGGAGAACTACGACGCCGCGAGGCTGCTGCGGGACTTCTCGCGCGACGTCATGGAGATCAGCGATTATGCCAGCGAGAAAGAGGCCCTCGCCGACCTGAGGTCGGGACGGCTGGACGCGGTGATCGTCATCCCCCCCGGGTTCATAAGCCGCCTGAAGACCCTGGAGGAAGTGGCCGGGGTGAAGGTGGTCATCGACCAGTCCAACCTGGTGAAGGCGGAGTTCGCGGAGACGGGCATCAGGGGTTTCCTCTCCCGCGTGAGCGAGAGGGTGGTGGAGGAGAAGATGCGGGCGGTGGTGGCCGGCCTGTACGTGCTGGTCACGGGGGGCGATTTCTTCGGGACCCAGGTGGTGGGCCTGCAGGAGATCGGGGATAACCTGAGGTCCATCCGTGATGCCGTAGCGGACCGACCGGAGCTGGCGGGCTTGGTGGAGCAAGGCATCGAACTCGCGGAAACCGTGGTCGCGGACATCGAGGACGCCGCGGCGTACCTGAGGGGCACCGCCCTTCCGGTGGACCTGGAGGTAACCTCGGTGGCGGGGAGGTCCCTGGCGGCCAAGGACGCCGTGGTGCCCTCGCTGGTGGCCCTATCCATGCTCTGGACGGGGGTCCTCTGCGGGGCCATCCTCATGGTGCTGGAGGACGAGGAGGGCATGCGCGTGCGCCTGCGCCTCACGCGCATGGGCCCCTTCGCCCTGGTGGGATCGAAGCTGCTTCTGGCCGGGGCCATCGTCTTCCTGCAGTCGGTGGTGATGCTGTTCCTCGCCGTGGCGGCTTTCGGCGCCTTCGCCTCCAGCATGCACCTCGCCCTGCTGACCACCGCCCTTACCGCCCTTTCCTGCATCGGCATCGGCCTGGTATTGGCGGCTTTCGCGCGGCAGGTGGCCGGGGCCGTCATCCTCAGCGTGCTGGTCACCTTCCCGTTGATATTCATGACCGGGGCGGTCTTTCCCCTCTCGCAGATGCCGCACTTCATGCGGGTGATCGCCCACGCCATCCCGCTCACCTACGCTCTCGAGGCCCTCTCGGGGGTCATGTTACGGGGAGAGAGCCTGGCGGATGTGGCCTGGAGGTTGGCGGTGCTCCTGGGGTTCGGGGTGGCGCTCCTGGGACTGGGATCGGCGCTGGTGCGGCGGAAATCGAGATGAGCGTGAAGGCGGCGCGCAGGTTCCTGGGGAGCTGTAATAAAATTCCAGGAAGGGGTGGCCGCAAGGGCGGGGATGTTCCGGATGCCCGATTACGTCTGTTAAAATAGCCGTGAGTCAGGGGCTGGAGGACAAAGGGGTGAAAGATGGAATATTTCAATCCTATGGAATGCATGGAGAGGGAAATATTGGAAGACCTGCAGCTGGAGCGCCTGCGCTCCACCGTAGACCGCCTCTACCGGGATGTGCCCTTCTACAGGAGGAAGCTGGACGATATCGGCTTCAAGCCCGGGGATATCGCGAGCCTGGACGATCTGCGGAGACTTCCCTTCACCACCAAGGACGACCTCCGCGACAATTACCCCTTCGGCCTTTTCGCCGTGCCCATGCGCGACATCGTCAGGATACATGCCTCCTCAGGGACCACCGGCAAGCCCACGGTGGTGGGGTATACGGCCGCCGACATCAGGACCTGGGCGGACCTGGTGGCGCGCACCATCGTGGCGGCGGGAGGCTCTCCGGAAGACATCGTCCACGTGGCTTACGGCTACGGCCTTTTCACCGGAGGCCTGGGGCTGCATTACGGGGCGGAGATGCTGGGGGCCACCGCCCTTCCCATGTCCGGAGGCAACACCAAGAGGCAGATACGCATGATGGTGGATTTTGGAAGCACAATCCTCTGCTGCACCCCGTCCTATGCCCTGAACATCGCGGAGGTCATGCGGGAGATGGGGGTGGCGAGAGACGAGGTAAGGCTCAAGGCGGGCATACTGGGGGCGGAGCCCTGGTCGGACGAGATGCGCGTGCAGATCGAAGAGGAACTGCGCATCTCCGCCCATGACATCTACGGCCTTTCCGAGGTAGTGGGTCCCGGGGTATCCATCGAGTGCGGCGAGAAGATGGGCCTGCACGTCTTCGAGGATTGTTTCATCCCGGAGATTATCGACCCCGACACAGGCGAGGTACTGCCCCCGGGGCAGGAGGGTGAACTGGTGTTCACCAACATAAACAAGGAAGGGCTGTCGCTTCTGCGCTACCGCACGCGGGACATCTCCTCCCTGAACGTCTCACCGTGCCCCTGCGGGCGTACGCACGTCCGCATGCGCAGGATAGCGGGGCGCACGGACGACATGCTCATCGTCAGGGGAGTCAACGTCTTTCCCTCCCAGGTGGAGGCGGTGCTCATGCAGATACCAGGCATCGCCCCTCACTATCAGCTGGTGGTGGACAGGGTGGAGAGCCTGGACGTGCTGGAGGTGCAGGTGGAGGTGACCCCGGAGGTTTTCTCCGACGAGATAAGGAGGCTCGAGGAGCTGGAGAGGAGGATACGGGACGAGGTCCAGAGCTACCTGGGAGTGAGCGTCAAGGTACGTCTCATGGAGCCGCGCTCCATCCAGAGAAGCGAGGGCAAGGCGGTGAGGGTCATCGACAGAAGAAAGATATAGAGGAGGTCGTGGGGTGAAGGTAAGGCAGGTTTCCGTTTTCCTGGAGAACAAGTCCGGCCGCCTGTACGAGGCGTGCAGGTGCCTGGCGGAGGCCGAGGTGAACATACGGGCCCTGGCCATCGCCGAGACCGCCGACTACGGGGTGCTGCGGCTCATCGTGAACGACCCGGACAAGGCCATACGGGTGATGACGGAGAACGCTTTCACGGTGAGCGAGACGGAGGTCATCGCGGTGGAGGTGCCGGACCGGCCGGGCGGGCTAGCAGCGGTGCTGGCTCCCCTCTATGACGCCAACGTGAACATCGAATACCTTTACTGCTTCGTGGAGAAGAGCGGGGAGAGCGCCGTCGTGGTCTTCCGGGTGGAGCAGATCGAGCAAGCCATACGAGCGCTGCAGGGGAGCGGGTTCACCGTCATGCGCGAGGAGGAAGTCTACCGCATCTAGATTCTTCGAGGGAGGCGAAAATGGCCATTCACACCAGCAGCCTGGAGTTCTCCACGCCAGGAAATTGCGAGATCGTCGACATCACCGGGCCAGTCCAGGAGAAACTGGCGGATTCCATGATCAGGGAGGGCATGCTCACTGTGTTCGTCCCCGGCTCCACCGGCGGGGTGATCACGCTGGAGTACGAGCCCGGCCTGGTGCGTGACCTCCAGGAGGCCTTCGACCGCTTGGTGCCGCGGGACAGGCCGTACCACCATGACCGTACATGGGGCGACGGGAACGGCTACAGCCACGTGCGCGCCTCGCTGGTGGGACCCACCCTGAGCGTGCCCTTCCGCGAAGGGCGCCTGGCCCTGGGGACGTGGCAGCAGATAGCCTTCGTGGATTTCGATAACCGCCCGCGCCGGCGGGTGCTCATCGTGCAGATAATGGGGGAGTGAGAGGGGAGGCGGTGGCGGAAGAGGATGGAGGGCAAACGGGCGAAGGGGAAGGGCGGAGGCCATTCCCGCGCGGGCCGGCTCGCAGGCGTCCCCTTCTGGGCGCGCATCCTCCTCTATTACCTGGCGCTCTACCTTCTCTTCCATTACCTTCTCCACTCCTATGCGCAGGATGTCCTGGAGCGGCAACTGGTAGGGACGAGGGATACCCTCCTCTTGACCTTAGCCATCATCGTGTACGTCATCTTCTGCGCCCTCCCCCCCTTTATCTGGAGCGGCAGCGGCGTTCGCCGTCCCCTCTCCCGCGCCGTCGAGTCCTTTGCCTGCTACGCGGCGGTGGTGCTGCTCCTGAACGTCCTTTTCCGCGCCATCGAGGACGGCGGCAGCGGTTACCTGTCGGGGCTCACCATGGGAAGACCGGCGTGGGGCAAGCTTCTCTCGACCTCAGCGCTGTTCCTCGCGTTCCTTGCCGCGGCGTTCATGGGCGCGAGGAGGGCGAGCGGCAAGGGGAAGGGGCGCAGGCGTTAAGCTCATCTTGAACAGTTGATTTTCCAGACTCCCAGGTAAAAGGGCGATTTTCACCTTCAGAAAAGGGCCGTGGCATT
>CAKZMC010000004.1 GCA_937128055.1 uncultured Actinomycetes bacterium | reverse complement strand
CCGACGAGTTCGCCGAGCTGGTCAGGGGCATCATGGAGAACGTCCCCGGCATCGAGGGCGTGATCGTCAGCGTGCACTGCCACAACGACCTGGGGCTGGCCGTGGCCAATTCCATGGCGGCGGCCCGGGCGGGGGCGCGCCAGATCGAGTGCGCGGTGAACGGGCTGGGGGAGCGGGCGGGCAACGCCTCCCTGGAGGAGGTGGTGATGATCGTCAACACCCGCCGCGATTTCATGGATTTCACCACGGGCGTCAACACCCGCGAGATCTACCAGACCTCCCGCCTGGTTTCCATGCTCACCGGCTACGCGGTGCAGCCCAATAAGGCGGTGGTGGGGGACAACGCCTTCGCGCACGAGTCCGGAATCCACCAGGACGGCGTGCTCAAGCACCGCATAACCTACGAGATCATGCGGCCGGAGGACGTCGGCCTGGTGGAATCGGAGATCTACCTGGGCAAGCACTCGGGGCGCCACGCCCTGAAGGCGAAGCTGGAGGAGATGGGCTTCTACCTGGATGACAAGGGGCTGGAGCGGGCTTTCATACGCTTCAAGGAGCTGGCCAGCAAGAAGAAGGAGATCTCGGTGAAGGACCTGGAGGCCATAGCCCTTGACGAGATACGCACCCTGGAGGAGCTCTTCCAGCTGGAGTACATGCAGTCCTCCTCCGGCACCGGGGCCATTCCCATCGCCGCGGTCAAGCTCACGCGCGAGGGAAAGGGGTACGAGGCCACCGCCATCGGCGACGGCCAGGTGGACGCAGTGTGCAAGGCCATTGCCAAGGCCAGCAAGATCCAGGCCAAGCTGGTTTCCTACCAGGTGCAGGCCATCACCAAGGGCCTGGATGCCATGGGGGACGTCACCATCAAGCTGGATATCGACGGGCACGAAGTGGTGGGAAGGGGCGTGAGCCCGGACATCATCGAGGCCAGCGCCCGCGCCTACATCAACGCCATCAACCGCGGCATCCAAAAAGGGCTGCTGGAGAAGAAGAAGCTGGCCCGCAAGGCCAAGACCTCCTCGGGCAGGGCTAAGAGGACAGCCCAACCCCCCAAGTGATATTTCCCGGGAGCCATAATGGGCCACACCATCACCGAGAAGATACTCGCTTACCATGCGGGGCGCGAGGAGGTACGCCCGGGTGAGCTGGTGAACGTGAAGGTGGACCTCGCCATGGCCAACGACATCACCGCTCCCCTCGCCATCGAGGCTTTTAGGTCAATGGGGGCGGAGCGCGTATTCGACCCCGCCAAGGTCGTCATGGTCCCGGACCATTTCACCCCCGCCCGCGACATGGCGGCGGCGCGCAACTGCGCCCTCATGCGGGAGTTCGCACGCGAACAAAGGCTGGAGAACTACTACGAGATAGGCAGGGCGGGCATCGAGCACGTGCTGCTGCCCGAGGAGGGGCTGGTGCTTCCCGGGGAGCTGGTGGTGGGGGCGGATTCCCACACCTGCACCTACGGCGCGCTGGGGGCTTTTTCCACGGGGGTGGGCTCCAGCGACCTGGCCATGGCCATGGCCCTGGGAGAGATATGGCTGCGGATTCCGGAGAGCATGCTCTTCACGTACGAGGGAGAGCTGCCGCCGTGGGTGGGGGGCAAGGACCTCATCCTGCACACCATCGGGAGGATCGGGGTAGACGGGGCGCTTTACCGCGCCATGGAGTTCCGCGGCCCGGTGGTCGAGGAACTTTCCATGGATTCCCGCTTCGCCATGGCGAACATGGCGGTGGAGGCAGGGGCCAAGAACGGCATTTTCCACGTTGACGCGAAGACGCGCTCCTGGCTGGAGGGAAGGGCTCGCCGGCATTATCGCGAGTTCACGAGCGATGCCGACGCTTCTTACGTGGAAAAGATTACCATGGAGGTGAGCGGAATGGAGCCGCAGGTGGCCTTCCCCCACCTGCCCTCCAACGTGAAACCGCTGTCCGGGGTGGGGGAGGTGGAGATAGACCAAGTGGTCATCGGCTCCTGCACCAACGGCAGGCCGGAGGACATGGAGATAGCGGCGAGGATACTGGAAGGCCGGCGCGTGCATCCCCGCGTGCGGGCCATCGTCTTTCCGGGCTCGCGCGCCGTGCTCCTGGAGATGGTGCGCAGAGGCTGGATGGAGACGTTTCTGGAGGCGGGAGCGGCGGTGAGCACGCCTACCTGCGGGCCCTGCCTGGGAGGGCATATGGGCGTGCTGGCGGAAGGCGAGCGGGCTCTCTCCACCACCAACCGCAACTTCGTGGGGCGCATGGGGCACACGGAGAGCGAGGTATACCTCTGCGGGCCGGCGGTGGCCGCCGCCTCGGCGGTGACCGGCAGGATCACCCATCCGGAGGAGGTAATGGGATGACGGGCGGCATGATCCTGGAGGGGAAGGCCTGGCGTTACGGGAAAAACGTGGACACGGACGTGATCATCCCCGCGCGCTACCTCAGCGCCACCGCGCCGGAGGACCTGGGGGCCCACTGCCTGGAGGACTTGGACCCCGGGTTCGCGCGACGCGTGCGGCCGGGGGACATCATCGTGGCCGAGGAGAACTTCGGCTCCGGGTCCTCGCGGGAGCATGCCCCGCTGGCCATCAAGGGCTGCGGGGTGTCATGCGTCGTCGCCTCCTCCTTCGCGCGCATCTTTTACCGCAACGCCATCAACGTGGGCTTGCCCATCCTGGAATGCCCGGAGGCGGTGAGGGATATAAGCACGGGGGACGATCTGCGCGTGGACCTCGCGGCGGGGACCATCGAGAACCTGTCAACAGGCAAGATGTTCCACGCGGAGCCTTTCCCCGATTTCATGCGTGAGATAATCTCGTTGGGGGGGCTGGCGGAGTATGTGCGCAGAAGGCTGCAAGCCGGCGGGTCCCGCTGAGCATGGGACGGGTCGTGAAGGGTCGATGACGATGAAACCGGGAGGCGAGGGAGAGCGATGCACAGGATAGCGGTGATACCGGGCGACGGGACGGGCCCGGAGGTGGTGCGCGAGGGCATGAAGGTGCTGGAGGCGACCGCCGCGGCGAGCGGGTTCGATTTCCAGCACACCTATTTCGACTTCGGGGGCCAGCGCTACCTGGATACCGGCCTCACCCTCAGCGACGACGAGCTGGAGGAGCTGCGCTCCTACGACGCCGTCTTCCTGGGGGCCATAGGGCACCCCGACGTCAAGCCGGGCATACTTGAGCAGGATATCCTGCTCAAGATCCGCTTCGGGCTGGACCAGTACATCAACCTGCGGCCGGTGAAGCTCTACCCCGGGGTGGACTGCCCCCTCAAGGGCAAGGGACCGGAGGACATCGATTTCGTGGTGGTGAGGGAGAACACGGAGGGGCTTTATGCCGGCACCGGCGGTTTCCTGCGCAAGGGAACCCCGGACGAGGTCGCGGTGCAGGAAAGCGTGAACACCCGCAAGGGGGTGGAGCGCTGCATCCGCTTCGCCTTCGAGTACTGCCGGCGGCGGGACAGGGCGCGCAAGCTGACCCTGTGCGGCAAGACCAACGTGCTCACCTTCGCCTGGGACCTCTGGGAGCGCACCTTCCGCGAGGTGGCGCCCGAATACCCTGACATCCAGACGGATTACGCGCACGTGGACGCCATCTGCATGTGGTTCGTGAAGAACCCGGAGTGGTTCGACGTGGTGGTCACGGACAACATGTTCGGCGACATCATCACCGACCTGGGGGCCATGATCCAGGGGGGGATGGGCATCGCCGCGGGAGGGAACATCAACCCGGAGGGCACCTCCATGTTCGAGCCCATCGGCGGCTCGGCCCCCAAGTACACGGGCAAGAACGTCATCAACCCCCTGGCGGCCATCTGTGCGGTGCAGATGATGCTGGATCACCTGGGCGAGAGGGAGGCGGCGGAGCGAGTGGAGCGGGCGGTGATGCGCGTCTGCTCCCATGACCTCCGCTCCCTTTCCGCGGGCAGGATGGGCAAGTCCACTACTGAGGTGGGCGATCTTGTCGTAAAATACATCCGTGAAACCTGAATGCCGCCAGCTGTGAAGCGAAGCAGTCAAGCGGAAGGAGCGATCGATGCCGATTCAGGAAGTGGAAAAGATCTGGATGGACGGCGAGCTGGTGGACTGGGCGGAAGCCCGCGTGCACCTGCTCTCCCACTCCCTGCATTACGGGTCAGGGGTTTTCGAGGGCATAAGGGCCTACGAGACGCAGCGGGGAGCGGCGGTGTTCCGCCTGGGCGACCACATGAAGAGGCTCTTCCGCTCGGCGGCCATCTACCGCATGCCCATACCCTTCTCCCTGGAGGAGATGATGGAGGCCACGCGGGTGGTCATCCGGGCCAACGGGCTGAAGAGCTGTTACATACGGCCCATCGCCTTCCGCGGTTACGGAGAGATGGGCCTGCATCCCATGGCGGCACCGGTCAACGTGGCCATCGCCGTGTGGCCCTGGGGTGCTTACCTGGGAGAGGAGGGCATCAGGAACGGCGTGCGCGCCAAGGTCTCCTCCTTCCGCCGCAACGAGGCCAACACCATCCCCACCGCCGCCAAGGCCACAGGGCAGTACCTCAACTCCATCCTGGCAAAGATGGAGGTCACCGAGGCGGGGTACGACGAGGCCATCCTCCTCAACATGCACGGGCACGTGGCCGACGGGGCGGGGGAGAACATCTTCGTGGTGAGGAACGGTTACCTCTACACGCCCCCCACCTCCTCGGGGGCCCTGGAAGGCATCACGCGCGACTCGGTCATGCGCATCGCCGAGGAGCTGGAGATCCCGTGCCGGGAGAAAGACCTGGTGCGCACGGACCTCTACACCGCGGACGAGGCCTTCTTCACCGGGACGGCGGCGGAGGTGGTCCCCATACGGGAGGTGGACGACAGGCCGGTGGGCGAACCCGGCCCGATCACCCGCAGCATACAGGAAAAGTTTTTCCGGATCGTGAGGGGCGAGGAAAAGGCCTACGAGCAGTGGCTGGATTACGTGGACTGAGCGCCTCCCGGAGATGGGCGAGGGGCTCGCGGGCGTGATCGACCGGAGGTATTCTTCCATATAATGGAAAGAAAGACCGGAAGAGGCGGGCAGATGGAAGAGAGGTCCATAAGGATTTACGACACCACCCTGCGCGACGGGGCGCAGATGGAGGGGGTGTCGCTCTCCGTGGAGGACAAGCTCAAGATCCTGCGGCGCCTCGACGATTTCGGCGTGCATTACGTGGAGTGCGGCTACCCAGGCTCAAACCCCAAGGACGAGGAGCTCTTCCGGCGTCTTCCGGAGGTGTCCTTGAGCAACGCCGTCCCGGTGGCCTTCGGGTCCACCCGCAAGGCGATGATAGGGGCGGACAAGGACCGCAACCTGGAGGAGTTGCTGCGCGCGGAGACGCCGGTGGTGTGCATCGTCGGCAAGAGCTGGGAACTGCATGTGCGCACCGCCCTGCGCACCGGCCTGGACGAGAACCTCTTCATGATCGCCGACTCCGTGGAGTACATGAAACGCCACGGTCGCGAGGTCATCTACGACGCCGAGCACTTCTTCGACGCCTACAAGGACAACGCGCGCTATGCCATGGAGACGGTGAAGGCGGCGGTGGAGGCGGGCGCCGACTGGGTGTGCCTCTGCGACACCAACGGCGGAACCATGCCCTGGGAGGTCCAGGAGATAATGCGCCGCATCAGGGACGAGATCCCCGTGCCCCTGGGCATACATGCCCACGACGACAGCGAGTGCGCCGTGGCGGTGAGCCTGGTGGCGGTGGCGGAGGGCGCCGCCATGGTGCAGGGAACCATCAACGGTTACGGGGAGCGGTGCGGAAACGCCAACCTCTGCTCCATCATCCCCGCCCTGGCGCTCAAGATGGGCATCGCGGCGGTACCCATGGAGAGCCTGGCGGGTCTCACGGAGCTCTCCCATTACGTGAGCGAGATCGCCAACATCAAGCCGGACCTGCACCAGCCCTACGTGGGCCAGAAGGCCTTCGCGCACAAGGGCGGCATGCACGTGAGCGCGGTGACGCGCGACTCGGAAACCTATGAGCACATCCGCCCGGAGCTGGTGGGCAACCGGCAGCGCATCGAGGTTTCCGAGCTCTCCGGCAAGTCCACCATCATCATCAAGGGGCAGGAGCTGGGCGCCGACCTCACCCGCAACCCGGATAAGGTGCAGGAAATCCTGAACATGGTCAAGGAGATGGAGCATAAGGGCTACCATTTCGAGGCCGCCGACGGCTCCTTCGAGCTGCTCATGCGTCGCGCGCTGGGCATGCACCGCGTCTTCTTCCGTCTGGAGAGCTTCCGGGTGATCATGGAGAAGCGCGAGGACGGAAAGGTGGTCACCGAGGCCACCATCAAGGTGCATGTGCGCGGCAGGCGCATCATCGCGACCGCGGAGGGGAACGGCCCGGTGAACGCCCTGGACGGCGCCCTTCGCCTGGCGATCGGCCGGGCTTACCCGGAGCTGGACGACATCGACCTTTCGGACTACAAGGTCATCATCCTGAACCCGGAGAAGGCCACTGCGGCGGTGACCCGCGTGCTCATCGAGAGCGGCGACGGGGAGAAGACCTGGGGCACCATAGGCGTCTCCGAGAACATCATCGAGGCCTCCTGGCAGGCCCTGGTGGACTCCGTCGAGTACGGCCTCCTCCACAAGAAAGCGCAACCCTGACGGGGTCAAGGTCTGCCATGAAGATCGCCAGGTACCTGCATAAGGGGCATATCCGTTTCGGGGTCCTGGAGGACGGCGTCCTGCACGAGCTGGAGCGCACGCCCTTCACCGGGATACGCAGACAGGGAAGGACCTGCCGCCTGGAGAGGGTGGAGCTCCTCACCCCCGTCTACCCCCAGAAGATCATCGCCGTGGGCCTGAACTACCGGGACCACGCCGAGGAGCTGCACATGCCCATCCCCGACGAGCCGGTGCTCTTCATGAAGCCCCCCTCCTCCTTGCTTGCCTACGGAGGAGAGATCGTCTACCCCTCCATGAGCAAGCGCGTGGACTACGAGGCGGAGCTGGTGCTGGTGTGCGGGAAGGAATGCCGCGACGTGAGCCCCCTTGAGGCGGAAAGCTGCATCCTGGGCTACACCTGCGGGAACGACGTCACCGCGCGCGACCTGCAAGCCAAGGACGGGCAGTGGACGCGCTGCAAGAGCTTCGATACCTTCTGTCCCCTGGGCCCCTTCATCGAGACGGAGGTGGAGGTAGGGGGGCTGGTGGTGGAGCTGCGCCTCAACGGGGAGCTGCGGCAGTCCTCGTCCGCCTCCAACATGATCTTCTCTCCCGCGGAGCTCCTGAGCTTCACCTCGCGTGTCATGACCCTCTACCCCGGGGACGCGATCATGACCGGGACGCCACCCGGCGTGGGCGAGATGTTCCCCGGCGATGTGGTGGAGGTGGTCATCGAGGGGGTGGGCACCCTCCGCAATACCGTCGCCGCCTCCGGGCGAGAGAACGCGGCGGGAGAGGAATAACGCCGGGGGTAATGTCCGTGATCCCTGCCGGAGCGCTCGCCCGCGGAGCTTTTTAGCGCCACACGCAACGAGCCAGGCCGGGCCTCAGGTATCCTATGCCTGGCGGTCGAGGACCCTTTCGAGGCCCCGGGGCACGTTGGACTTGCCCCTGAAACCGTAGAGGAAGGCCCATTTCAGGAGCTTTTCAAGGGCGGAGGGCAGCTGGGAGAGGTGGTCGATGAACTGCACGGACCTGCCGTACTGTTCCAGCATGACCTGGCGGTCCTCCAGGCCGCAGCCCAGGGTGATCAGCCGGATGTTCTGCTTGTCGCAGTAATCGATACCGTAACGGACGTCGCAGCCCGCGTTCGACGCGCCGTCGGTGATGTGGATTATCATCTTCCGCTTCTTGTCCTTGGGCAGCATGTAAGCCGCGGCTATCAGCGCCTGCCCGGAAGGGGTCTCCCCGATGGGTGACACGGACATGAGCTCATTCCCCCTCAGCAGGCTGGTGAGCACGCAGACGCTGTGCGACTCGTAATACGCCCAAACCTGCAGGCGGGTGGTGGACCCCCTGAGCGCCTCGTGCAAGGTGGCGACGGTAGATTCGACAAGCCTCCAGCTGTTCCCCCTCCCCATGGACCCCGAGGCGTCGATGAGCAGGCATATACTCCAGCTCGCGTCGGGTATCTTCTGCTTGTCGAGAAAGCATGCACCGCTGATGGGGGCGCGGTAGAGGCGTTTCCTGTCCACCTTCCCGCTGGTCAACCCGCGGCTCACGAGGACCTTCCTGTCCGCGTAGCACTGCATGATGGTCTTGAGGCGCGTGGCCTGGTGCCGGTCCACCACGCTGAGCGTCGGCATATGGTAGTTCCACAGGCGGGTGGGGAGGATCTCCTGCTCCGGATCATCGACGACGGACCTGATGACCGAGGTCAGGTCCCCCGAGCTCTCGGCCATCCTCGCCTCTATCTCCAGGAAGGTGGCCGGGTCGATCTGGGCTCCCCTGCCGGAGCTCGCCTTCTCCTCCTTGAGCGGCATGTCGCTCAACAGGCTCCAGGGCACGACCTTGTCCACGATCTTCCAGGAGGCGACCGTGTCCCTGATGCCCTCCAGGGCTTGGAGGTATATCTCCCGGCGGAGGTCGCAGCGCTCGATGACCCCCTTCTTGCTGTCCATGACCGCCCTCAGCCGGGGCGTGATGCCCTCCAGCACGGCAAGCACGTCCCCGTAGCAGACGAGGTCGGCCTCTGATATCTCCCGCCCCCAGGCGCGCGACCACCACAACTGGAGCAGCTTGTCGAGGGTAACGCCGGTTCCGTACAACCCGAGCTCCATCTCGCGCATGGCTACCCTCCTGGCCTTGCGGGTATAGAGGCCGAGTATCGACCGCTCGGAGATGGAATCGACGTAGATGTCCTCGCCGACCTGGATGATTTTGCTGAGGATGACCTTCTGGCGCGGGCTCAGGTCCGGCCTCACGTGCTTCACGCCCTCCCACACCAGGTCGCTCCATTCCGTCCGGTGCAGCGCCTCGTGGACCACCACCCCCACCAGATGGTCCACCTGCCAGGGGTTGACGGGGTACCTGCCGAGGATGGGCTCGGGGTCGACGACGATGGCCCCGGGCGACATCGACATGCCGGCGTAGATGACGTCTCCGACGTTCCGCCCCAGGCTCCCCGCCACCTTGCGCAGGGCGCGCAGGAGGTTGGCCAGCTCCGTGGCCTCGAGGTGGGAGACGTTCACGCGCCAGAACTCGGACAGGTTATCCGCGGCGCCGGGTTCGCCGGCGATCGGCTTCCATTCAATAGGGCTGGTATATTCTGCCATCATCGCTCTTGGTCAGGCCCATCTCCAGATGCATGGAGAGTAGGGTGGATTCCAGGATATCCTTGCTTACCTGCAGGCTGTAGATGAAAGCCTCCCTCACCGACGCCCCTATGGCCACCAGCTCCGCGATCATGAGGGTGTGGCGGGTCGAGACCATCACCGGCTCCTGCGCGTTGCTTCGCAACTGGTTGGCGACGTTGACGATGGTCTGCGCCTGGGCTTCCTCTACGCCCGTCTTGCGCTTGAGCACTTCCAGCTCCACCTCGGGGGGCAGGTAGTCCATGAGCGTCACGTAGAACCTGTCCCGCAAGGCCGCGTCCAGCATCTCCACGCCTATGAACTCCTCGCCCTCGTTGAGGGTGGCGAAGAAGACCACCTCGGGGGCGACCTTGATCAGCCCCAGCTCGTCCGTCCACACCCTCCTGTCCTCGGCGAGCACGGAGAAGAGCATGTTCAGGGCCTTGGGGTGCTCGGGGCGGTTGATCTCCTCCAGGTGTATCACGCAGCGTGGGGTCTGGATGGCCTGGGGGAAGAGGAACTGCTGGTAGTAGGTCTCCCCTTCCTTGAGCCTCATGTCACCGAAGAGCTGCCCCGGCTCGGAGAGTATGCCCACCTGGAAAGTGGCCAGCGGCCGCTTGTTGCGGGCAGCGAATTGCCTGACCAGGGTGGATTTTCCGCACCCCTGCTTTCCGGCCACCAGCACGTTGACCGGGTGTTTCGTGGAAAGTTCGTTGATGCGCTCCATGTGGTCGATCACGTCCTGAGGCAGGAAGAAATTCTCTTCCGGCTCGGGAATCAGCATGGATGCATCGAGCATGCCTTGTTCGTACTGCGCCATCCTCGCTCACCGCCTCCTTCTCGCAGCCTCGTTCCCCGGCCCTCGGCATCCCCCTCAATGGGAAAAGGGGAATACCGTCAACCCGTGAGGGAATCCCTAAATAAAGGGTAAGTGAATTATGCACGGGGGTCAAACCCGCAGGTATTTCCGCGCTCCTTGGCCGTCTTCTTCGCGGGCTCCCCGGGGAAAACCGCGCCGCCGAGCGGCGCATGAAGAGTTTATCCGCGGCGAGGGGGTGACGATAAAAACTAACGTACTGCTTTCTGGGTGAAGGAGGTGGTCCTTGGAGGCGACGGCGGGGGCCGTTTTCCGGGAGGC
>CAKZMC010000003.1 GCA_937128055.1 uncultured Actinomycetes bacterium | reverse complement strand
CCGGGGCCTCCGCCTCCGCCGCGGCCCCCTTGCGGGCCATCTTCTTCTCCTGCTTCAGGCGCTTGGCCTCCTCCTTCTTGAGGCGGGCCAGCTCCTTCTTGGAAGGGGGCGCCTCCGCCGCGGCTCCCACCGCGCCCGCCGCGGCTCCCACCGCCGCGGCTCCCGCGGCGACCTTCATGGGCCGTACCGCCTCTTCGCTGGGGGTCGGCTCGAAGGCCTCCTTTTCCCAGAGGGGTTCCTCGGCCTCGGTGCCGAAGACGGGGCGCGCTTCCGCCACGGGCGCCGCAGGAGCTGCCTTGCCCTTCGCGCGGCGTCCGAGCGTGATCTTGGACTCCGCTTTCCGGCGCTCCTTGGCCATGCGGATGGAAGCGCTTCCCAGAACGGCGGACAGCTCATCCACCCTCGACCGGTAGCAATTCATGCACAGGTGTACCTGGTTGGTTTCGGACACACAGAGAGGACAAATAGGCGTTTCACATTGCACGCAGGTGGTTATCGCCTCGTTTCCGGCGTGGAAAGGACACTCCATCACGTCCACCTCCAGGTTATTGAAAATGCCATCTATCAATCTAATTCTATCACTTATGCCGATAACCTTTCCTCTTGTCGGCGCATCGTGCTCGCCTCGCCGCCGGGCGGCCGTCCGGCGCGGAGCCTGCCCTGCTCCCGCGATGCAAGATATCATATCGGCACCCGCCGCCAGGTTTTAAAGGCCACATGGGGTGTTGGTATAATGCATTTGTCCGGCGAAGATGCGGGTATCGTGCACGGTGCAAGGGAAGACAGGAGAATGGCGGAGGGAAAGAAGAAGGTTTTTCTCAGGTTATGCCTAATAGGATGGGGAATCCCCCTCATACTGCTGCCCTTCATCGTCTTTCTCGCCCTCTCTCCCTGGTCCGTACGCCGGGCCGAGCTGAGCGCCGCGAGCATCAACGCCGTGACAGCAGCCCTGGCGGCTGTCGGCTTGGCGGCATGGGGGTTCTTCAACCTCTACCTCTACCGGCGCCTGTGGAGACTGTTTCCACATCTCGGCAATACCGAGAAGGGATGGACCTATGCCGAAGGGGTATTCGGGCTGCAGGGCGTGGGCACCAGCATGTCTTCCGTGCTGGGGGTGTTTCTCTACCTCTTCAGCGGCGATGCCTGGCGCAGCGTGCTGGTGGCCCTGATCTCTCTGGCTCTCATAGTGCTGGAGATGGCCAGGTTCCCCGGCCGCATCGCCGAGGTGGAGGATATCGTGACGAGGATGAAACCATGACGGGGTTCGCATGATGGGACTGTTGCGCCGTTTCGAGAAGAGGCTGGAGAAGGCCATCGAGGGGCCTTTCGCCAAGGTTTTCAAGGGAGACGTGCACCCCCTGGAGATCGCGCGGCGCGTGCTGAGGGAGATGGATGACGCCCGCGTGCTGGGGGTGGACGGCGTGCAGGCGCCGAACCGCTTCACGGTGCTGCTCGGCCTCGAGGATTACGAGCACCTGTCGGGGGTCCTGGACTCCCTGGTCGCCGAGCTGGAGGCGCTGGTCATAGGGTATGCCAACCAGAAGCATTACCGTCTGCCCACGCGCCCCCGCCTCGTTATCCTGCGGGAGGAAAGGCTGGGAAAAGGGGAGTTCGAGGTGCGGGCCCACTTCGGAGAGGGTTCGCGCGAGAGGAGCGGGGAGGAAGGCGTTGCGGGTGCGGCCCTCCCCGCACGGGAAGAGACGCGGCTGGGAGTGCTCGCTGTCCTGGGTGGGGCGAAGGCGGGGTCGCGTTACGCCTTGCACAAGCCCAGGGTGCGCATCGGGAGGGCTGAGGAAAACGACATCGTTCTCCCGGACCCTGGGGTTTCCCGCTTTCATGCGGAGGTAGAGCGCATAAGGGAGGGCTACGTGCTGCGGGACCTGGGGAGCACCAACGGGACCCTGGTGGGGGGAAGGCGGGTGCGGGAGAGGTTGCTCGAGGAGGGGGATGTCCTGGAGTGCGGCGAGGTGGAGATGAGGTTCGAGCTCGTCGACGAGGCCCGAGGATAGCGGGTCGGCCGCAAGGTGCGACGGTGGCGGAAGAGGCGACGGCGCGAGGCGGGGAGCCCGTGGTGCGCAGGGGAAGCGATGCGCGGCGCGCGGGGCCATCCGCGGTGTCCGGCGCGGAAGGCGACCGGGAGGGCGCGAAGCGGGACACACGCAGGCGGGGAAGCCCGGTGGCGGGAGAGGAAAGGGGCGGAACTTGCCCGAGATAGTCTACGTGACCCTGAGGTACGTCTTCCTGTTCCTGCTCTATGTCTTCGTCGTTCTGGTGGCGAGGACGGTCTACCGTGAGCTGAGCCCGGCCCCGCGCGCGAAGGCGGCTCGCGAGCCGGCGCGGAAGGTGGTCGGCAGGCGCGGGGCGTCCCTGGTCATCACGGAAAAAAGAGGCCGGCGCCGGCGCGTTGACTGGGAGATGGGCAAGGAAGTGCTCATCGGGCGCGCATCCGAATGCTCGGTCTGCCTGCAGGACGAGTTCGCCTCCAACCTTCACGCCAAGATCTATCAGGTCGAGGGCAGGTTTTACATCGAGGACCTGGGCAGCACCAACGGAACCTACGTCAACGGGAGGCGCATCAATTACCCGACGGAGTTGCGGGGCGGGGACAACGTCAAGGTGGGAAACACCCTGATGGAATTCAGGCGCTGAGAACGCCCCCGTGCCGGGTGTGCACATGCACGGGTTGCGGAGGGTGGAAGCGGCAAGGAGCGCTGGGACTTTCCCCGGGAAGGAGAGGCTTATGCGTTACGCGGCCCTTTCTGACGTGGGCAGGGTACGGAAGAACAACGAGGACAGCTGGCATGCTGACGGGCGCGTCTTCGTGGTCGCCGACGGCATGGGAGGCCATCAGGCCGGGGAGGTGGCCAGCTCCGTCGCCGTGGAGCGGTTCCTCGGCTATGACCTGGAGAACCGGCACCTTCCCCCGATGAAGAGGCTTAACGAAGGGATCCTTGCGGCCAACGAACTTCTCGCCAGCATGGCAACGGAAAACCCGGGACTTGAGGGAATGGGCACCACGTTCACCGCGCTGGTGCTGGAGGAAGGAGCGTTCCTGGGGCACGTGGGCGACAGCCGCGCGTACCTCCTGCGGGACGGGAGGTTAACCTCCCTGACCCGCGACCACTCGCTGGTGGCGAAGATGGTGAGGGAGGGTTTCCTCACCCCGCGGCAGGCGCGGGTCCACCCCCGCCGTAACGTGATCCTGAGGGCGCTGGGAATGGAAAGACGCCTGGTGGTGGACCTGGCCAGCCCCGACTTGCGCGCGGGGGACAGGGTCCTGCTCTGCACCGACGGCTTGACTTCAGGGCTGGATGACGAGGAGTTGGAGGCGATCCTCGCGGGCGTGGAAGATCCCGAGGAATGCTGCCGGCGCCTGGTCATGGAGGCGAACGCCAGGGGAGGAGAGGACAACATCACCGTGGTCGTCATCGACCTGGAGGAGGGGGACGTACCGCGGGGCCGCGCCGCCGGCAAGGGCGGGGCGAAGGCAGGAGAGGCGAAGGGGCGATGGTGGAAGCGGCGATGAGGGAAAAGGGAGCGCGCGCGGACCGGCGGGGTGCGGGAGGGGCAGGGCCGGGCATGAAGAACCGCTGGAAAGAAGTGGCGCTCATCGCGGCAGCCCTCCCCATCGCCTTCCTGGGATGGATCTCGCTGGACCTGGCGCGCGAGGGCCGGGTCGTGGCGGGCAACGCCGTCTATCCCCTGGTGCTCTCGGGAGCCTTTCTCCTCGCCCACATCATCCTGCGCCGCTTCCGGCCGGAGGCCGACCCCGTGCTGCTGCCGCTCACCACCGCCCTGTGCCTCGTGGGCATGGTGTTGCTCCTGCGCCTGAACGCGCACATGGCCAGGCTGCAGCTGGTCTGGATGGGGGTAGGGATAGCGTGCATGCTCCTCCTGGTCGCCTTCCTGCGCGATTACCGGGTCATGGAAAGATACCGCTACACCCTGGCGTTGCTCGGGCTGGCGCTGCTCTTTTCCACCATGATCCTGGGGCGGGAGGTCAACGGGGCGAGGTTGTGGCTCGTCCTCGGGCCGCTGCGCTTTCAGCCGTCCGAACTGGCCAAGATACTGCTTGCCGTCTTCTTTGCGGCCTACCTGGCGGAACGCAAGGAACTCATCGCTGCGGCGGGGAAAAGCGTGTGGGGTTTCAACCTCCCCCGCTTGAGGGACCTCGGCCCCTTGCTCACCATGTGGGCGCTTTCCCTGCTGCTCCTCATCTTCCAGCGGGACTTAGGGTCTTCCCTGCTCTTCTTCGGCATCTTCCTGGCCGTGATCTACGTTTCCACCCAGCGCCCGGCTTTCGTGCTCGTGGGGATCATCCTCTTCCTGGCGGGGGCCACCGTCACATTCTTCATCTTCGGCCACGTGGAGAGCAGGGTGGAAACCTGGCTGGACCCCCTTGACCCGCAGACGGTCAACGGCGAGAGCTACCAGATAGCGCAGTCGCTCTTTGCCTTCGCGGACGGAGGCCTTTCCGGGACGGGGCTGGCCAGGGGAAGCCCTGATCTCATCCCCTTCGTGGAAACCGATTTCATCTATGCCTCGGCGGGGGAGGAACTCGGCCTCTTCGGGGCGGTGGCCCTTGCCTTGCTCTACCTCGCCTTCTCCTGCCGGGGGCTGTATATCGCCCTGCGCAGCCCCGATGATTTCGGGAAGCTGCTGGCGGTGGGGCTGTCCGCCATCGTCGGCCTGCAATCCTTCATCATCATGGGAGGGGTGACCAGGCTGCTGCCCCTCACCGGGATAACCCTGCCCTTCGTGAGTTACGGGGGAAGTTCCCTGGTGAGCAACTTCCTCCTGCTGGGCCTCTTGTTGTGCATATCCGTGGGAGGGAGGGGACTTGCAGAAGGGCATTAAGCGCCTGGGAGCCTTCTTCGTCGCCGTGACCGTCGCGCTGGTCGTTAACCTGAGCTACCTGCAGGTCTGGGGCCAGAAGAGCCTCGTGGAAAATCATGCCAATACGAGGCGGCTGGTGGAGGAGTACGGGATCGCGCGGGGCAAGGTGTACACCTCCGACGACGTGCTGCTGGCGGAGAGCGAGGAGACGGAAGGCCCCTTCCGCTACCGGAGGAAATATCCCGCCGGAGGACTCTTCGCCCACGTCCTGGGGTATGACAGCCCACAGTTCGGGAGGAGCGGCCTGGAGAAGACTTACAACGATTACCTGCTGGGAAGGAAACCCGCCCGCGACTGGGTGCAGGAGATGACCGCCGTCCTGCAGGAAGGGAACGACCTGCACCTTACCCTGGACTCCCGGGTGCAGGCGGCGGCCGCCTCAGCCCTGGGCTCGCGCAAGGGAGCGGTGGTGGCCATCAACCCCAAGACCGGTGCCGTGTTGGCCCTGTATTCGTGGCCCACCTTCGATCCCAACGCGCTGGTGAGCCAGGAGAGAGCCGAAGACGGGACCCTGCTGGCCGAGGCGTCCATCGGCGCTTACTCCGCGGACCCGGACAGCCCCTTGTTGAGCCGTGCCACCATGGGGCTTTATACGCCGGGATCGAGCTTCAAGGTGGTGACGGCGGCTGCAGGCATGGATTTCGGGCTGCCCGCCTCCACCGTGTTCGATTGCCCGGGGGTGTGGTCGGTGGGGGGTTCCCGGGTCACCAACTACGGGGACCCCCCGCGCAACTTCGGCAGTATAGACATGAAAACCGCGCTGACCTATTCCGTGAACACCTATTTCGCTCAGTTGGCCGTGCGTATGGGCCCGGATGCGCTGGTCGACTGCGCGGAGCGCTTCGGGATCAACGAGGTGCCGCCGCTCGATTACCCCGCGGTTTCCACCTCGACCATCCCCGGGGCCAGGGAGATGGACGTGGTTGCCCTCGCCTGGACTGGGGTGGGGCAGGGAGAGCTGCTCCTCACTCCCCTGCAGCTCTGCCTGGCGGGTTGCGCGGTGGCCAACGGAGGGAAGATCATGGTTCCCCACCTGCTGAAGGAAGTGCGCAGGGGCGCCGAGATCCTCGAACGCCACGAGGCTTCCGTGTGGAGGAGTCCCATCGAGGCGGAGACGGCGGCGGAGTTGCTGGAGATGATGGTCGACGTGGTGGAGGAGGGCACCGGGACCCAAGCGGCCATCTCCGGTGTCAAGGTGGCCGGCAAGACGGGCACCGCGGAGGTGGAGGGCAAGCCCCCCCATGCCTGGTTCTTGGGAATCGCCCCGGCGGGGAACCCCAGCGTGGTGGTGGTCGTGGTGGTGGAGAACAGCGGCGGGAGCGGCGGCACGGTGGCCGCCCCCATCGCCCGCGAGGTCATGAAAGCCGCGCTCGAGTAAGCCCCTGCGCGGCGGCGCTCGTGATGGGACCGCGGGGCAACACGGCCGGAAGGGCCTTCCGCGGAACACGCCAGGGGCAGAGTCGCTGCGGGTCCGCGGCAGCTTCGGCGGGAGTCTCGCGCGGGATGCTGTTTGCCGGGGCGGATTTCATTAAGATAGTGTTAGGGTAATCGTGGCCGACACGTGAGGCATGAACGGCTGATCCGTCGGGAGTGAAGATGGAAAGGTCCGAGGACTGGAGAGGTAGGGTCTTAAGGAAACGCTATCGCCTCGACGAGCGGATAGCTCTGGGGCGGACGGTCGAGGTTTTCCGCGGTTTCGACCTGCTCGAGGAGCGGGAGGTGGCCGTCAAGCTCCCCCTGCTGCATCTCTTGTCGGACCGGGAGTTCTGCGATCAGTTCCGCGTCGCGGCACACCGGGCGACCCGCCTCCGACATCCCGGGATAGTGGAGGTCATGGACTACGGGATAGAGGAGAACAGGCCCTTCGTGGTCATGGAGATACTGCACGCCAAGACGATGCACGAGATGCTGGAGGCGGGCAAGAAGATGAAGCCCCTGGGCGCCCTCTACTTCGCCGTGGAGGTGACCAGGATCCTTACCTATCTGGAGGAGAAGGGGGTGGCCCACGGTTCCCTGGACGAGAAGCACGTCTTCGTCTTTCCGGGAAGAAGGGCCAAGATCTCGGATGTAGGGTTTCCCAGCCTGCTGGGAGGGGCTGACAGCCCCTTCCCCTTTCTTGTGGACGCCAAGAAGGATTTGCGCGATCTCGGATACCTCGTCTACCGCTCCCTGAGCGGGCGCAGCAAGGCCGAGGCGGCGGAGGACATCAAAAAGGGCAAGTTGAAGTGGGACGCGGGGGTACCTTCGAGGTTGCGGCGTTTCGTGCAGCAGTGCATGGAAAGCTCGGATGGGAAGGGGTTCGCCAACGCCCGACAGGCGCTCTTGGAGGCGGTTTCCACGCTGCGCGAGGAGCTGCCCATGGCCCCCCTGCCCGAGGTGATCACCGGGGAAGCCGCGGCGGAGGCCGAGGCGGCCGCCCCCGCGATACCCCTCCCCCTCCCGCGCCTGCGGCGGTGGCAGGTCTGGGCGGGGGCGGTTTTTCTGGGCTTGGCGGCGATCACGCTCCTTTTCTGGATCATCTCCGCTTTTATAGGGGGCAGCAAGGTCGAGGTTCCGAACCTGGTGAACATGAGCGTGGAGGAGGCGCGCAGGGTTGCCGGGGAACGCGACCTGGGGGTGCTGGTGGTGGGCAAGGAATACGACATGGAAGTGAAGGCGAGCCACGTCATCTCCCAGGATCCCATGGTCGGTGTGATGGTGGACAGGAAGACGGTGGTCAAGGTCCTGGAGAGCCTGGGCCCCCTCACCGTGCCCAACCTGGTGGGACTGACCCTGGATGACGCGCGCATCGTGCTGGAGAGCCGGGGTTTTCGCGTGGGAGAAGTGACCTACCGTGACGAGCCCGGCTACAGCGAGAACCGGGTGGTGGAGACCGATCCTCCCTACGGATCCAAGCTCTCCGGGGGTGCGACGGTGAACCTGGTGGTGAGCAGAAAAACGTCCTGAGCGGCGCCTGGGGGGTTTTCCGGCAGAGGTTGGGCCGGGAACCGGGCGGCGGGCGGGGACCCTCAAAATATTTAAGAGGAGTTGCACGGAAAGCGCGAGCCATCCCCACGGCCGTGAACGGACGATCGCGGCGTCATGCGCCCGCCCCTCGCTTCCGCCGAGGGAGAAGCATGCCTGTCGTGGATGATATCGGGGGAGAGGGGGCGGGAAGCTCCGCCCGAACCGGGATGGAGGGATTTAAACGCGCAGCATGGAAGTAATTTTTACGGGAAAGGCCGCGTGCGGGCAGGCACGGATGACGAGGGCTTGTGGGCGCTTTGCGCGGGACGGGCGGCGGCCGCCTCGCTGCCGGCGAGAGGGGGCGGCAAGGGGAGGCCGAGAGCAAGGGAATGAGCCGCCCGTGGTCGGCACGGCCTGACGGGATCGGCGCAAGGGACCTGAGCAAGGAGGTCAGATGCTGGGCAGGGTCTTTAACGAGCGTTATCGCCTGAAGGAAAAAATAGGAAGCGGAGGGATGGCCGACGTCTACCTGGCCGACGACCTGCTCCTGGGGCGGGAGGTCGCGGTGAAGGTCCTGCACCCCCAGTTCGCCTCCGACCCCTCCTTCATCCAGAGGTTCCGCCACGAGGCGCAGGCCGCCGCCAACCTGAACCACCCCAATATCGTCAACATCTACGACTGGGGGAACGAGGAGGAACTCTACTACATCGTCATGGAATACGTCGAGGGCCGCGACCTCAAGGAAATCCTGAAGAACGAGGGCCGCATCCTCCCGGAAAGGGCCGCGGAGATCGCGGCCGAGATCTGCGCCGCCCTGCAGTTCGCCCACCGCCACAACCTGGTGCACCGGGACATCAAGCCACACAATGTCTTCATCACCAGCCTGGGGCAGGTGAAGGTGATGGACTTCGGCATCGCCCGCGAGGGAAACGGCGGCGGCATGACGCAGACGGGTGTGGTCATGGGGACCCCCCAGTACATCTCACCCGAGCAGGCCCAGGGCTTGCAGGTGGACGGGCGCTCGGACATATACTCCCTCGGGGTGGTGCTCTACGAGATGCTCACTGGCCGGGTTCCCTTCGACGATCCCAGCCCGGTGACCGTGGCTTACAAGCACGTGCGGGAGGATCCCGTACCTCCTTCGGTCATCGATCCGGAGATACCGCCTACCTTGGAGGCCATCGTCATGAAGGCCATGGCCAAGAACCCCGCAAACCGCTTCCAGACGGCCCAGGAGATGAAGGCGGACCTCCTGCGTTTCCTGGAGGGCATGCCGGTCACCGCGACTCCGGTGCTGCCGGAAGGCGTCACGGCCACGGTTCCGGTTGCCGCCGCCGAGAGACGTCGCTGGGGTTGGGCGGCGGCGGGCGTCGCAGCCCTCCTGGTGGTCATAGGCGTGGTGCTGGCACTGGTCTTCTCCGGGGGAGGGGCGAAGGTGGAGGTCCCCAACCTGGAGGGCATGAGCGAGGAGCAGGCGCGGCAGACCCTGGAAGGCCTGGGCCTCGTGCTGGGAGAGGTGGAAGACCAGTACATAGAGGACGCCTCGCAGGAGGTGGGGGTGGTGGTCTCCCAGGATCCCGAGTGGGGCACCCTTCTGGCCAAGGGGGAGAAGGTGAACGTCACCGTCACCCGGGAGATGAAGATGCCGAGGGTGACCGGGATGGGCAAGGACGAGGCGGAGGAGGTCCTGCGCGAGCTGGGAGTCAGGGTCATAGAGATAGTCAACGAAGAGGTTGAGGACGAGGACGACATCGGCATCGTCGTCTCCCAGGAGCCCGCCAGCGGCAAGCTCATTTCCCCCAAGACTCGCGTCAAGCTGGTGGTGGGGGTGGAGCAGACGAAAGTGGCCGTCCCTGACGTGGTGGGCTTGGAGAGGGAGGAGGCGGTGACGAGGCTGCGCGACGCAGGTTTCCAGGTTTCGGTGGGCGAGGAGGCAAGCTCCGAGGTGGCAGCCGGAAAGGTCATACGGCAGAGCCCCCTGGCCAACCTCAAGGTCGCCAAGGGCAGCCGGGTGACCATCGTGGTGAGTACCGGGCCGGCCATGGTCGAGGTGCCCGGCGTCATCGACGAGACGGCGGACAATGCCAAGGACATCCTGAGGGACGTAGGCCTGAAACCCGTGCAACACACCCAGGTGGTCGTGGATCCCTCCAAGGTGGGCAAGGTGGTGAACCAGAACCCCGCCGCGGGGGAGATGGTGGAATCCGGAAGCAACGTGCACATATATGTGGGCACGCTTTAAAGGGTAACGGTGCGCACTCGCGGACAGCTCCCCGACTAATAGGCGCGGCCGTCCCGGGCGTGGTGGCAGGGGCCGTTCGCGCGCGGACTACTTCCCGGACGCCGCTTGGCGGCCTTTGCGGGCTGCTATAATCTACCGCATGAAGGCAGATTACGACGCCGTCATCGTCGGTGCCGGGCCCGGCGGTTCCTCCGCGGCGTTCTCCCTGGCCTCGAGGGGATTCCGCGTCCTGCTGCTGGATAAGGAGGTTTTCCCCCGCGAGAAGGCATGCGGCGACGGGATCGCTCCCCGGGCAGTGCATTCCCTGCGGGTCCTGGGGGTGGAGGAGGAGCTTGCGGGAAGGTTTCGGCGCACGGCGGGCATGCGTTTCTACGCCACCCGTGGGGGCGTCACGGAAGTACGTTACCCCATGGGCAGCCGTTTCCCTCACCACGGCTACGTGGTGCCCCGCCGGGAGCTCGACTCCATCCTGCTGCGCAGGGCGCGGGAGGCGGGGGCGGAGGTCTGGGAGGGATGCCGCGTCGCGGACCTTATGCCCTGGAAGGACGGGAACGTGCAAGGGGTGGTGGCCGAGAGGGAAGGCGAGAGGAGGGAGGTGTCCGCCTCCTACATCGTGGGCGCGGACGGCGCCTCCTCGCTGGTGGGGAGAAAACTGGGGCTTCTGCGCCACGATCCCCGCTATGTGGGAGTCTCCGTGCGCTGCTACATGCAGGGGGTGAGGGAGGTGTCCGACTTCCTGGAGATCTACCCCGAGGACGCCATATCGCCCGCCTGCGGGTGGATCTTTCCCCTCGACCGGGAGACGGCCAACGTGGGCGTGGGGTTCATGCTCCACGCGCGGGAGAAGCGCAGGATGAACCTCAACCGCGTCCTCGAGGACTTCTGCACCCGCACCCGCTACGCGGCGGAGAAGCTGGGCGGGGCGCGCCCGCTCGCAAAGCCACGTAGCGCCCTGCTGCGGGTGGGCATGGGAGGAGCCGTGCCGCGGCTGGCAAACGTGGTGCTGGTGGGGGACGCCGCCTCCATGGTAAATCCCATGAGCGGGGAGGGGATAACCTACGCCCTGGAGAGCGGCCGCTGGGCGGCGGAGGCCCTGGCCTCCGCCCTGCGGCGCGGCGACCCCGAGGAATTGGCCCTCTACCCCCTCACCCTCAAGCGGTATTATGGCAGATATTTCCGGCTGGGAACCATGGCCATACGCTACGGGAACAACCCGTGGTTCATCAACCCCCTCCTCCTCGCCACCTCCAGGATGCCCCCCTTGGGGGACAAGATGGGACGTTTCCTCATGAACTGCAGGCGAGGTGCTTTCCCCCTGTAGGGCGCGAGGGCAGGGTAAGGGCCACATATATGCGCGGCGGGCATGGCGCAAGGGGGCGCCTGCCGCGCGGGAAGCGGGCGGCGCCGGTCCTGAGGTTGGTGCGGCGGCGCCCCGCATAATATCATGATGGGGTGGGAGGGACCGGGCTCCGCCATACGCGTACTTGGCGCTGGGAGCGGTTAACACCATGACGCTGAGGAGGCAAAGCAGGACATGACAGGCGAGGCCGCTTTCGCTCCCCGCCCCGCCGTCCCGGAGTCTTGCCCTGGAGGGGGAAGAGGGAACGGATACGGGGACGGAGGTGGCGGGGAATGGGATTGAAGGTCACCTTCGTCTACCCCGATTTTTTTCAGTATGACGAGGAGCATTATCTCCCGGAGGGGCGCATCTACCTGGGCATCGGTTACCTCTCCGCCTTTCTCAGGCGTGAAGGGCACCGCACCTCGCTCATCCACTTGGTCAGCCCGGTGGGGAGGGAGGAACTCCTCGCACGCGTGCGGGAAGAGTCTCCGGACGTGCTGGCCTTCTCCAGCACCACCCACATGTTCCCCCACGTGCGCAAGTGGGTGACGTGGATAAAGCAGGACATGGATATATTTACCATATGTGGCGGAGCCCACGCCACCCTCGACCCGGCGGGAGCGATGGAGGGATCCCCCCTGGACGCCGTTTGCCTGGGGGAAGGGGAGGAGGCGCTGGCGGAGCTCTGCGCGGCGCTGGAGGAGGGGAGGGACCACACCGGCGTCGCTTCCCTCTGGGTGCGTCGCGGTGACGGGTTGAGGAAGAACCCGGTGCGCCCGCTCATAGAGGACCTGGACAGCCTCCCCTTCCCGGACCGCGAGATATTCGACCCCGCTTGTTTCTGCCCCCAGCAGCACGAGAGGGGCACCTTGATGGCCTCTCGCGGTTGCCCCTACAGCTGCACCTACTGCTCCAATCACGCGCAGAGGAGCATATACCCCAACCGCCGCCGCTACGTGCGCTTCCGCAGCGTGGACAACGTGATGCAGGAGATACGCCATATCATCGAGGCGGACGTGGAGGGGCGCCTCCGCTACATCCGCTTCGACGACGACATCCTCACCCTGCACCCGGGATGGTTCCGGGAGCTGGCCACCCGCTACCGGCAGGAGGTGGACCTGCCCTTCATCTGTAA
>CAKZMC010000002.1 GCA_937128055.1 uncultured Actinomycetes bacterium | reverse complement strand
CGACGTCTCTCGGGGGAGGGCTTCGCGCACGAGGGAGCGCCGTATATGAAAAGGGTAAGGCCTCTTCCATGTCTGACGTCGTCCCATCCCAGAGGAAAGTTGGTGAAGGGCAGGAGGGCGGAGCCTTCCCTCGGTCTTACAAAAGGCGACGGACGAGGCCCGATCCCCAGGTGTTGACCGGCGTGAAAAGGCTGGGATAAAGGCTGGGGTCAAGGAATCGAAAGCTGGGCCAGGCTCCCTTTAGACATGGAGAGGGCCTGGCCCTGAGGTCTTGACAGAGGGCTCCGGGCCGGAAGAAGGAAGGGTCTCTCGCTTGCGGGGGATGGGCGCAGCGAAGGCCGTCCGGAGGGCGGAGACGCACTCCATCCCCGGACAACCCCCCAGACATGAACGAGACTTGACCCCAAGATATGTTTGGGGGGCGCTCTGGGTTAGAGGTTGAGGCGGTCGGCCAGGTAGCCCAGCCCGTACCTCTCCAGCGCCTCGCGGGTGGGCATGCCGTCAGGGGTCATGCCGCGGTACTCGTAGAACTCGCGCAGCATGGTCTCCATGTCCGGCACGGAACCCGCGATGCCGCCGTCCTCCACCGGGGTCATGATGCGCTTCCCGATGCGGTCGTCGGCCCCGCTGGCGCCCCAGATGTGGCCCAGGCAGCGCTGCAGGAACCACACGCGCGCCCCCGCCTCCATCATCTTCCCCACGTCCCAGCCGTAGCCCGCCACGGCGCTGAACAGCTCCGCCCACTGGGTGACCGAGTAGACGGTGGCGGGGAACTCGCACCAGCAGGCGGAGTTCATGATGCACCCCAGATCGGCGGTGAGGGCCACCGCCTCCGCCTTGTATTCGGTCGACTGGGGCTGGTAATCCTTGTCCAGCCCGATCTCTGGATAGACAATGGCCCCCCACTCCAGCAGGAAGGTGAGGTTGGAGACGTGGCAGGCGCCCCGGATGGATACCGCGTAGGCCAGGCCGTCGCCCCAGTTGCAGCGGGGGTCGTGCATGGGCGCTTCCAGGCCCTTGGAGTCGGTGAGGTAGGCGTCCGCGCCAGCTCCGACCTCCGCCGCCGCGGCGCGGGAGCCCTTGGATAGGAGCGCCCCCAGTTTGCCCTCCCGGTTGACGATCTTGGGGAGGAGGTCGATGACCGCGTCCACGTCGCCCCACTTCAGCTCCACGCCGTCGTAGTCCTCAGGCTTGATGATGCCCGCCTGGTAGCAGTCCATGGCCCAGGCGACGGTGGCCCCGCAGGTGATGGTGTCCATTCCCATGCGGTTGCAGTAGTCGTTGATCTTGCACAGGGCGGCCAGGTTGTCGTTCATGATCAGGGTGCCGAAGGAGGCCTGCGTCTCGTACTCGGGTCCGGGCCCGGGACCCATGGCGTAAGGCCCCTCCTTCACCTCCACCACCGGCTTGCAGCGCACGGCGCATCCCCGGCAACTGGCATGGTCCACGATAAAGCCGTCGGCGAGGGCGATGCCCGAGAGCTTCTCCGCCCCCTCCTCCCATATGCCCTGGCCCCAGTTGCGGGTGGGCACGTCGCCCTCGTACATCTTGGCGTCCATGTTGGCGCCGGTGCCGAAGGCGGAGATGGCGCCGCAGAAGATGCTCTCCTTCACCAGCTCGCGGTGTTCCTCCTGCATGGCCTTGACCTTCTCGGGGTCCTTGAGCTCGATCTTCTTGGAGCCCTGGGCGGCGATGGCCTTGACCTTCTTGGAGGCCATCACCGTGCCCATGCCGGAGCGGCCGAAATGGTGGCCGTAATCGTTGGTGATGCTGCCATAGGGAACCCCGTTCTCCGCGGCGGGCCCCACCGCGAGGATCTTGCACTGCTTGCCGTGCCTCTCCTTGAGGATGTCGGTGGTCTCGTAGACGTCCTTGCCCCACAGGTCGTCCGCGGCGGCGATCTCCACGGAATCGTCCCCCAGGAGCAGGTACACGGGTTTTTCGGCCCTGCCGCGCAGGATGAGGGCGTCGTAGCCGCAGCGCTTGAGCTCCGGCCCGAAGTTGCCCCCGCAGGAGGCCTGTCCCCAGACGCCGGTCAGGGGGGAGCGCGCCCCCACCGAGAGGCGGCTGGAGCCGGAGAAACCGATGCCGGTGAGCGGCCCGGTGGCGAAGATGAGCAGGTTGTCAGGTTCCAGGGGGGCGGCGTCCAGGTTCCCCCGGTCGTAGAGGAGTTTGGCCGCCAGGCCGGTGCCGCCGATGTAGTCGCGGTAGATCTGCTCGTCAAGCTCTATCTCGCTTACCGTGCCGGAGGTGAGGTCCACCTCCGCCACCTTGCCCATGTTCCCGAAGGCCATCGACATCACCCCGTTTCTCGTCGCTTCTTCTGGGTACCACTGCCGCAAGGGGCTACCTTTTTCCTGCACCCCTTTCCGCCGGGTTTGGCGCGCGACTTTTCTCAGCCTAACGGCTCTTCCGGTCGCGGCCGGCCCCGGCCTACCGGCCGTTCACGTCAGTTGAGGGACATGACCTTGGTGAGCCTGGTAAGAGCCGGCAAGCGGGTGATGAGGCCCTTGATCTTGAGCTTCCTCGTGAGCAGTTTTTTCACCACTCCCAGGCCGGTCTCGTCGAAATACCAGGGCAGGCCGAACTTGATCTTGATGTTGGCCAGGTCCAGCAGGGTGGTGGAGTCGGTGGCGATGGAGATGTCCGGCTTGCCCACCTCGCCGCCGTAGACCACCAGCTTGCCGCGGTCGAAGTCCATGGTGATCTTGGCATCGGCGTCCTCGGCATGGATGAGCACCCTGGACTTCAGCTTGTTGAAGTCCTTCAGCTTCTCCGGCTTCTCCAGGTTGGCTTTCAGCATGTCCGCGAGCATCCCCGCCAGGGGGACCTCCTCCGCGCCCGTTCCCAGGCTGATGTCGGCCATGTCTCCTCCTTTCCTCCTCAAAGCCCCATCCTTTCAGGGACGGAATCCGTCTCGCCGGGAGACGGCGCCGCCGCGCCGTCGGCGTCGGCGGATATCTCTCAGTAAGCGTTTCTCATCACTTCGAGGACCTGTTCGGCCTCGTAGATCATCTTGGGGTTGGCGATCATGGGGCCGGTCCCCAGGGATGCATCCGCCGCTTCCGGCAGGATTTCCTCGCTGACGCCCACATCCCGCAACCTCTGGGGGACATTCATCCTCTTGGTCAGGTCCCGCACGGCCTCTATGGCCGCCTCCGCCGCCTCCTCGTCGCTCATGCCCTTCTCCTTCACCCCCATGGCCTCGGCGACGAGGGCGTAGCGCTCCGGGCACTCGTCGAGGTTATACTTCATGACGTGGGGGAGCAGGATGCTGTTGGCCAGGCCGTGGGGCACGCCGCACAGGGCTCCCAGGATGTGGGCGATGCCGTGCACCAGACCCACCATGGAGTTGAAGAAGGCGATGCCCGCCATGGCCGCCGCTATCTGCTGCTGCCCCCTGGCGAAGAGGTCGCCCCCGTTCTCCACGCAGCGGGGGAGAAACTCCATGATGAGGCGGATGGCACCGTAGGCCATCATGTCCGAGAAGGGCTCCGCGTGCTCCACGCAGTGTATGGCCTCGATGGCGTGGGTGAGGGCGTCCATGCCGGTGGTGGCGGTGAGCATGGGCGGGAGCCCCTGCGTCATCACCGGGTCCAGGATGGCGGTGTTGGGGATGATGTAGTCGTCGCCGTATTCTATCTTGAAGTTCCTGTCCCAGTCCTTGATGACGAAGAAATAGGTGACCTCGCTGCCCGTCCCCGCGGTGGTGGGAATGGCGATGTGCGGCGTCTGGGGCTGGGTGAGAAGCTGGTAGCCGGAGTAGTCGTGCAGGTCGCCGCCTTCCTTGAGGAGGATGGCCACGCCCTTGGCGGTGTCGATGCAGCTGCCGCCCCCCACGCTCACCAGGCAGTCGGCGCCCGCCGCGCGGGCCATCTCCGCGGCCTGGCTGACGATGTGGAACCCGGAGTCCTGCGGGCACTCGTCGAACATGCCCACGAAGCGGTTCCCCAGCCCCTTCTGCACCTTCTCCACCAGCCCGGCTTCCTTCACCCCCTTGTCGGTGATGATGAAGGCCTTGGAGCACTTCAGGTAATCCACCTCGGATCCCACGTCGTTGACGGTATTGATGCCGAAAACGATGCGCGTGTAGTTCCTGTAGATGAAAGCGAGGTCCTGATCGTAGGCCATGCATACCACCTCCCGTGAGTCCGCGACGTCCCCTTGGCGCCACATTGTCATTCCCTGCATGCGCATCCGCGGGCGGGAGAGCGCTGCCGCCTCCCGCCGTGCGTCCTGCGCGGGTCCCCGTGAGGGTACCGCCGGGAACCCGCGCCGTTACCGGGATTGGCGAGGGGGTTCAGATGCCGAACTTCTCCTCGGCCATCTTCAGGAGATCCCGCAGTCCGGCGACCTCGTCCGCGCTCAGCTCGTCGGGGAAGCGGGGATCGGTGGCGGCGGAGAGCTCCACCAGCCTGGTGGCCGCCTTGACCGCGCGCACGATGGTGGGTAGGTCCCCTTTAAGCTTGAGCTTCCCCTGCATCATGCCCTTTACCGTGTCCAGCTCCTTCTTTATTACCGACTTCCAGCGCTCGTACTCGCCAGTGATGACGAAATCCCCGGCCTCGCCTGCCTCGGGGGGGACGATGCGCATGGAGCGGCAGTCGCCGTGCCAGAGGTCCATGAAGATGTAGAGGTCCCTATCCAGCCCCACATCCGGCTTGGCCAGGACCTTGATGACCACCGAGCCCTCCCAGTCCTTTGCCGCCTCCTTGTATGTGGCGTCGCCCTGGACCGCCTTCTCGTACTGGTCCACCCATTCCGGCGTGCCCATGATGTAGGGCGGAGGTGAGGCCGCTTGCCTCTCCTTGACCAGTTCCTGGTATGCCTGCTCCCATTCATCCGTACCGTAGGTCAGAGCCATGACTATCCCTCCTTCGTTTCACCTCGCTGGATCCCCCTTTTCGCGGCCGGTTTTCGTGGCCGGCGGCGGGTCGCCGCCGCGGCCGCCGGCGCTTTCGCCTCCTAACTTTCGCCTCCTAATAATATATGCAAATCGGGCAAAACTGAATAGGCTGCGCTGGTTCACTACATGGTGGACACATTATCCCTATGCTTGTTCGAATCATACCAGCTATTAAGAAACTCCA
>CAKZMC010000001.1 GCA_937128055.1 uncultured Actinomycetes bacterium | reverse complement strand
TTACCTGCGAAAAACCGCGGGTAAACGGCCGCCCTTCGGTTTGATTTTTATAGACCCACCCTATAGAATTGATTTACGATACCGGCAGGAGATGCTGAATAGACTGGCCGCGAGAGGGTTCCTGGCGCCCTCTTCGGTGGTGATAATGGAGGCTCCACTGCGGAGCGCACCCCCGGTGCCGCCAGCGGGAGTGGTTCACGCGGAGAGGCGGAAGTACGGGGAGACCGCGGTGGATGTTTATGTAAAAGAGGAAAATGCTGTCAAGCCCGAGAAGGAGGGGTCCAGCGAGCCATGACCGTCGCCATCTGCCCGGGGACCTTCGACCCCATTACCTGCGGGCACCTGGACGTGATCAGCAGGGCGCGCAGGTATTTCGACCGTTTCATAGTGGCCGTGGCCGCCAACCCATACAAGCGGCCTCTGTTCACGCTCGAAGAGAGGGTTGATATGCTCCGAAAGGTGACGGCGGAGATGGAGAACGTGGAGGTGGCATCGTTCGACAACCTCCTGGTCGATTTCGCCCGCGAGGTCGGGGCGACGGCCATAGTCAAGGGGCTGAGGGCTATAAGCGATTTCGAGTACGAGTTCCAGATGGCACAGATAAACCAGGCCATGGACGAGAACGTGGAGACCTTCTTCGTCATGGCCAATCCCGAGTACACCTTTATCAGCTCCAGCGCGGTGCGGGAGGTGGCCTGCTACGGTGGTTCCATCACCGGCCTGGTGCCGGAGGAGATAGAGGGGGAGTTGACGGATATGATCGCGAGGAAGTTCGGCACGTTGAGGAAAGGGGCGGTCTAGATGGACGTCTTTCAGCAACTGGATAGGATAGAGGATCTTATCGTGTCCAGTAAACACGTCCCTTTCTCATCCTCGGTGATGATCAACGAGACCGAGATCTTCGAGCTGCTCGACGAGTTCCGCAGCTCTCTTCCCGAGGAGCTCAAGCAGGCGCGTTGGATGGTGAAGGAAAAGCAGGAGCTCATGGAGGAGGCCCGCAAGGAAGCGGAGAGGATCCGCGAGGAGGCGCAGGAGGAACGCGCCCGCCTCATCGAGGAGACGGAGATCATCAAGGCGGCGCGGGCGGAGGCGGAAAGGATCGTGGAAGAAGCCCAGGCGCAGGCACGGGAGATAAGGCTTGAGGCCGAGGACTACGCGGACGAAAGGCTGGCGAATCTGGAGGTGACCTGCTACAAGTTGCTGGAGGTCATCAAACGCGCGAGGGAGAGACTCCAGGGGCCTCCGGAACAGGAGGAGACGAAAGAGGAGTTCGGCCTGGACTAGGGACCCCCGGGTCACCGTATGCGTTGGCGCCCGCAGGGCAGCAAGGCGGTCTGGGGGTGACCTCACAGAAACGGGGAAAGACAGCGGACCCCCTGACAGGGACTCACCGGAACTGAAAGAACCCCAGGACTTACGGTGTCAAGGCGCCGTGCTGAGGGCGAGGTAAGAGAGATGGTGAGCGAAACGAAGGTCCCCGTTATTGCGATCAACATGGGCGACTACGGAGGCGATCAGTCCCCCAATACCTTTTGCACACAGGTTACCTACGTCGAAGCAGTACGCAAGGGCGGAGGAATTGCTGTTCTCATTCCACCCAGTGAGAAGCTCGAGCTGGCCA